>SYAZ01000068.1 GCA_005788815.1 Actinomycetota bacterium | reverse complement strand
GGCCATGAAGCACCCATCCTATCTCTGGGCACTTCGGGGCTGGGGAGAATTAGCGATAACTGGGGACGTTGCTAGATGCCCGAATACGTATCGGAGTCAAAGTCGGTGGCTTCCTTGCCACCAAGAAGACTCTGCACATAACCGACGAGACTTGCAACCACAGTCTGGGCTCCGTGTACCAATGCTGAAACCACTGAGGCCAGTGTGACCTGTTCCGAAAAATCAACAACTTTTCGCTTAGCCCACGACATGCCCACTACACCGGCAACAGCGCCGAGGAGAAACCAAAACAGTCGACGCATCATTGGACGGGCTCGCTTATTCGACTCATGTCACCCACGGTAGTACCGAAAATCATCGACACCAATTGGACGATATGACGGTGGGTTCTGAGTAGTCGCAGGCGCCTGGCCTGTATGGCCAGAACGAACATCTTCCATTGCCGCACTTATCGCATCTGTGACGCTGCGGCTCTTTGGCGCAAGTGCGAGATACACCACACCATGGGCCAATTGATGAATAGCCTCGGGCAATCCCACGCGCTCCAGTGATTCAGCGACTGCTACTGCGAATGGCAAAGCTGCTGCATCGGCCATGCCAATATCTTCGCTTGCAAAAATCATCATGCGACGTGCGATAAACCGCGGATCTTCGCCAGCCTCCACCATGCGCGCTAACCAATGCAATGCAATATCTACTTCGCTCGCTCGCATGGACTTAATGAATGCAGAAATTACGTCATAGTGATCGTCACGACCGAGTCGTGAAACGCTCGTATCGAGTGCCGTTGTTGCGTGTTCGAGGGTGATGTGCTTATCGGTAGCAAGTGAACAACAGACTTCAAACGCTGTTAACGCTTGCCGCGCATCGCCTGTAGAGCGCAGAGCAATTATTTCGAGAGCAGAATCATCGGCAACAAAGCCCTCGAGCACAGCGGCTTTACGAAGCAACACTTCAACTGCTTCTGCATTCACAGGCTTGAGACCAAACACAGACGATCTACTGCGCAATGCAGGGTTCACAGAGAAAGCAGGATTCTCGGTGGTAGCACCCACCAGCGTGATAAGCCCTATCTCTACAGCATGCAACAGTGCATCTTGCTGCACAGTTGTGAACCTGTGAATCTCGTCTACAAAGACGACAGTTGCTCTGTCATCAATCGACAGTCGACGTCGCGCGATATCTATCACTTCACGAATGTCCTTTACGCCTGCCGTCACGGCAGACAGCCGTTCGAATTCGCGCTTGGTAGTAACTGCAATCAGTTCAGCAAGTGTTGTCTTTCCAGTTCCCGGAGGTCCCCACAAAATGATGGAAGACATTCGGTCGGCTTCGATCAACTTTCTCAGTGGGCCACTTGGCCCAACGAGATGATCCTGTCCAATCACTTCATCTAGCGTCGTAGGCCGCATACGAGCGGCAAGCGGCGCTCTCTTCATCATGCGTTCTTCTCCCGAGGCTGAAAACAGATCTGGAGAACTCATGACATCACGACGAGGCAGGTGGTGGCAGCAGTCGCAATCCGAGTTCTGCCAACTGTGCACTCTCCACAGGAGTAGGTGCGTTTGTCATCGGGTCTGAACCACTTTGAGTCTTTGGAAATGCAATTACTTCGCGAATGTTTTCTTCACCAGCGAGAATCGCGGCCAATCGATCGATACCGAAAGCAAACCCACCGTGTGGTGGCGCTCCGTATTTGAATGGCTGCAAGAAAAATCCGAAACGACGATCTGCCTCTTCGTCGGAAATTCCTAATTGGTTGAACACTCGTCGTTGCAATTCTGGCTCATGAATACGAATAGACCCAGAACCAAGTTCCCAACCATTCAACACAAGGTCGTATGCAAGAGCACGCACCTGTAACGGGTCTGAGTCGAAGAGATGAAGGTCGTCAGGGTGCGGATGACAAAACGGATGGTGACCCGGGCGAGGTTTACCTGACACTGGGTCCACTCCTACAAATAGAGGGAACTCTGTGACCCATACATATCGGTACGGCCCTTGATGCACTGGCGGGCGACCAATGTCGTTTCGCAATTGCCCCAATACCTCAACTGTTGTTTCCCACTCGTCTGCAACGAGAAGCAACAAGTCACCTTCAACGGCACCCATAGTCGTGACCAATGCTTCTCTCTCGGAGTCTGTCAAAAACTTGGCAACAGGAGAATCGAGTGCCCCATCGGCGCCAACTTTCATCCACACGAGGCCTTTAGCACCAATCTTTTTTGCTCTGTCTGTGAGAGCATCAAGCTTGTTACGACCGGATGCAGCAGCGTCTGGATAAGTGACTGCGTCAACCCGGATGCCCTTGATACAGGCAGCTCCAGCAAAGGCCTTGAACTCAGTGGCAGCGAACAAAGAAGTGAGTTCCACTAGTTCCATGCCAAAGCGCAAGTCTGGCTTATCAATTCCGAAACGCTCCATGGCGTCGCGCCATGTGATTCGCTCAATTTCGGGTGGCGCCTCACCTGTTACTGCAATCGCCGCAGCAACCACTGCCCGACCAATGTTTTCCAACACATCATCCTGAGACACAAAGGACATTTCTGCGTCTAGTTGCATAAATTCGTACTGACGATCAGCACGAAGGTCTTCGTCGCGCAAACAACGCGCAATCTGGTAGTAGCGGTCAACTCCAGCAACCATCAACAATTGCTTCCACAACTGCGGTGATTGTGGCAACGCAAAAAATGAACCAGGTTCTTTTCGTGAGGGCACTAAGAATTCGCGTGCACCTTCAGGAGTGGAAGGCATCAACATGGGAGTCTCAACTTCTACAAAGCCATTACTTTCCATCTCGCTGCGAATAGCACTGTTGATTTTTGAACGCACACGCAGGTTGCGTTGCATACGTTCACGACGAATGTCGATGTACCGATACTTCAGACGAACAGACTCGTCAACATCGTCGGCTCGCGCATCAACAGGAAACGGTGGCGGTTCAGCTGAGTTCAGTACCTCTACAACGCATTCACCTATTTCGACAGCACCTGTAGGAAGCCCCGCATTTACCGTGCCCTCGGGACGGGCCCGCACGACACCAGTAATACGAATGACGTATTCACTGCGCACATCAACGTCGTTGTCAACTACACATTGGACAACACCCGAATGATCACGAAGATCTACAAAAGCAAGATGTTCACCATGCTCACGACGGCGACCTACCCAACCACAAATTGAGACCGTTTGTCCGATGTGCGACACATCGAGCACGCCACACATATGTGTTCTCATTGCTGTCGATGTCATTGTGATTGCCTCCGCGGCTGTTTCGGCCCAACAATTGACTGCAGATGGCTCTGGAGATCAACGAGGGGAATTGTTGTCTGTTCTGAGGTGGAAAGGTTACGAACGGTACAGGTTGATTGCTCTGCTTCTGATTCGCCGATGATCACAGCAACAAGAGCGCCACTACGGTCGGCACCTTTCATCTGTGCTTTCATGCTGCGTCCGTCAAAGGCGCGATCTGCTGAAAATCCTGAAGCACGAAGAAGTGTCGTCAAACGCAAAGCATGCGTGCCGTCCGTTGTATCGATAACAAAGACGTCGATCTGTGGAGAGCCAAATTCGAAACACTTCTCTGCGTCACACGCGAGCAAGGTTCGATCAACACCTAATGCAAATCCAATGCCAGCGGTGGCAGGGCCACCCAGATCTTCGACTAGGCCGTCGTACCGCCCGCCGCCACCCACAGCATTTTGTGCTGAATCGAGCGCAGTGGAGATGAATTCGAATGTGGTGCGGCGGTAGTAGTCGAGACCGCGCACCAATCGCTCGTTCACCGTGAACGGAATATCAAGAGTTTTCAAACCAGCGCACACGGCGGCAAAATGTTCAGCGGCGCTTAGGCTAAGAAACTGACCAATAGTTGGTGCGCCTGCAATGACATCTGCGTCTTGCCCCCGCTTTGAATCAAGAACCCTCAGTGGATTTCTTTCAAGCGTTGCTAAAGCCTCTGGACTCAACTGGTGTGCGCGTTCTGAGAAATACAAGGCCAACGCTTCTACGTAACGAGTGCGGTCTCCATTGTCACCAAGAGAGTTCACAATGAGACTCACATTTTTCAATCCGACGGATTGGTAGAACTGCCATCCAAGAGCAATGACCTCAACATCAAGCAATGCGTCGTCGACACCAAGCACTTCAATACCCACTTGATCAAATTGTCGGAACCGTCCGGCCTGAGGGCGTTCGTATCGAAAGTTCGGCCCCGAGTACCACACCTTCCACGGCGGCGTAGGACGATGCTGTGCATAGGCGCGACACACGCTTGCGGTGTGTTCTGGTCGAAGCGCAATATGACGCCCTCCCTTGTCTTCAAAGTCATACATCTCTTTGGTCACCACATCTGTGGCATCACCAAGCCGAAGAAACACGCCGAGATCTTCAAACATGGGAGGCACGATGCATTGGTACCCAGCAGATTCAACGCCATCAGCAAAGATGCGCACCAATTCTCTCCATCTCCCTGCGTCGGGAGGCAAGATATCCCTTGTGCCGGGACTGGTTTGAAAGGTGGCCACGACTAATCAGGCTAGTCGGACGAACCCCCAGGCACGATGCGATATGCGTCGTAGACCGAATCAATTGACTTAATCATGCGCAAAACAGCCTCAAGGTGATTGGGGTCGGCCAACTCAAACTCGAAGCGCATTTTTGCGACCCTGTCTGAGCCCGTATGAGTACTGCAAGCGACAATGTTGACGTGCTGTTCCGAAAGAGCGTTCGCAACATCTCGCAATAGTCTGCTGCGGTCGAGTGCGACCACCTCAACTCCGGCAGTAAACACCGTGCCTGGCGATGTGCGGGCCCACTCCACTTCAATGGTGCGAGCCGGCTCACCTTCTACAAGTGATTCAGCATTTGCACAGTCGGCACGGTGCACGCTAACCCCGCGACCTTTTGTGATGTATCCGACGATGTCATCACCAGGTACGGGAGTGCAACAACGAGAAAGTCGCACCAAGACATCTTCGAGCCCTTCCACATGAATACCGGTGGACGCGCGACGCTCAGATGTAACGCGATCAACGCGCATCGGCATTGCAAGTTGTTCGTCACTTCCCTCTCGACGAACCGAGCGACCAATACGTTGAGCAAATCCCCTCGCTGAAACATGATGCTCGCCGATAGCAGCAAACAAGGTCTCCAGATCTGTCATATTCAAAGCTTCAAGTTCCTGAAGGAATGCATCAGAAGTCCAAATGCGCTGCACGGGCAAACCCTCTCGACGCAATTCAGCCGTGAGTTCATCACGACCCGCTTCCACCATGTCGTCATGACGTTCGCGCGAGAACCAGTTCTTAATCTTGGTTCGCGCACGAGGCGACTGCACAAATCCAAGCCAATCCCGTGACGGCCCAGCACCTTCAACCTTTGAAGTGAAAATTTCACAAGAGTCACCAGACACGAGAGACACATCGAGCGAAACGAGCCGTCCATTCACGCGAGCGCCAACACAGGAGTGACCCACCTCTGTATGCACTGCATATGCAAAGTCAACCGGCGTGGAATTCACGGGCAGTGTAATCACGCGACCTTTCGGCGTGAAGACAAACACTTCTTCCTGCTCAAGGTCACTCTTTAAGTCAGCCATGAACTCGTTCGGGTCAGAAATATCTGACTGCCAGTCAATAATTCTGTTTAACCAGTCTGAGTCAGTCGCGTCAGTGCCTTCCTTATAGGAAAAGTGCGCAGCAACACCTCTTTCAGCACGTTCGTGCATTTCCCTAGTGCGAATCTGCACCTCCACAGGCTTACCGCTCGGGCCAATAACTGTTGTGTGCAACGACTGATACAGATTGTATTTCGGCATCGCGATGTAATCCTTGAAGCGACCGACCACAGGTCGCCACTTACCGTGAATGCAACCGAGTGCTCCATAGCAATCACGAATACTGTCAACAATGATGCGGACTGCAACAAGATCGAATATTTCGTCGAAGTCACGATCTTTCTGCACCATCTTTTCGTAGATGCTCCACAGATGCTTTCCTCGACCGGTTACTTCAGCAGAGATATTCACTTCCGTGAGACGGGCTGTGATTTCTGCGATGGCCTTTGCCAGGTAGATGTCTCGTTCTGGCGTACGAGTTGACACCAAGTGATCAAGTTCTGCAAACCGTTTCGGATACAAAGCAGCAAACGAAAGATCTTCTAGTTGCTGCTTAATCTCTTGCATGCCTAGCCGATTAGCAAGAGGTGCATAAATGTCGAGTGTCTCTTGCGCGGTGCGCTGTTGTTTCTCTATAGGCACTCCAGCCAGCGTGCGCATGTTGTGTAATCGATCAGCCAATTTAATGACCAAGACGCGCATGTCACGTGCCATTGCAACGAGCATCTTGCGCATAGTTGCAGCCTGCTGAGCCTCACGTGAATCGAATTGCAAGCGTTCTAATTTGGTGACGCCATCAACAAGAGTTGCGACTTCTTCTCCAAAGTCACGGCGCACATCTTCTAATGTGATCTCTGTGTCTTCAACAGCATCATGCAAAAGTGCAGCTGTGAGGGAAATCTCATCGAGACCGATATCTGCCACGATGCGCGCAACCGCAATGGGGTGATTGATGTATGCCTCACCGGAGGAACGCATCTGATGTGTATGAGCAACACGTGCAACCTCGTAGGCCTTATTGACCATCGATACAGTTGCCTTTGGGTGTCGCTTCCTAAAAGCGGTAAGGAGAGGCGCTAGTTCCTCAATCGGCGCACTGTGGTGCCGTCTCCACGGAAGAACGCGGTCGGCAGTACCCATACAACAATCTTAGCGACGAGACTTTTTCCGTGGTCGCGGTGGATGGCTAAGAATTGCGTCAACCGGCGGTCGCAAGGCAGACCCAGAGCTGGCTGCGGCCGAAGCACTTGCGGAGGCACGACGACCAACAGGTGCTCCTGTAGACATGAGATGCTCCATGTCTGGCCCCAATGACAATTGACCACGGCCCGAGGCGAATTGAGCGGATCGTTCTTTTAGGAGACCAAGAAGAGGTGTCGCAATATAAATCGAAGAATAAGCACCCGTAGCCAATCCAACTAGAAGTGCCAGAGCAAATTCGCGCAGTGCAACTGCTCCAAATACACCAGATCCAACAACCAAGAGACTCAAAACAGGAAGCACTGCAGCAAGCGAAGTGTTCAGAGAACGCATCAGCACTTGATTCATTGACACATTTACTACATCACCGTACGAGACTTTCGAACCGCTAAATCTGCTGGTGTTTTCATGCACTTTGTCGAACACAACAATGGTGTCGTACAACGAGAAACCAAGAATGGTGAGGAATGCCACCACAGTTGCTGGAGTGACTTCAAGACCAAGAACCGAATACAGGCCCACGCTAATCGCAACGTCGTGGGCCATTGCAGCGATCGCGGATATTGCCATTCGCCACTCGAAACGCAATGAGATAAATATGGAGACGACCAGAAAGAACACCAGAAGTGCATTTATTGCCTTCAACGTGATATTCCTACCCCACGTAGAACTAACAGTCGACACGCTCACATCGTTCACTGTGAGTTTTGCCTTCTCAACTAGCGCGGTCTGTATTGCTGTGACTTTTTCTGGGGTTTGATCTCCAAGTTGAATACGAATGCGACTCTCTGTTTCAGATTTCAATGTCTGAATTTTAATGCCATCATCGAGGACACCTTCACTCTCCAAGACCTCTTCAACAACCTCAATGGATATCGATCCCTGCATCGGCACTTCAAAAGCAACGCCGCCCTTAAAGTCGATGCCGAGGTTGAGACCTTGTGTGAACAAGGAAAGGATTGTGACGACAACCAAAAATCCAGATGCAATGAACCCAATATTTCGACGTCCATAAAAATTAAACGTGGTTTCGCCACGATACAAACGCCTCATGCCGACTCTCATGATGACACCGCCTCAGTTGTTGATGGCGCGATTCCTAAGATGCGACCTTTATTCATAAATTTTGTGCGCGCCAAAAGCAAAACTGTTGGTCGCGTGAAAAAGTAAGAAACAACTATGTCAGACAAGGTGGATAGGCCTAAGAAGAACGCAAAACCACGTACAGGACCAACTGTAAGCCACCATAAGATCAACGCGCCGATAAACGACACCGTGTCAGCAGCGAGGATTGTGCGCCATGCACTTTCAAAACCACGAGCAGCTGAATTACGCAGCGAGCGGCCTGACTGAACGTCGTCCTTGATCTTCTCAAAGAAAACCACGTATGAGTCCACCGTGACACCAATAGACACGATGATTCCCGCAACACCCGAGAGCGTGAGCGCTAGACCATTGGTTTTCGACAGCCAAGAGATGACACTCCACAGCAATAGACCAGAGATAGTAAGTCCACCGACAACAACTAATGCCAGCACGCGATAGTAGAACAGCAAGAAAACGAGAACCAGTAGAACGCCAAAGAGACCAGCGACAATCGCCGCCTTCAAAGAGTCTTTACCTAATGTGGCCGACACTGTCTGAACCGTAGGGATGTCGAACTGCACTGGCACTGCACCGAATTGCAAGACACGAGCTAACTCGTTCGCTTCGCTCTCAGTAAATGAGCCACTGATCTGCACAGAATTATCGAACGATGGCGCCTGTACTACCGGAGCCGAAATCACTTCGCCGTCCAAAATAATGGCGATCTGCTTCGTTGGGCAATCAGCACCGCCCGCGAAGCACTTTGCCGCGAGCGCATTCCACTGATCTTCGCCGGCAACTCCACCTTTCAATGGGGCGACAACCACCCATGCGCCATTGCTGACCTCAGCGGCTGAATCATTGGAGAACACTTCACCAGTTGCCTCCGCTGGGCCAAGCAGATAGATGAACCCATCTTTACGGCCAGGCAATACTGTTTGACCTTCTGCAAGACCAGTTAAGGGATCTGCAGGAAGGGTTGTTGTGGTGGTCTCAGCAGCAATGCGGCGAGCGCTACCAAGCCCTCCGGCTGGTGGCGCAAGCGTTGTGGATGTCTCGTCTGAACTTGCACCTTTAATGGTGGTGGTCGTTGCCCCCACCACTGTTGTGGTGGTGCTATCTGGATTCTCTGCCATGTTGATCACTGGGCGCATCTCTACTGCACCAGTTCGACCGACGAGCTCGAGTGCCCGCTGTTGATCTTTCACACCAGGCAAGTTGACAACGACCGTGTCGCCCTGACGAATAATTTCGGGCTCTGCCACACCAATTGAGTCGACGCGTTGGCGAATAATGTCGACCGCCACTGTTAGTGCATCAGCGTCGTATGTTCCCTGTGGCGTCATGGTGACAGAAGCGCCACCTTGCAGGTCGAGACCAAGAGAAGGCGTGTTGCCAGCGAGAAGGTTGCCACCAAAAAGCCCCACCGCAAGCAGGACTATGCCAATAAGCGAGGCCAATAGGGGACGACGACTCACTGAAACTTACTTTGCTTCAGAATCAGGAGAATCACTGGCTGCAACGGGGGCCTTACGAGCAATCGATGCACGAGCAACGCGAATTTCAATTCGCTCTTTGTCGTGGCCGTCGGCAACGTCGATCCACAAAATGTCGCCTTCAATAGCAGTAACAAACCCGTAGATACCTGAGTTCAAAATAACTTCATCGTCGACTGCAATCGAGGACTGAAGGTTTTGAGATTCTTTGACCCGACGACGCTGTGGGCGAAGTAGGAGGAAATACATGGCGGCAAAAATGGCACCAAAGAAAATGAGACTGAACCATGGGCTACCACTGTTGGTGGTGGTGGTTTCTGCAGAAAGTAAAATAGCAATCACGGAAGACAAGCCTAGCGAGCCATTGCCTGTGGAACTGTTCTCCCTAGCCCCAAACCTCGAGGGTTTGACGGCGAAATTCACTGAAAGTGCCTGCTTCAATCGCCAGTTTCATTGAGTTCATCAACTGAATTGTCCACGCCACGTTATGAAGTGACAACAGCCGGGCAGCACTTGGCTCGCCCACCTGAGTGAGATGACGCAGATACCCGCGCGTGTGGGTCTTGCACACCCAACATTGACACAAAGCGTCGAGCGGTTCTTCAGACAATGTGTGCTGCGCATTTTTCATATGCACTTTGCCTTCAGATGTCAGCGCAGTTCCGTGTCGACCAACACGCGTTTGAAGAACACAATCAAATTGATCGACTCCTAGCGCGACTGCTTCCACTAGCGACGCAGGATCTCCGACGCCCATGAGATAACGCGGCTGATCCTTTGGCAACTCATCGATACATGCGCCAATTGCATCAACCATCTCTGCGCGAGACTCTCCGACCGACAAACCACCAATGGCATAGCCATCAAACCCAACATCAACCGTTCGTCGCGCACTCTCTGCACGCATCGCTGCATCTGTTCCGCCTTGCACAATGCCGAACAACGACTGATCGGTACGAGTATGTGCTGCCCGAGCGCGGATTGCCCAAGCATGAGTGCGCTCTAACGCGAGCCGCACCACATGGGGCTCTGCCGGCAATGACGTACAGACATCGAGCACCATCTGAATATCTGCACCAATTTTCTGCTGAACCCCGACAGCAATTTCAGGAGTAAAACGATGGTACGAACCATCGTACGTTGACTTGAAGGTGACGCCGTCATCATCAACCTTTGGGTCGAGCGAGAACACTTGAAAGCCACCAGAGTCTGTGAGCGTGAGACCTTCCCACGCAGCGAACGCTCCGAGTCCACCGAATTGCTCGATGACTTCGGCACCGGGGCGCAACATCAGGTGATACGTATTGCCCAACACAATCTGTGCACCCAACTCTGCGTAGTCACGAGCACTGAGGTACTTGATGGCGCCACGCGTACCGACCGGCATAAAGCACGGCGTGCTGTAGGTGCCGCGATGTGTGGTTGCAGTTGCGCTGCGAGCAGAACCTTCGCTGGCTGATGTATCTAGATTGACGCGAAACATTTGACTTAATTCTTTTCTCGAGATATCAGCATTGCATCACCGAACGATAAGAACCGGTATTCCATTTCGATTGCCGTTGTGTACAACTGACGCCAACTCTTGCCAACAAAAGACTCGATCATTAACAACAAAGATGTCTTCGGCAAATGAAAGTTCGTCAGCATCACGTCGACGATCTTCCATTCGTAGCCAGGTGTAATAAAAATATTGGTACGCCCAGACAGATTTCCAGTCGAGCCAGCCGACTCAAGGGCACGCACGGCCGTAGTACCAATAGCAATTACTCGATTGGCAGATGTGCACGCCTCAATCACTGACGGCTCAATGTTGTACATCTCTGAATGGATGACGTGATCCAATGGATTGTCTGCAGATATTGGCTTGAACGTGTCGAGGCCCACCACTAATTCCACTCGGTGGATCTGAGCACCCGTTGCCGTGATGGCATCAATGAGCTCAGGCGTGAAATGTAAACCTGCAGTGGGCGCAGCAGCACTAGCCGCGCGTCGCGCATACACCGTTTGATACCGCTCACCATCTTGCAATGAACCGCGAATATAGGGCGGCAGAGGCATCGCACCAATACGATTCACTAATGCCAAAGGGGCTTCGTCGATAATTTCTACAACGAATGTGTCGCCCGCTTCGGTGCGTGGTCCAATGCGCACCACACGCTTTCCGAAGTATTCGAGAATTTCGCCTTCCTTCAATTTGCGAGCGGGTCGGATCAAGGCCTCCCACAAACGATGATCAGGAGAACGTTGTTCGAGGAGTAGCACTTCTGCTGTGCCACCTGTTCGACGCTGAAGCATGAGTCGTGCGGGCAACACACGCGTATCGTTGACAACGATGACATCACCAGGACCGACTAATGACACCAGATCTTTGACCTGCAAATGTTGCACGTTGTCGGTGTCAAGTGCAACTAGTAATCGGGCTGAATCTCGGGGTTCGATTGGCTTTTGAGCAATACGAACCTCTGGGAGGTCATAGTCAATGTCAGAAAGTTGCACGCACAGAGGCTACGGGTTAGCAAGGTGCAAGCGAGCAGCATCCATCGCCACTCGGCCTCGTGGCGTACGCGCAATGAGGCCCTGCTGTATCAGAAATGGTTCGTAGACATCTTCCACTGTCTCTGGTTGCTCACCCACTGCGATGGCCAATGTGGTGAGACCGACTGGTCCGCCTTCAAACTGCTCGCAGAGACTACGCAAGATGGCACGGTCCACTTTGTCGAGTCCAAGTTCATCGACCCCGAACACCCGCAATGCTTCAAGAGCAGTATCGGCAGTGATGTGACCATCGCTTCGCACTTCAGCAAAATCTCGAACACGACGAAGCAAACGGTTAGCAATACGAGGTGTTCCCCTACTACGACGAGCAATATGAATAGATGCTTCTTTTGTGACAGGCACATCAAGAATTCCTGCAGCACGCGTCACAATGGAATCGAGTTCCTCGGCGTCGTAGTAATCGAGTCGTGCTACCAAACCGAATCTGTCGCGCAGTGGACCTGTAATCATTCCGGTGCGCGTCGTGGCACCAATGAGAGTGAACCGAGGCAATGTGAGTCTGATGGATGATGCAGCTGGCCCCTTGCCGACCACAATGTCGATCTGGAAATCTTCCATTGCCGGATACAAAATCTCTTCTACTGCGCGAGAAAGACGATGTATCTCGTCAATGAACAACACGTCGCCCTCGCCAAGTTTGGTGAGGATAGATGCGAGGTCGCCGGCGCGTTCAAGTGCAGGACCACTAGTGACGTGCATTGCTACGTTCATTTCGGCGGCAACAATTCCAGCAAGAGTGGTTTTTCCGAGACCAGGAGGACCTGCCAACAAAATATGGTCAGCAGCTTGACCACGTTGTTTGGCAGCGCCGAGCACAATGTCTAGATGCTCCTTTAATTCTCGTTGACCAACAAAATCATCGAGATGACGCGGACGAAGACCTACTTCGTCAGACACTTCGCGGTCAGAATTAATGAATGGATCTAAAAACTCATCACGCACGGCGAGCTCCCAACATGGCTAACGCATCACGCAACATTGTTTCAGCATCGTCTGCGGTGGTGAGTTGACGCATTGCTTCACGTATTTCTTCTGGTCCATAACCCAAAGCAGTGAGTGCCTCACGAACATCTGCTGCTGCCGACTGCACAGATCCGTACGCGTCTACTGCAGAGATTCCCTCGAGATTGAGACGAGACTTCAGTTCAATCATTAAGCGCTCTGCGGTCTTTTTGCCAACACCTGGAACAACAGTGAGTGCTTGTGTGTCGCCTGATGTAACAACAGTGACGAGAGCCGTAGGTGAATACGTTGACAAAATTGCCATCGCCATCGCAGGGCCAATTCCATGGGTTGCAATCAGGATGTTGAACGTATCTCGCTCGACTCGAGACGAAAAGCCGAACAAGGTTTGAGCATCTTCGCGAATGTGATGATGAACATGAAGAAACACCGAAACAGTCGGTTCGAGTTCAGCAAATGTAGAAGTAGTCACAGAACACAAATATCCGACTCCAGCGACTTCAATGAGAACTGTGGAAGGCGTGAAACGTTCAAGCACTATTCCACGCAGACTGCCGATCATGTGGTGCCTCGCAACAATGCCGCATCTCGCGAAGCAATGAACGGTGCAATGGAGCAATGACACAACGCAATAGCTGCCGCATCGGCCGCATCTGCCGGTTGTGGTGCAGATTCAAGATGCAGTCGCTGTTGCACCATGTGACCAATCTGATCTTTCGTTGCGCCACCCCAACCGGCCACCGTGTTCTTGACTTGTGACGGTGTGTACTGAGCAACTACGCAGCCCGCGCGCGCAGCAAGCGCCAACACAATGCCACTTGCTTGACCAACACCCATAGCGGTACGAACGTTGTTCTGGAAAAAAACTTGCTCGATGGCCACTGCATGCGGGCGATACTCGCCAAGTAGCGCCTCGATCTCTTGATGAATTTCACCAAGTCGTTCGGGGAGAGAATTAGTTGTTGGGGTGCGAATAACTCCCAATGCTCTGGCCGTGATGTCTTGAGCCGAGTTCATCTGCAATACGGCATACCCACAACGAGTAAGACCAGGGTCGATACCCAAGATGATGTACCCCTCTGAAGAACCCTGACCGAACATAGGTTCGTATTGTACCCCAGGCTCGCGCGGCCTGTGTGGGAATGTCAGCGGGCGGCCTCGACGGCTGCTACCAGTTCCTCAACGGGACGGAAAGTCAAGCCAGCTATGGCCCTGTGGACATAGCGGATTGTGCCATTGGCATCGATCACAAAGACACTTCGACGAGGAAACCCCAGCGGACCAACCGTTCCGTAGAGCCCCGCAACGGCCTTGTCGGTATCTGCAAGAAGTGGAAACCCAAAACCATGTTTCTCAGCGAATGCATCGTGGCTAGCGACATCTTGTGCCGAGATGGCGAGAACTTGTGCGCCGACATCAGAAAAAGCAGACAATTCGTTGTTGTATGAATTCAATTGCTTTGTGCATACCGGAGTGTCGTCACCAGGATAAAAGACCAATACAACAGGCTTACCGCGATATGACGCTAAGGAATAGGACTGGGAACCAGTGCCTGGCAATGTGAACTCGGGAGCTTGATCCCCTACTGCAACGGCCATCAGTCAATCTCCTGCATCAATGATTCGTCAATATCGAAATTGGCGAAGACGTCTTGAACATCGTCGTTATCTTCCAACATGTCCATAATACGCAGAATCTGACGCGCATCTTCAAGCACAGTCACTTCAATGGTGTTCGATGACACCATTGTGCTTTCGGCGCTCTGAACCTCAATACCAGAGGCTTCCAGAGCGTCCTTCACGTCGTACACCACTGAGGGGTCGGTGAGAATTCGCCATGAATCACCATCTGGCTCTATGTCGTCTGCTCCGGCCTCGAGCGCGGCAGTCATGACAGTGTCTTCTTCAAGAGCAATGGGGACCAAAATGAGTCCGCGCCGCGAGAACTGCCAACTGACAGCGCCTGGTTCAGCCATAGAACCACCGAACTTTGTGAATGCACTGCGAACATCTGCAGCAGTGCGATTGCGATTATCTGTCAGAACATCAACAAGAAGCGCCACACCGCCTGGTGCATAGCCCTCGTACATGATGGTCTCGTAGTTTGCGCCGCCAGTTTCTCCAAGCCCACGCTTCACTGCTCGATCAATTGCATCTTTCGTCATCTGTGCAGCCTTAGCCTTTTGCACAACAGTTCGTAGAGAAGCATTTGATTCAATGTCTCCTCCGCCACCTTTTACTGCTACTTCAATTTGACGAGACAGTTTTGCAAACAATTTTCCGCGTGCTTTATCTGCAGCACCCTTTTTGTGTTTGATTGTTGCCCATTTAGAGTGACCAGACATTGGCTACACCTTTCCTGCAGTTGGCATTAAAGAAACAAAATACTCGTGCAAGCGCACATCGTGTGAAAGCTCCGGATGAAACGAAGCCGCCATCACCTTTCCCTGTTGCACCAAGACTGGTTCGTCTCCGAGTCGACCCAGCACTTCAACTTCGGGGCCCACGCGCTCGATTCGCGGTGCCCGTATAAACACACCGTGGAATTGACCGACGCGAGTGTCAATATCGGATTCGAAAGAATCGACTTGACGGCCAAAAGCATTACGTCGAACTGAGACATCTATTGCGTTAAAGCTGCGTTGATCACTACGACCATCGAGAATTTCAGAAGAAAGAAGAATCATGCCCGCACATGTTCCAAACGTCGGCATGCCATTTGCAATGCGCGCAGCGATGGGATCGAACAAACCTGACGATTCCAACAACTGAGACATTGTGCTCGATTCGCCACCAGGCATTAACAATGCATCGACATTTGCCAATTGTTCAGGCGTACGCACTTCGATGGTCTTTATGCCAATCGAAGCGAGCGACTCACAATGAGCAGCAAAAGCCCCTTGAAGGGCCAACACCCCGACGCAACTGTTCACCCGGAGGCCTCGCGTTCATGGATGAGTTTTACCAACCACGCGAAGCGAATTTCTGCGCTTCGTTAATTTCGTCCATGCCGATACCCGTCATTGGAGCGCCCAGTCCACGACTAACTTTTGCCAAAATCTGTGGGTCACGGAAGTGAGTCGTTGCTTCAACAATTGCTTTCGCACGTGGTGCAGGATCGTCGCTCTTAAAAATTCCCGAACCAACAAAAACTGCTTCAGCACCTAATTGCATGGCGAGTGCGGCATCTGCAGGAGTTGCAATGCCACCCGCACAGAAAATGGGAACTGGGAACTTGCCAGTCTCGGCAATCTCTTGCACTAGTGGCAATGGAGCTTGGAGGTTCTTAGCCCAATCAAATAACTCTGATGCATCGGCCTGGGTAATTTTACGGATGTCACCAAAGATGGAACGCAAGTGTCGAACTGCTTCAACAATATTACCAGTGCCGGCTTCGCCCTTTGAACGAATCATGCAAGCACCTTCAGATACACGACGAAGCGCTTCACCAAGGTTTGTAGCACCACACACGAACGGAACGGTAAATGCAAACTTGTCGATGTGATGCTTCTCGTCGGCTGGTGTGAGAACTTCTGATTCATCAACAAAGTCCACGCCAAGTGATTCCAAAATCTGTGCTTCAACGAAATGTCCAATACGAGCTTTTGCCATCACAGGAATACGCACTGAAGCCTTGATGGCTTCAATCATCTCGGGATCGCTCATTCGCGCAACGCCACCATCCCGACGAATGTCTGCAGGGACGCGCTCAAGTGCCATCACTGCGCATGCTCCTGCATCTTCGGCAACACGGGCTTGTTCAGGCGTGACGACATCCATGATGACGCCACCCTTCAGCATTTCGGCAAGACCACGCTTGACGCGCAGGGTGCCCACAGAAGAACTATTCGTTGAACTCATGCGCCCAATGGTATCTAGGTGACAGGGTCAAGCCCCGCCCAAATAAGTGTGACTAAACAACAGGCCATGCCACTTTGGCTGGGTCGACGCCTGGATCAACTTGAGCCAGAGAGTTCTTCCACGCCAATTCCACCCAGGTGCGACCTGGGGTCAACCGTACGACTGCACCGTTGGCATCCTTGAAAATGAAGGGGTCGGTGCGTGCGGCACGTGTCCAAGTGATGGGAATTAGACCACCGTCGGTCATGACATACCCGGTGCCATCGCCAGTTGTCACAGCGTGAGGGCTCTTTCGATCGGCCTTGCTGCGAATGTATGTGACATACAAGACAACAACATTTTTAGTGTTGACTTGTCCGTCATCGGTCATGTGCGGCTCTAGAACTCGCTTTACGTTCTCGCTTGACCGCAAGAAGTTTCCACTTGCTGCATCCCATTTCCAATACACCTTGACGTTGTACATCGAAACTTTTGCGCCATCGACAGCAACAGAAGTTGCAGGCTTAGCATCACTCTCGGAGCGATACGTAAATTGTTGTTGCGGTGGACCAGAGCCCTCGGGAGCAAGCTTCCAAAGATCTGAAGTCTTTGCAAACAAGTTATACGGAGCTTTTTTATCCTTGGCTCGGTAATAGCCACCCTTGCCACGAGATGCTGAGTACCCAACATTGACAAGGTCACTTGCGTTAATTGCTTTTGTCACGCGATAGTTGCCACCACTCCATGCAAACAACGGCTTGTTGTAAGCACCAAGGATGTCAATGTCTTGAGTTCGACCACTGCGCAGCGGCCCCACTGGATCGCTCCCCTGACTTTGGAAGACAGCTGCAAAGCGTGTGAGTGACTCAACATTCTCTTCAAACACAATGTCTGCTTTATTAAGGCCTGCTTGTGGACGCGCGTTTGGGTGGTTGTCGATCTTGGCGGCAAGTGCAACCCTCGATGCGGCGGCAGTGTCAGTGACTGGCGTTCCCAAAAGCGGAAACACTGGACCTAGCGACGATGTTGTATCTACCGGAGTGCCGTCTGGATTGGTGTCCGCTGTTGAGCTACTTCCACCGCCCCCACAAGAGGCAACAACAGACAGCACAATTGCTCCGGCTGCAAGACGTGTGAAGAAACGGCGTGAACTGTTCAATTTAGATTTCCTTTAAAAGGGCGATTCGCTCATCGAGAGATGGGCGCTCAAACCCAAGACTAGATAGCCCAGCTTCCCGAGTGGTGTCATTGCGCGATCCATGAGGAGTTGCAAACCACAACGGACGCGCCCCCAGCCTGTGCAATGTCTCTTGGGAATGATCAACCACAATCTCTAACGCAGAAATCAACCCTGGCGGATAGCGCGTTGCTTGACAGGCAGCAATGTCTGCCACCAATACAGAGCGTTCATCAGTTGTTTTCGCCACGATGTAACACGCGAGCGATCCGAGACCGATGCGACCGAGCAATTGAGATAACGACATGAGATACGTAGTGAGCGAAATATCGCCCGAACGCAATCGAGCCATGAGATGGGCCACAACAGACTCGGTTTCAATTCGACCCATGAGAGAAACAAATCCGGAAGACACGACGATGGTTCCGGCAGAACCAGGCATGGCGACAATCAATGCAATAGGAAAACCGGCGTCTACGACTCGCAACACGGGCCGTTGATCTCCACCTACGACACACAGCCCATCAACCACATTGAACAATCGAGCGTGCTCTGTTTCAGAGGCTGGTTCCCCGCCAAGACTGTCCAGGACTTTTTGTTCGGCTCCACGACGAATGGAACGAACCAAAAATGCACCTGCTGCCACACCGATTGCGATACCAACGAACAACTGACCGACAAGAACCCCGATCAGTGTGAATACGACAACCACCACAAGATGCATCACTGCAGAGATAGTGGCGATATGGCGCACGTTTGTAGCAGTTGACCTCTCAAGAGGAATCCATTGTTGCTGATTCATATGACCTTTCGTTGCGACTTCATGGCGCAGTTACTTTTTTCCGTTCAGTCGAGATTGACGCAGGAATCTGCCTTCGAACCTTTTCAGCATACGGGGCACAGTAATAGTGGTGATGTTTGTTGCCTCCATATGAAGAGCCCGCTCATACATTGCAACGTATTTCACGGCTAAAGCATCCATCGAAAATGACTGAGCATGTGCGAGACCCGAAGAAATCAAAGATTCCGACAAGCGAGAATCAGCAATGACTCGCGCCATCGATGATGCCAATGCCTGCACATTGCCGGGCTCAACAAGAACAGCCGTCTCTGCATCGGTCGCAACATTTCGATACCCATCAATATCGCTAGCTACAACGGGAGTCCCTGCGGCCATCGCCTCAAGCAACACCACGCCAAAGGATTCTCCGCGCAGTGACGGTGCACAAAACAATGATGCTCGGCGAAGGCGTTCATACTTTTCAGCATCGTCGATTCGACCGAGCCAATCAATTCGCGAATCTGCGGAAAATCGACGTTTCAGTTCTTCGGTTTCTGGACCATCAGATGCAACCCACAAGTGAACGTCACCGGGAAGTAGCGCCATCGCTTCCAACAACACACTGAGACCTTTGCGCGGCTCGTGACGACCAATGAAGAAAATTGCATTCTCTTTTTCCACCGGGGTTGTGCCAGCGAATCGTGACAATTCAATTCCGTTGAATAGCACTTCGTACTCTCCACCGATGTATCGCTGCGCAAGCTCCACTGCATCTTTCGACACAGCAACACGGATATCGATGCGAGATGCAATCCATTTCAACTGACGGGAAAAAGTTCGATAGGCAGCCGACTCTCCAGCTGAATGAAACGTGGCAACAACGGGTGCCATTTTGACTAGTAGCGCTGTCAACGACGGGCCAGGGACCAGCGGCTCATGCACGTGCAACACATCAAAGGCTTCGTCATTCAATGCACGGATAGTGCGAAGCGCCGCCGAAGCATCCGGCGCAAGGGGCGCAATGGAACCGTTAGCCACGGTCGGCAAGCTATTTCCGAGCGGCGTCACAAAAGGGTCGGGTGGTGGCCCATCGCATGGCCCCAGCACTCGCACCTCATGGCCCATGGCGCGCAGACTGCGGGCAAGGCCCAATACTTGCTGCTGGACTCCCCCAGGAATTGTGAGGCTGTACGGGCTCACCATTCCAATACGCAACATGGGTACTACGGTATCGGAATGCTTCAGGTTGATTCTTCTTTCCGTCCCGCCCTTTCCATCGTGGCATCACCCACAAAACGCCAGGCAATTCTTGACTTGGCTGTGGAAGCCGAGAATCGGGGCCTTTATGGTCTTGCATGCCCAAGCCTCGGTGGCACCATGGGTTTGTGCGTCTCTCTGGCTCATGCAACACGCAGCATCCAATATTGGACTTCCATTCAACCCATCTATTACAGCCATCCAGTGGAGGCATCGAACACCGCATCTCATATTCATGAAATGTCCCAGGGTCGTTTTCGTTTCGGTATTGGCGTCAGTCACGGTCCAGTGACACAACGTCTTGGTGTTTCAACAGGAAAGCCATTATCTGACATTGCAGATTATGTAGAGACAATGCGAGCAAACGAACGCTTTGGCGGAGCCTTGCCTCCCATTTATCTTGCGACATTGCGCAACAAGATGCTGCAATTGGCAACAGAAGTTGCTGAAGGCGCTATCTGGGCAAACGCATCACTCAGTCATATGAGCAAGCAACTCGACGAAGTTTCTAGTGCACGACGTGATGACTTCTTTCTCTCAAACATGATCCCAACTGTGATTGATGAAGACATTGAGGCAGCGCGCGCAATCAATCGCCGCACATTGACCGGTTATGTGTCTCTTCCCAACTATCGCAATTATTGGCGAGCAGCTGGTTACGAAGAAGAGATGACCGCAATCGAATCAGCATTGGCCGCTGGCGACAAAGACAAACTTCCATCGCTGATGACAAACAAATGGCTAGATGACAACACAATAAGCGGACCAGCTTCATTAGTGCGGGAAAGATTTGAAGAATGGGCCAATGTTGGCGTTATGCCTATTGCCGTGATGTCTTCAACATCTGGTGGCCAAGTAAAGGCCATCAACGAACTGTTTGATGTCTATAACTGAGACAACAAGTCAGACACATTCTGTTTGATTTCATCCCTGATGCGTCGCACGACGTCTAGAGGCTGACCCTTTGGATCATCAAGTGGCCAATCAATGTATTTCTTGCCCGGTATGTATGGGCATGTGTCGCCACAACCCATGGTGACAACCACATCAACGGCGTGAAGCAACTCATCGTTGTACTTCTGGGGGACAAACGACGAAATGTCGATTCCGACTTCGTTCATCACTTCCACTGCAACAGGATTTACAGAATCAGCTGGTTCAGAGCCACCCGACAAGATTGTTACCGCGCCGCCAGATAATTCGCGAGCAAAACCTGCTGCCATCTGCGAACGGCCCGCATTGTGTATGCAGAGAAAAAGAATGCCACTCATGCGGAGAGCTTTGCTGGCCACAACGTGCGGATTATGACAGCAGCCACAACTCCACCGATTACCTGCATTAGTGCAAACATTGGCATGGACTCTGGAGCAATGCCCGCAAATGAATCGGAGAACATTCGGCCGATACCAACAGCAGGGTTAGCAACACTGGTGGACGATGTAAACCAATATGCACCAGTGATCCACGCTGCTACCAGCGCTGCCACATTGGCCTTTGCACGAATGCCACCCCAGATCACGAGCAATAATCCAACAGTTGCTACCACTTCAGAGAACCAGGTTGGCCCACCAGTTCGAATCTTCTGAGAGATTTCGATGTACGGATGGGCGAACATGATGTTTGCAATGATGCAACCAACAATCGCTCCAAGAACTTGAGACACGATGTCAAGCCCAAGCTGCAACGGTGACGATGTCTTCTCAATAAAGAAATCAACGAGGGAAACAACGGGATTAAAAGAGGCGCCAGAGATAGGGCCAAAGATGGTGATCAATCCAAACAGGGCCCCACCTGTTGCTACGGCATTTGCCAGCAACTGAAGACCAATATCTTTTGTCATCGTTTGAGCCATGATGCCAGACCCAACAACTGCCATCACTAGCAATGCCGTGCCGAGAAACTCAGCAAGTACTCGACGGTTCATGACTAGTCGCAACCCTCTGGTCCACAACAACTAACGGTGTTTGGCACGCCGAGCATGATGGGCATTGGAGCAAGCGACGTGTCACTAGGGGCATCTGCAAGGACCGTGTACCACTCCCATGCAAGTTCGCCGCCTTTCACCCACACTTTGTCTTGAACAGCGAAACAGCATGTGGTGCTTTCCTGCACCTCAATCGGAAGGCCAACATTTTGTGCGTGCGTGATTTTGTCTGCGACGGCTTGAGTGTCTTCCAGTTCCACACCAACATGATTCAAAGTGCCCGCTTCCCCGTGACCTTCAATGAGAACCAATTTGAGTGGTGGATCTGCAATTGCAAAGTTTGCGTATCCTTCGCGCACTTTGGCTGGACCTACTCCGAACATTTTTGAGTAGTACGCAATAGCTTCATCGATATTAGAAACATTGAGGGCTAACTGAACACGAGACACGAAATACTCCTTGCGTATGCCGATGCATACTTTGACAACTGTCAATATACAACACATTGACAATCATCAATGTATTATGAAGCCATGCCTGTCGCCCGTTCTCTCCCGCTGACACGTCGACCACTCACCGATCAGCAATCTGCGCTTCTTGCCCCTGTCTTTGCGGCACTCTCAGACCCTGTTCGTTTGCGACTCTTCGATCTCGTTCATCGTGCGGGCAGCACTGGAGTGTGTTCTTGCGACCTCACAGGACCACTAGAACGAAGCCAACCCACAATTAGCCATCACTTAAAGGTGCTGAGAGAAGCCGGACTCGTACAAGCACGACGCGAAGGAACATGGTTGTGGTACTCGGTAGTAGAAGAATCGCTGAGCAGAGCTCAGGCTTTTATTCAGCGCTAGACGCCTTGCGCATTTCTGCGAACCCCGGATCACTCGGCCAATTGGGCTGAAACAAATGCCACTGTTCTGGTGCTCTACGGATCAATCCTTCGAGTTCATGGGCCAATGCTTGCGTGCCTGCTGCAACAGCTTCACGTAGACCGCCTGTGCGTTCAAGCGATAAGGGCGGGCGCACCACACAATGATGACCATCGACCGACTTTGTGAAGTACACCGCAGTGGGAACAACAACTGCACCTGAACGAATACCCAGCATGGCAGGACCAGCTGGCAATGTGGTTTGCTCGCCGAAGAACTCCACTTCTACTCCGTTGCCTTGAATATCTCTGTCTGAGAGCAAACACACAATCTCATTACGCGCCAACGCTGCAAGAACTGCAGAACCTGCTGTTGGCCCAAGGGGAACAACATTCATTCCGAGGTCACTACGCAGTTTCACAAACCAATCAAACAACTCAGGTGGTTCAAGTGGTTCAACAATCACAGTCATGCGATGACCCATCTCAGACATCCATCGGCCCGCCCATTCCCAACCGCCAAGATGAGGCAAAGCAACGATGACGCCTTTGCCTTTTTCAAGGCCTTCCAGAATGTGCTGATAACCGTCGTAGGAAAATGTTCGCAGCACATGCTTGCGAGACAACGTAGGCAAGCGAAAACTTTCGGTGTAGTAGCGCATGTAACTATCAAATGCTTGTTGAGACGCGCGGCGCAATGCGAGGCCAGATAACGATGGGTCGACTCTCTTTAAGTGACGTTCGATAATGAGACGACGTTGACGCAGTGACAATGCGATACCAGGAGACAAAAGTGATACTGCGCCTTGGGCCACCGGCCCTGGTGTGAGCCGTGCAATCAGCGATCCGAGTCGGTATCCACCGACCGTGAGAGCATCATTGAATTCGTCGAAAGGACTAGCCATTGCGTTGACGACGGCGCTGACGCGATACGACCGACAATTGACGACGCGAGGCGCGAATGCTTTGTCTATCCACCCGGCGAACCTGGCGAACCTCACGTTTTTGTTTCGTGGTAGTTGACACTTCTGCTTGACGCCACACTTGTACAAATCTTTGAATGGCCGTGGCGACAGTGAGAGCCAACATCACCCACAAGATTGGTGTCAACAATGAATCAAACAGCAAGCCCACACACAGGACGATGATGCGCTCGGCACGCTCCATGAGTCCACCCTTTGCATAGAGCCCGAGCGACTCAGCCTTTGCCCGCTCATACGAGATGAGTGAGGACACGCCCATGATTGCCATGGGAAGAAGCGCAAGATGCGGGCTCTTTTCTGATGCATAAAACCACGCGACACCACCAAACAACAGCGAATCAGTAACGCGATCAACAACTGAGTCAAAGAATGCTCCTCGTTGACTTGCCGAACCAGATGCTTTTGCCAATGCTCCATCCAACATGTCGGGCAAGGCCGCAAGAATGACCAAGATGAGTCCTCCACGAAGTGCGCCCTGGGCGATGGCAAATGAGGCTGCAATTGCAAAGAGGATGCCGAGAATTGTGAGATGGTCCGGCGACATTCCAGTTCGACGAAGTAACTGACCTACTGGGCGAACAGCCTTCTCGATTGGTGCACGAAAGCGACCGTCAAACATTGTGAGAACGCTAGTCCCGAACGTCGGTAGAAGTGGGCTCTTGCACTTCTGGATTGTCTTCAATCAGACATTCGATCACTGTGCCATTGACAGCATCAACAAGCACTAGACCCCGACGCAATGGGGGTTCTTCCACGCTGTAACAAAATATGCGCCATGTGGGACGGCTACGAATCCCTCGCCACACTTGCTGAGCAGATGCGTGCCCGACTGCAAAACCCACCGACTTTGTCGCCTCGACGAGTGCTTCTGATTCATTAATGGACATCCGCCAACCACTGGTGATGCTGATAATCGACATGACAGCCAGAAGCACCGCAGCAAACAGAATTCCTTTGTTGATGAGAGCAGAATCTTGATTATCAGCAACAAACCAAACAATGACACAGACTAGAGCAAGTACAGAGTAAATAACACCAGGAATACGGCGGCGACTGTTATCGGGAAAGTCGTACGCACCGATGTGATCTACTGCATTCAAATCATCGGGTAATTGATCGCGAATTTCGTCTGTCATGATTTTTCTTTCGGCCATGCATCTCGAATTTTTGATGCGGTCATAGGGAGTGGTTCAGGGATGGTTCTGGTGTTTGCTACTGAAGTCATAAAGTTTGAATCCCCATTCCAGCGAGGAACAATATGAACGTGCAGGTGTTGAGCAATACTGCCACCAGCAGCAGTTCCCAAGTTAATTCCTACATTCAATGCATCTGGGCGATGCGAGGCCTTCAACGCGACAGAGGCATTAGTAACAGTGGACCAGAGATCTGCTGATTCGTCGGAGGAAAGGTCTTCCAGATGTGCCACTTCGCGGTACGGCAAAACAAGAACATGCCCCGATGCGTACGGATATGCATTCAAGATTGCAAAGCACAATTGCGAACGATGCACGATAAACGCATCTTCATCGGACAATCCCGAGTTCAAAATCGACGTAAAGACTGACTGAGCAGGATTGGTCAAATTCGAATGAGCGGTACCGATGTATTCAGCCCTCCACCCGTTCCACAGTTGTTCAAGAGACATCTAGGTCGCCCAACTGTCCCTCTGCAACTTCTACACCGAGGCGCGCAATGAAGTCTGATACCGAAACATCACGTTCCACTTCCCCGCCACGTGGGTTAACGCCTACTGATTGATGCGCAACGTCATCATCACCGACCACTAACACGTATGGCACTTTGCTGGTTTTCGCATTACGAATTCTCTTGCCAAGTTGTTCATCAGCATGATCTATTTCTACGCGGAAACCGGCCTTCTTCAGTTGCTTCACGACTGACTGTGCATAGTCATCATGAGCTAACGCAACTGGAAGTACGCGCACTTGCTCTGGAGAGAGCCACGTTGGGAAAGCACCGGCATAGTGTTCAATCAATACGCCAAAGAATCGTTCGATGGAACCAAATAACGCGCGATGCAACATGATTGGTCGATGACGGGCGCCGTCACTGCCGACATATTCAAGTTCAAAGCGTTCGGGCAAGTTGAAGTCACATTGGATTGTGCTTAGTTGCCACTTACGGCCGATGGCATCGCGAACATCGATATCAATCTTTGGTCCGTAGAACGCAGCATCGCCTTCTTTGATTTTGTACTCAACACCGTGACGATCGAGTGCCTCGCGAAGAGCTTCTGTTGCCTTGCCCCAGATTTCGTCAGAACCAACCGATTTTTCGGGGTCACGTGTTGACAAATTGAATTCGAACTCGTTGAATCCGAAGCGACGCAATACCGACATAATGAAGTCGAGCAATGAGGAGATTTCATCGGCCATCTGTTCTTCTGTGCAGTAGATATGGCTGTCATCTTGTGTAAATCCTCGGATACGCAAGAGTCCGTGAAGTGTTCCAGCGCGCTCATAGCGATACACATTGCCTAGTTCGAATAGACGAAGTGGCAACTCACGGTAGCTGCGTTGGCGACTATCAAAAATGAGGCAATGCATCGGACAGTTCATTGGCTTCATGTAATAAGTGCCGTTGTCCATCTCCATTGGTGGGTACATACCGTCGGCATAAAAATCTAAGTGTCCAGACTTTGCAAATAGATTCGCATTCGCCAGGTGAGGTGTGTACACAAACTGGTAATCACCATCTTGATGTCGTTGACGGCTGTAGTCCTCCATCAGTTTGCGAATAATCGCACCCTTTGGATGCCACACAGCAAGACCGCCGCCTAGTTCAGATGGAAACGACAGAAGATCTAATTCATTTGCCAGTCGACGGTGATCTCGTTTTGTTGCTTCTTCAAGACGGTGAAGATGTTCTTTGAGAGCAGTGTCAGATTCCCATGCAGTTCCGTAGATGCGCTGCAACATCGGACCTTTTTCGTTTCCTCGCCAGTACGCCCCAGCAACCTTCATAAGGCTGAAGTGGCCGAGTCGGTTTGTAGAAGGAACATGCGGGCCACGGCAAAGATCGACAAACTCATCAGAGTTGCGATACAGGCTGACCGCGCCACCATCGCCCACTTCTGCTGCATCACTACCGTCGGCAGCACCTGAAGTAACGCGCTCGATGATTTCACACTTGTACGGCTGCGAAGAGAAAATTGCTAGTGCTTCTTCTACTGAAACTTCCGACCGTGTAAACGGTTGATTAGATTTCATGATCTCGCGCATACGAATCTCGATAGCAGCCAAGTCGTCATCTGAGAATGTTTGATTGTTCGGCAATGCGAAGTCGTAATAGAAACCATCTTCGATGGCGGGCCCAATTGTGAAATGTGCACCGGGGAACATTTGGAGTACCGCTTGGGCTAGGACATGGGCTGTGGAGTGACGAAGCACGTGACGACCGGCGTCGGAATCTGCAGTAATCACTGACACCGCATCACCGTTTGACAGTCCAACAGTGAGGTCAACCTCTGCTCCGTTAATGGTGCCCGCAATCGCTGCCTTGGCAAGGCGTGAACCAATAGACGCTGCAAGGTCAGCAACGGTGGCGCCACTAGCCACCGAACGCGATGACCCATCGGGAAGAAGGACTGAAATCTCTGACATGAGACCCCTATTCTACGGAGTTTGCAGGCTCGGTAGAGGTGCTAATTAGCTGATTCAATCACCGCAGTGTCTGAAGGAATGCTTTCGGCCTTCTTTGTGGCGTATGTATTGCGGTATTCCTGACCCGTTAGTTCGCGAATCTCATACATGAGTTCATCCGTGATCTCGCGCAGCACCATATGGTCATCTTTACGATCCATGTATCGGGTTACATCTATGGGGCGCCCCACTTTGATGGTGCACGCCCGCCCAAATTTTGGCATGAACGTATCGGGCGGTTGGATGTCTCGAGTGCCAATAATGCCAATTGGGAAAATGGGGCATCCGACTTTCAATGCAAGTCGAGCCGCACCTGTGTGTCCCTTGTACAACATGCCGTCTCTGCTGCGTGTTCCTTCTGGATAAATACCGAACAATTCACCCCGCTGCAAGACTGCTTCGGCTGCGAGCAACGCTCCTTCACTTTTCGAACCACCGGCACGATCAATAGGAATCATTCCAAGTGCCGGAAATAGATACTTCGTTTTCCACGAATCCATGTACTCGGCTTTGCCAACAAAACTAATTTGACGACCTGCAAACACCATGGTGAAAACAGAATCAAAAAAGCTGATGTGATTGGGGCACAGGATTGCTGGACCACTGGTCGGCAAATTCTCAAAACCTTCAAGTGTGATATTCCACAACTTGTGACTCACCGGAGTCAGTATTTTTCGCAAACGCTCTTGGGCTTTGTTGCGTGACGGCGTTGTCATTGCAACATTGCGGGGCTTGGAAGAGTCCTGCGGTGTCATCTCAAACTGACACTAGTCGTGATTTGAGGCGAGGTAAACGGGGTAATCGCGACAACGATTACCGAGGTCCTATCTCCAACTCGAGGTGCACACCGAGAAGGGCCGCAGCCACAGAAACATCTGCGCCAGATGCTGCTGCCTTGTCTACTGCCTGCAGTGCCCCAGGTGTATCCAAATCATCATCGAGACACGTGCGCACAATATCTAGCACTTCCGATGCACCACCACCGACAGATGCCTTCCAGCGAACCAACCGTTCGTGATTACGAGGCATCAACTCTTCGTCCCACTCCCACTCGTTGCGATAGTGATGCTCAATCACCGCAAGACGAATAGAACGCGGGTCCCATAACGTGCGCAGTTGATCGACAAAGACGAGGTTGCCAAGACTCTTTGACATCTTCTCACCATCTTTGAAGACCATCGCAACGTGCATCCAGTGTCGCACGAACTGCTCGCCCGTCGCCGCCTCAGACTGAGCGCGTTCACATTCGTGATGGGGAAAGATCAAATCACTTCCACCACCATGCAAGTCGATTGTTGTGCCGAGTTCTCGCAAGGCAAGAGCGGAACATTCAATGTGCCAGCCAGGCCGTCCCGAGCCCCACGTTGCATCCCATGATGGTTCGTCATCTGCAGATGGATGCCACAACACAAAGTCAAGTGGATTGCGCTTGTGCGGATCATCCACGTTGCCGCCGCGCAAGCGAGCGAACTCAATCATCTGCTCATGCGAATAGTGCGACACTTCGCCAAACGTTGGGAATTTTGAAACATCAAAATACACCGAACCACCGGCCGTGTATGCAAAGCCACGGTCGAGAACCATTCCGATGAAACCGCGAATGTCAGAGATGGCCGAAGATGCACGAGGCGTACTGAACACAGGCAATACGTCAAGAGCAACCATGTCTCTGTTGAAACGTGCTTCCTCTCCTGCGGCTAGATCTAGATAATGGACGCCCAATTCGCGTGCTTTTGCAAACAATGGGTCGTCTACGTCGGTGACGTTTCGAACACAACGGACTTCATGACCCATATCAATGAGGCGACGCTGCAAGATGTCGTACACCAAAAATGTTGACGCATGACCAAGGTGAGTTGCATCGTATGGCGTAATGCCACATGTGTACATCATCACCAATGGACCCGGCGTAAACGGAACTATCTCACGCTTCGCCGTGTCGTATAACTGCATTGTCATGTGGCTAGGCCCCAGCTCGCGGATCCTTCTTGATGCCATTCAGTTTTGGTGCAACGCGAGTTTTGTAACGAACATTGAGTTGCAACAACACGGCGGTGAATGCCTCAATTGCTGTCGCGTTCGACAACTCACCCGCATCTAGTGGACGACAACCAGGAATATGCGCAGTGATATCCATTGCAATCTTTTTTGCCTCTGCATAATCAGAACAAATCAAAACATCTGAGTCAATGGGATCGCCTAGGTGTCCAAGTTCTGTTGCTGGAAGATGGTGAAACGCTGCAACTACCCGACACTCTGGAACAGCAGCTTGCACATGCGCCGCAACACTTCCGCGTGGTGGCAAAAGTGGCTGAAATTCGTGACCAACACGAACGAGAGCATTAGCCATGCTGATGACAACTTTTCCACGCAATAATGCAAGGTGGTCAACGGCAGTTGTCGCTGCGGAATCCCATGGCGTTGCAAGCACGATGACATCGCATGCAGATGCATCGTCGTTATCTCCACCAGTAATCGCAAGTGTCAATGCCGGCCATTTGGCTTTGACAGCAGCAGCAATTTCTATTGCCCTTTCCTTTGACCTAGAGCCGAGTACGACATCAAAGCCAACTGAGGCCAGTCGAGCGCCAAGGGCGCTTCCAGCAGGGCCTGTTCCGCCAAGTATTCCAATTCGCATCCCGTAGAGCCTTACACACAGACCCCCACCGAACTACGGTCATAAGCATGGGTTTACTTGACGGCAAGAAAATTGTGATTACTGGCGTTCTTACCGACGCATCTCTCGCTTTTGGGGTTGCCCAACTTGCGCAGCGAGAAGGAGCCCAAATAGTGCTCACCGGCGCAGGCCGAGCGCTCTCGCTCACCCAGCGCACAGCGCGTCGCCTCGACACCCCCGTCGATGTCTTCGAGTTTGATGTCACAGTTGCAGAACACGTAGAGACGGTTCGTGAACAAGTGCGTGCCTCACTCGGGCGGGTCGATGGCGTCCTGCACTCCATCGGATTTGCCCCCGAGGCATGCCTTGGAGACGACTTCCTAGCCGCTCAATGGAGCGACGTTGCCGTGGCCATGCAGATTTCTGCATATTCGATGAAGACTCTGATCGATGCATTTCTTCCCTTGATGGAACATGGCTCCACCATCGTTGGTCTTGATTTTGACAACACCGTTGCATGGCCTGCATACAACTGGATGGGAGTGGCCAAAGCCGCATTGGAATCCACTAGCCGCTATCTCGCAAAAGAACTCGGCCCACGAGGAATCCGTAGCAATCTTGTTGCTGCCGGCCCGATCAAGACCATGGCTGCGAAATCGATTCCTGGTTTCAAGAAGTTCGAAGATGTATGGGACGAGCGAGCTCCGCTTGGTTGGGACGTCACCGATTTTTCACCAGTTGCGCGCACCGTCGTTGCCATGCTGTCTGATTGGTTCCCCGCCACAACGGGTGAAGTGATTCATGTCGATGGTGGCTATCACGCAATGGGTGCATAAGGCCCGTGACTAATCGTCTCTCCTCAGCATCTTCACCGTACCTTCGTCAACATAAAGACAACCCTGTTCATTGGTTTCAATGGGGTGAGGATGCTTTTGCCGAAGCGCAACGAACGGGTAAACCAATCCTTCTCTCTGTTGGATACTCCGCCTGCCATTGGTGCCATGTCATGGCGCATGAAAGCTTTGAGCACGAACCCACCGCAGCGGTAATGAACGATCTGTTTGTGAACGTGAAAGTTGATCGTGAAGAACGACCAGACGTTGACTCCGTATACATGGACGCCGTGCAGGCTCTTACCGGTCGTGGCGGGTGGCCCATGACAGTGTTTTGCACCCCCACCGGAGAGCCCTTCTACGGCGGAACGTATTACCCACGTAATTCATTTGTTCAATTAATGAATGCAGTAGACGATGCATGGAAAAATCGACGGGAAGAACTGAATCAGAATGTTGATGCCCTCATCGAAGCAATCGGACGTACGCGAAACATCACGCCGGCAGATGAGCTCAACTCAGCAGAGATGCTTACCAACACGCTCACAAAACTACAAGGTGATTTCGACGCAGACTGGGGAGGCTTTGGCAATGCTCCAAAGTTTCCTTCAACTTTTGCCCTCGACCTCATGCTGCGAGAGTATCAACGCAATGGCAACGAAGATTTACTCGCAATGGTTCGCGTTTCACTGGACGCAATGGCGTCAGGTGGCATGTACGACCATATCGGCGGCGGATTTGCCAGATACAGCGTCGATCGCCAATGGCTTGTCCCCCATTTTGAAAAAATGCTGTACGACCAAGCGTTGCTCTTGCGTGTTTACATCCACGCATGGCTCGTCACTCGCGAATCGCACTACCAACAAATTGCCGAAGAGATAATCACATACCTCCTAAACGAAATGACCGATGAACTCGGCGGCTTTTACAGTGCCGAAGACGCAGATTCCCTAGACGAACACGGCCATTCCGAAGAAGGTGCCTTCTACACATGGACCCCGACAGAAATTCGAAACATTCTTGGAGATGCTGCAGACGAGGCACTCACATGGTGGAACATGTCCGACGAGGGCAACTTCGAAGGCCGAAACATTCCTCATCGCATTCCTCAACGAGGGGCACTGTTACGCCCCTCATCTATCGATGCGTCTCGCACATTGCTTTTTGAACACAGAGCTCTTCGCCACCGACCTGGTCTTGACGACAAGGTGCTCAGTGAATGGAACGCCATGATGCTGTCGTCGTTATGTGAAGCAGCAACAGCTTTTGGTCGAGAAGACATCGTTACAGCGGTAGTACGTAATGCTGAGTTTCTTCGTGACAATTTGCAGACATCAACTGGCCAATGGCACCGCAGTTGGCAATCTCACGCCCGTCCACAAGCACAGCACGCTGCCTTGGCGCACGACCTTGCGCACGTCGTTGATGCATTTACGCGCGTGTACGAACTAACCGCCGACCATCAATGGCTCACCCTCGCCCATAACACAGCGCACAGACTGATTGCAGAGTATTGGGACGAAGAACACGGTGGCCTGTTCACCGTTTCTGACCATGCAGAGCAACTAGTCGTGCGCCAAAAAGACTTAATGGACAACGCAACCCCTTCTGCCAATTCTGTGGCGGCTATTGCATTTCTCCGATTGTCGGCACTCACTGCAGACATTGATTTGAACGACAAGGCAGTTCAGATTCTCAAGCTTCTTGCACGCGTTACTCCATCTGCGCCCACTGCTTTTTGTAATGCTGCCTATGCAAACAGCCTTCTCGAAGAAGGAGTCACAGAGATCGTTATCCCTGGCATTCAACCTGCCCTGTTGAATGTTGTGCACTCCCAATGGCTGCCGTTAGCCGTGGTGGCGTGGGGTGAACCTACCTCGTCGCCTCTGTGGGAAGGCCGCACCGAAGGGATGGCGTATGTGTGCAGAGACCATGTGTGCTTGTTGCCCGCACAAACACCAGATGACCTACGCCAACGAATTATCACCAATGCGAGTGGCGAATAACCGACGCAGCGGTGTTGCGAGTACGCGAAGCACTTCTGCCTTTGCGCTCATTGTCTGGCAACGAATAACCACACGCAATTGTTCCCAGCACCTGTACATGAGCCGGGATGCCAAATGACTCGCGCAGTCTTTCTTCCTGTGCATGGGCAAAAAACAAGGAAGAGATTCCTCTGTCTTCAAGCGCCAACAACAACGTCATGGTTGCAAACGAAGCATCAATTGTCCAATACGGTGCTGGCCATTCGTCGACCGACTCACCAAGTCCGGTAGATGCTTTGTCTGGTTCTGAGTACCGCGCGAGATACGCGTGTGGGTCGGCAAGCACAAGTGCTACGAGTGGTGCATTAATCAAAGTCGGAAAAGAAAAAGACTCTCGTTTCTCAATAGGTAACGCAATGTCCCAGTACCGACTGGTCTCATCTCCCGTGACAACAAGAAGAGACCAACCCTGAGTTTTTCCGGCACTTGGAGCTCGAGTCGCGAGATCGACACACTCTTCAAAGAGAGAGGGATCAATAGCTACTTGTGAAAATGCTCTCGACATCCGTCGAGACTTCACGACGTCTGCGAACTCCACGGTGGTTACGAACGAGCGCCCAACTTGACGAGACTCTCAGCCATGGTCCAACCATGAATGATAAGAACGCCACCCTTTTTGGCATTAACACCCTTAAACAAGTCGGAAATCTCAGCAGAGATTTTCTCTGGCTTTGATGACTCGTGATCGAGAAAGCCACTTTGACCTGCAGTGGATACAACAAATGTCTTTTCGTCGTAGTTCGCATCAACACCAAACCGGCGAGCAAGTCGACGGCCCCATGCGCGTTCTTCTCCAACAGCGCGGTGATCAAAACGAGGAATCATTTCGGTGAGCGACTTAAACGCTTCCACTCCGTCGGCTGTAGCGAAACGACTTCCGACCACAACGTCTTCATCGGGGAAAGCCATTAGTGCACGGTGATACGCCTCGGTCATTAAACCCTTCAACACTGCATCACGCTTTGCATTTCGCTTGATGGTCATCAGCCCGAGCAGAACGCATGGAGTTCCACCGATGCGCTCGAGCGTAGAAAATGTGACGCCGTGTAGTTTCCCGTCGAGTCGGGCCAACGTGCACAACACCCAATCTTGTTGAGCTTTGGCAAATTGGGCAGCAGAGAACGCACCTTCAATGGTGAGCATTTCTTCCAATTGGGCCTCAGTGAGCGCACTGCAGTCCTGTGTGGCAACTTCCAACGACATTGACTGGCTAGCTCCCTCTTGACTCAGGCGGCATACAGCCGACAACAACCCCTCTATTCTGCCATTACAAGTGGCATTTCCCTGAAACGGAAAGATGAATTAGATGATTTTCACCGCGTTGGAGCCAAATGTGAGGCGCAAAGGCGCTAAAGCCTTCTCGAAATCAAGTCGACCTGTGTCACCGAGGTCGAAGACCTTTCCACCTGTCAGTTTGACTTTGCATGGGGAGGCGCCCGGGAACTCAGCAATGATCGCCTTTAATTTCTCGATCTTCTCAGGAGTGAACCCAGTTGGCAACGAAATGACTATCTCTGGGATACGAGCGTCGAGATTCTCGGGAACACTGATTCGCTGTGCCGAGAAACTTGCAGGCTGGTCGTCACGTTTGTTTAATCGACCAGCCACTGTGATGATTTGATCGTCAACAAGCATGTGCCCATACTCGGTAAGTGTTTTTGAAAACACAGTGACCTCCACCGAACCATCCATGTCTTCCAACACGAATGTGGCCATCTGGTCGCCCTTCTTTGTAAATCGACGACTGAGAGATGTCATCACGCCGCCGATGGTGACTTGACCTGGCTCTAAGTTCTCGAGGTCCCGAATGCTGCTTGTGACAAGTCGGCGCAAAGCGAACTCCACCCCCCGTAGTGGATGATCAGAGATATACAAACCCAACATGTCTTTTTCGTTGCGCAACTGATCGGGCTTGGTGAAATGCAAATCTGGAATCTGTGTTTCCGATGTCCAGCCACTGTCGGAAGCATCTTCCATCTCTCCGAACAACGACATGACGCCTTTTTCTTCTTCGCGCCGCTTGGCGAGTGCCGAATCGATTATCGATTCATGCACCATCAAAAGGCCTCGTCGTGGGTGCCCGAAAGAATCGAACGCACCAGCCTTGATCAAGGATTCAATTGCGCGTTTATTCAGAGCCTGCTCTGGTGCGCGCCGAGCAAAATCGTGGAACGATTGGTACGGACCATTGATGTCGCGCTCTTGAAGAATTTGCTCAACGAGGCCTTCACCAACATTGCGCACACCCGACAAAGCAAATACGATGCGCTTTTCACCATTAGCCGTAATGGCTGCAAAGTCTGAACGTCCGGCATTGATGTCTGGGTTAGAAACCGTGATACCCATGGCACGTGCATCGGCGAGATGTACTGCAGCTTTGTCATAGTTGCCTTTTACAGAAGACAAAAGGCACGCGGAATACTCAACTGGAAAATGAGCCTTGAGATAGGCAGTTTGATACGCGATGAGGCCGTATCCGAATGCATGGCTCTTATTGAATGCGTAATCAGCGAAGCCACGAATAATGTCGAACAATTCTTGACCTAATTCGCGACCGTATCCCTTCTTTTCGCAGCCATCGACAAAGGACCCCTCTTCTGCGGCCATCGCCTTTGGATCTTTCTTACCGCAGGCTTTTCGCAAGTTGTCTGCTTGAGCGAGGTCGTAACCAGCGAACTTTTGTGCAACACGCATCATGCTTTCCTGATACACCATGAGGCCATAGGTGTCATGCAAAACAGCTTTTGCATCTTCATGGAAATAATCAGGCTTTTCGAGATTATTTTTGTACTTCGCATAACGCGTGTGCATCTTGGTGCTCATTGGCCCTGGTCTGTACAGAGCAATCACAGCACATACATCGCCAAACTCTGTGGGTTTCATAAGACGCAACAACTGCTGCATTGGCGCAGACTCCAACTGGAACACACCGATGGTGTCGCCTCGACCAAGTAGGTCGAACGTTGCTTGGTCTTCAAGCGAGACTTTGTCAATATCGAAATCTGGATCTGTTTGTTCGCGAATCATTGCAACTGCGTCAGAGATGACGTCGAGGTTGCGCAAGCCAAGGAAGTCCATCTTCAAGAGGCCAAGCGATTCCACGGCGTGCATCTCGTATTGAGTAACGATGGGTGCTTCTTCCCCCGATGCGTCACTTCCCTTGCGTTGAATCGGCAAGTAGTCCGTGAGGGGCTTTCCAGTGATAACTACGGCTGCAGCATGAATACCATCTGACCGCTTGAGTCCTTCAAGTCCTCGTGCAACCTCTACAACCTTGGAAGCAGTTTCATCGATGGCGACTAAATCTCGTAGCCCTTGGGCTTCGCGATAACCATCGGCGTGTTCAGCATCGAATTCAAAACAAGCAGCAAGAGGAGTGTCGCGACCCTGTTGTAACGCTGGCATAAGTTTCGCAATGCGGTCGCCTACTCCGTACTCAAAACCCAATACACGCGCGGCGTCACGCACGGCATTTCGCGCCTTGATGGTGGCAAAGGTAATGATCTGTGCCACATGGTCTCGACCGTATTTATCTGCTGCATAGCGAATCATTTGATCGCGGTAACGAGAGTCAAAGTCCATGTCGATGTCGGGCATGCTGACACGTGACGGATTCAAGAAGCGTTCGAAGAGCAAGTCGTACTTCAACGGGTCAAGGTCTGTGATGCGCAAGCAATATGCAACGGCGCACCCGGCAGCAGAACCACGGCCGGGCCCCACGCGGATACCTTCTCCACGTGCATAACGAATGAGATCCCACACGATGAGGAAATATGCATTGAACCCCATGTCGCTAATGACTTTTAGCTCAAAGGCGATTCGCTCTACTTGTTCGGAGCTGAGGTTTTCACCCCACCGCTCTTTTGCACCTTCCCATGTGAGGTACGACAAGTACGCAGCTTCGTCTTTGTACGTAGACGGAATAGGAAAATCGGGCAGATGCGTCTCGTCGAACGAGATGTCTACGTTGGCGCGTTCGGCAACCCACAATGTGTTGTCACATGAATCGGGTAGTTCGTTCCAGATAGCGCGCATCTCGGCAGATGTCTTCAGGTAGTGCTCGTTACCGTCGAATCGAAAACGATCTTGGTCACGCATGAGTGCGCCAGTTTGAACACACAACAATGCATCGTGGGCTTCGTGGTCGCTCTTGTTGACATAGTGAGAGTCGTTCGTAGCCAAGAGTGGCGCACCAATTGTTCGCGCTATCTCCACCAGTTTGGGATTCGTGAGACGCTGATTTGCAATTCCGTGATCTTGCAATTCGACAAACAGATTGTCTTTGCCAAAAATTTCTTGCAACCGTCCGGCTTTTTGAATGGCACCCTTTTCGTCACCATTGAGAAGGGACTGCAGTACATGGCCACCAAGACACCCTGTGGTAGCGATGAGGCCAGACGAATAGCGTTCGAGCAATTCCCAGTCGACGCGCGGCTTGTAGTGGTAGCCCTCTAAGAAGGCCAGACTCGACAACTGAATGAGATTGCGATACCCCTCATTTGTTTCTGCCAACAACGTGAGGTGGTAATACTGCTTGCGCCCGCCCTCGTCGGAACCACCATTGTCGTCCATGCGACCGCGGCGTGGAATGCGTTCGGTGCGATGATCGTGGGCCATGTAGGCCTCGGTACCAATGATGGGCTTGATGCCCTGTTTCTTGCACTCTTTATAGAACTCGATAACCCCATACATGTTGCCGTGGTCGGTGATTCCGAGAGCAGGCTGACCATCTTCCACTGCTTTTTTGACGAGGGCATCGAGACGGGCTGCACCGTCGAGCATGGAGTACTCGGTGTGGACGTGTAGGTGAGTAAATGATGAACTCACTACTAACTCCTTCTCCACTCAACCATGGGACTCGCACCGCACAACAGATGACACTGCTGTGATTTGCCAAATTAGCAGTCGAGCGTGTCATCCACCTATGCCTTCGTGACGACCCGCCTTAGAGATAGGTGCCAGGAGGCGTGCTCGAGTTATCCCCAGCCGAAGGAATCTGGCGTAATTGCTCAAACTGTTGCCGAGCAGCCATCTGTTGGGCGAACAATGTGGCCTGTATGCCATGGAAGAGACCTTCGAGCCATCCGACCAACTGAGCTTTAGCAATTCGTAGTTCCCCGTCACTCGGAGTTTCACCGTCCTTAAATGGCAACGCGAGTGAATGGAGTTCTTCAACGAGGTCTGGCGACAAAGCGCTTGAAATCTCAACGATTGAACGTTCATAGATTTCTGCAAGTCGCTCTCGACTCGCTTCGTCTAACTGCGTTCCACGAACTTCTTCTAACAGTTGACGCACCATGGAACCGATGCGCATCACTTTTGCTGGTTCAGTGACCGATTCGGTCGCAGCCTCACTTGTTGCAGGTACAGAGTTAACTACTTCTGCCCCGGTGACATGTTGGGAATTTTCGTCAGGTATAGACATACACACAGTCTGCCCGACAAAAAGACAGAAGCCTCCGCGTCAGGATGCAACGGTGGCAAGCAAAGGCACCAGCATTTCATCTGCCGTCAATGACCCATGTCGACAGACCAATTGAAATGCACCACCGTCGAGAGGTTCATCAAAACTGACGGGAGCATGAGCTACCAGGGCCACATCGCCCATACGACGCTTGATCTCATCACTGATTCGCGGCCCAAACCATTGTTCGTCAAGAACTTGATTGCGCGTCACTACCCATGCAACATCGTTGTATTGAGAACATGCTTCCGACAATGCAGACTCACGACCGCGGATGGAATGCAACCAACGAAAACGTCCTTCACCTGATTGATGACGTACCAAATCCAAAACATCACGTGACGGAAAGATGGTGCCATCGCCAACATGGACTTGACCATGATCTGCTGTGACGATGAGAACTGTGTCTGTGGGAAGAACAGACAAAATATCTGCAACTAACTTGTCGGCCGTTTGCAGTTCAGCGTCGTAGTAATCACCGAATCCTCGCTCGTGCGCAATCTTGTCGACACCGTCGTAATACGCGTACACGAAATTTTCACCAGCAGCTAAAGCGTCGCGCACAATGAGTGGGATGCTGCTTGCTGCTCTCCACCCCATTGCTTTCACTCCCGACAAGTGCGCGTTGGTGAATCCGCTTCCCTCTAGTTCGGCCTTACTGATGACTGGCACACTCGAACCAAGAAATGGTGGACATGACTGCACGATCTCTGGTGGATAACGACGTCGCAGGTCGCCCTGCTCGTCACCCCATCGCAACACGTTCATCACCGTGTCACCCATGTCCATTCGGTACCCGAGAATGCCATGCTCACCGGGAGATAGACCGGTCACTAAAGATGTGAGCGCAGTTGCGGTGGTGGAAGGCGCAACGGTGGTGATGTATGACCCGCCGAACTGAGACAACGTGGGCATGAGGGCAGCATGTGATTGGAATTGATTCCAGCCAAGTCCATCGAGCAGCAAAAGAACGATGCGCTCAGCTCCTTGCACCACCGCTGGCATCCACGCAGGCACCTGTCGTGGCCCGCCTGGGGCACACAAAACAGGAATGATGCCCGAGAGGCACCCGGAGGCGTATTGGGGCAGAACTGGGGTTAGGACACTCACACACCCATTCCACCACCTACGATGGCAACATGCGAGTTTCTACGCGAGGTGATTATGCCTGTCGGGCCCTTTTGTCTTTGACAATGCACGCCGAGACAGCCTGTCCGACCTCAGTTCGCGATATCGCAGAGCGCACTGGCTTACCGCAGCCATATCTCGAACAAATCTTGTTGGCATTGAAAGGCGCTGGGCTAGTTCGTTCCAAGCGTGGTGTCGGTGGCGGCTACATCCTTGCCAAGGAACCAGCAGATATTCGTCTCTCCGACATCATTTCTGCCGTCGATGGCCCCATCACTCTCGGCGATTTTGGCCAACCACACCAAGACGGTTCGTGTGACCACGAAGGACAGTGTGTGCTGCTCGCTATTTGGGATGTCGCAGGTCACCATATGCGTGACCACCTCAATGCGTACACCCTCGAATCGATTGCAGCGGCTGCGCACGGCACGGGCCCATGGCCCACTGTGGACCCGCATCACCACCACTAATTATTGCTAATCAGCAATTTCGAACGAACACCGCTCGATGATCTCACGCATGTCTCTTGGCGGCTCAGATGTAAACGACACTTCTTCACCTGTTCCCGGATGGATAAGCGTGAGCGTGCGTGCGTGCAACATGGGACGAGGCGCAACAAGCGCAGACTTAGCACCGCCATACATAGAGTCGCCCACCACCGGATGACCGACAGCGGCTAAGTGCACGCGAATCTGATGAGTGCGACCAGTCTCTAAATTGCATTTCACAAGACTGAGTGCAGCAGGTTTGTTGAACTCTTCTTCCACAGCAAGATGAGTACGGGCCCATTTTCCACTGTTCACAACCGCCATGCGCATGGGGTCGCGTGGATCACGTCCGATTGATGCATCGACAATGGCAGTGGGTGAATCGAAATGACCCCATGTCAGCGCAAGGTATTCACGCCCTACTTCATGTTCCGTTAAGGCTGCAATAAGCGAGTCGTATGCGCGCTGAGAACGCGCAACAACCATCATTCCTGTTGTGCCGGCGTCAAGACGATGCACAATCCCTGGCCGTGCAGGTTGACCGACAGATGCAACTTCTGGATACAAAGCAAGAATGCCATTTACAAGTGTTCCTAGTCCGTGGCCAGATGCAGGGTGCACTACGAGGCCAGCCTGCTTGTTCACCACGATGATGTCTTCGTCTACATACACAACATCAAGAACAACAGATTCATCGGGCCCAGGAGGTTCTGCAACAGGAATCTTGTCGAGGTCGACAACAATGTTTTGACCTTCTTTCAAGCGAATCTTTCCAGAAAGAGCAACGACACCGTCTACTTCTGCTCCACCGTCAGCCACCAATTTGGTTGCATCAGAGCGCGAGATGTCGGCAATCAAGGAAACAATTCGGTCGATGCGTTCATTATTAAGCGCTGCTGGAATATTCTCTTCAACCCTCATGCTGTACTACTACTTCTTCTTGTTCTCGCGATTCGAGAAATACTCCCAGTAATAACGCTATAGCTCCAACAGTGATGCACGAGTCAGCGACATTGAATATTGGGAACCACTGAAAATCAATAAAGTCCACAACGCTTCCCCGCATAAAACCACCCTGGCGAAAAATTCGGTCCAACACATTGCCGAGAGCGCCAGATGCGATGAACAACAGGCCGTACGCAGACAGTTTTGAATTGGCAGCAAGAGCACTTCGCACCAAGAACACCACCGCTACACATGCAATGAGCCCCACGAGCGGGCCGAGGCCTTGGCCTTGCGAGAAAGCAATACCGCTGTTGTAACCCAAGTTGAACTGAAGAGTCCACAAGAGCTCCACCACATGTCCCTCAGACAGGGCAGACACTGCCCATGCCTTAGTTAACTGGTCACATGCAACGAGACAACCGAGTACGACTGCAAGCCGTTGAGGCTGAATCACGACTTTGACAATCGCCTAGCGGCGACCCAATCCGCCAGCACGTTCGGTGACAAGTTCTGTTGCCCACGGAAGTGCCTTTAATCGTTCTTTTGGAATTGGGAAACCAGACACAACGGAGTATCCGTATTCGCCCACTTTTAAACGTTGCAATGCTAAGTCAATCTCTTCAATTGTCTGACGAGCAGCTGCTGAAAGAGTGAGATCTTGTTCGCGCTCAACCACCATGGTGTCGCCCTCGCCACCATCTTCGTCGAACTGAACGTCACCCATCTCGTGGTCTTCGATCATTGCATTTGCTTCACTCTCAAGTCGATTGGCTTGGCCCAACAACTTTGCGCGCTCTGAGATAAGTAGTTCTCGTTGGGAGAAGAGGAACTTCAAATCGAATTCTTTTGTGGATTGCACTCCGTCTTGCGCAGGACCCTTCACGATCACCGGACGCTTTGGCGGTTCTGGCTTCTTAGGAAACTTGCGTGGCGGCAATGCGTGCGGGTCAGGAACAACTACTGCTGCGGCTTTGACCTGTGCAGCCTTTTTAACTGGCGCTGCCTTCTTGGCGGGAACAACCTTTTTCGCTGGCGCAGCCTTCTTCACAACCTTCTTCGCAGGTGCTGCCTTCTTCTTGACAGGAGCGGCCTTCTTCACAACCTTCTTCGCAGGTGCTGCCTTCTTCTTGACAGGAGCAGCCTTCTTCACAACCTTCTTCGCAGGTGCAACCTTCTTCTTGACAGGAGCAGCCTTCTTCACAACCTTCTTCGCAGGTGCAACCTTCTTCGCGGGCGCTGATTTCTTCTTGGCCGGAGCCGACTTCTTCGCAGGAGCAGCCTTCTTCGTTGCAGGGGCTACTTTCTTTGTTGCCTTCTTTGCAGGGGCAGACTTCTTCTTTGTTGGCATGGTGACCACACTCTCCTTGAACTTGGGCGATGGCCCATGTTGCCCCGTGAGGCTACGGCTAATTATGGGGTTTTCTCAACGTTGAGCGGCAACAGAGACATGAATCAGAGTGCCTTCAATGGCACTCGTGCGTTCAACGCCCGTGTCCCAGACCACAGATACGGCCAAAGTCTCACCGGCAATGAGGCTTTCATGAGTCTCCACCTGGGCTTTCGTCGCCTCGTCCACACCCAAGGTGAGAACGATGCGATCCGAGACATCGAGTTGCGCATCACGACGAGCTTGCTGCACTACACGCACAATATCTCTTGCTAATCCTTCAGCTTCGAGTTCTGGCGTCACTTCTATATCTAGCAATACAACTCCACCACCGCCCGACAATGGCGCACTGGCTGTCCCTTGCTTGGTGACCAACTTCAGGCTGTATTCGCCGGGCACAAGGCGCTCACCTGCCACGACAATGACGTCACCGTCTTGCGTCCAGTCGCCCTTCTTTACTGCAACAATCACCGACTGAGTACGTGCTCCGAGACGTGGTCCCACCACTGCTGGAACAACTTGTAATTCACGAGATGCCACCGCATCGACATCAGTCGTGAGTACAACATCACGAACATTCACTTCGTCTCGCACAATGTCTAGGAAACCTTCGAGCGTTGATGCATCGGCACATGCAACGGTAAGTGACGACAATGGAAGCCTCACGCGACGACTATGAGCTTTGCGCACAGACAACGCAGACGAACACACTTCGCGCACTAGGTCCATGGACGCAACAAGAGTGGCGTCTTTTGGCAGTGCTGAACTAGTTGGCCAATCAGTGAGATGCACACTTGGAGACGCATCGCCGTTGAGACCCCGATGAATCTCATCTGTCAACAACGGCAAAAGCGGCGCTGCAATTTGAGTCAGCAGGTGGAGAACCGTATGCAGGGTGTCAATTGCGTCTTGGTCGCCTGCCCAGAACCTGTCTCGACTGCGGCGGATGTACCAATTGGTAAGAACATCGAGGAATTGACGCACCGTGGCGCATGCATCAAAGAGGTCATACGTATCCATCGACTCCGTGACAGAGTCAATGACGTCGCCAAGTTTCGCTAGGACATATCGATCGAGAACATGCGGGCTATCAATGCGAAAAACACCAGTTCGATTCTCTGCGTTGGCGTAGAGCGATAAGAAATACCACGAGTTCCACATTGGTAAAAGCACTTGACGAACTGTGTCACGCATGCCGGTATCTGTGACAGAGAAGTCGCCACCGCGCAAGATTGGCGACGACAACAAATACCAACGCATCGCATCTGCACCATGAGAATCGAACACCGCCATGGGGTCTGGATAGTTGCGCAAACTCTTAGACATTTTTGCACCGTCATCACCAAGCACGATTCCGTGACTAATACACGAGTCAAACGCTGGACGGTCAAACAACGCCGTGGCGAGAACATGCAACGTGTAAAACCAACCACGTGTTTGGCCGATGTATTCCACAATAAAGTCGCCTGGATAGTGATTTTCAAACCATTCACGATTCTCGAACGGATAATGCACTTGAGCAAATGGCATTGAACCGCTTTCGAACCAGCAGTCGAGCACCTCTGGCACGCGCCTCATCATTGACTTGCCTGTGGGGTCATCAGGGTTTGGACGCACCAAATTGTCAATACCAGGGCGGTGTAAATCTGTAACAGTTACGCCGAAGTCACGGCTGAGATCTTCAATTGACCCGTACACATCAATGCGTGGATACGTGGGGTCATCGCTCTTCCATACAGGAATGGGTGAACCCCAGAAACGATTACGACTGATTGCCCAATCACGAGCATTAGCAATCCATTTTCCAAATGTTCCTTCTTTGATGTGTTCAGGTACCCACGAGATGTTCTCGTTCAGTTCAACCATGCGGTCGCGAAAGGCCGTGACTTGAACAAACCAGGAGGACACAGCGCGATATACAAGCGGCTCTGCACAGCGCCAACAATGCGGATATGAGTGGTTGTACGAATCATGTCGAAGCACTACCCCCATCTCTTTCAGTGCACGAATGACATCGGGATTGGCATCGAAGACATGACGTGACACCCACGGCGTTATCTCGGCGGTGTACTGACCATGTTCATCCATCGGACACACCGTGGCGATGCCAGCTGCGTTGCATTCGTTTTGGTCGTCTTCACCAAAACCGGGAGCCATATGGACAACGCCAGTTCCATCTTCAGTGGTAACAAATTCAGCGCCCAATACTTGAAACGCATTTTCTTCATCTGCAAAAAATGGAAACAGAGGCGTGTATTTCTGGCCAACAAGTTCAGACCCTTGCACCGAACGTACGAGTTCGGCACCTTCTAATTCTTTTTCATAACTGGCTAATCGAGCCGAGGCAAGAATGTACGTGTCACCCTGCGGGTGCTTCATAACTGAGTATTCGACATCGGGGCCGACAGCGAGAGCGAGGTTTGCTGGCAAGGTCCACGGAGTAGTCGTCCACGCGAGGATCTTTTCGCCAGAGTCCAATTGGAATGCAACAGTGAGCGCAGGATCTTGGCGATCCTTGTACACATCGTCCATCCGCGTTTCGGTATTGCTAAGCGGAGTCTCGCAACGCCAGCAGTATGCCAACACACGAAAACCCTCGTAGATGAGGCCCTTGTCCCACAATGTGCGAAACGCCCACATGACGCTTTCCATGTACGGCGTATCAAGAGTCTTGTAGTCGTTTGCAAAATCAACCCAACGCGCTTGGCGCGTGACATAACGTTGCCATTCGTCGGTGTATCGCAACACACTTGTGCGGCATGCATCATTGAACTTGTCAATACCAAATGCAGCAATTGCTGGGTGTCCGGCAATACCAAGTTCTTTTTCTGCTTCTACTTCAGCGGGCAGTCCGTGACAGTCCCAACCGAATCGACGCTCAACGTGACGACCTCGCATCGTTTGATAACGCGGCACAGCATCTTTCACGAACCCGGTAAGCAAGTGACCATAGTGAGGTAGCCCATTTGCAAATGGTGGACCGTCATAAAAAATGAATTCGTTGTCGCCATTTGCGCCAGCGGGACGAGCAGCAACACTGGCAGCAAAGGTGTTGTCGCGTTCCCAACGGGCAAGGACCCCTTCTTCCACAGAGGGGAAGTGAGGTTGAGAGTCAACGTGCGGGTATGTCACGCAATCAGGCTAGGGGCGAGATGGGCTAGCACCCAAGAAGGCCAGCAACCACTTGCACCCCAATGAGAACTACGAGAGGTGTGAAGTCAAAGGCGCCCAAGGTGGGAAGCACTCGCCGAACGGGTTGAAACACAGGCTCAGTTGCCTGGTACAAAATACGCACGACGGGCGCAAAAGGACTGTCAGGAGCAATGGGAAAGAATGAAGAAATTGCACGAAGAATGATGATCAATACGTACAGGTTCGCAATTGTGCAAATCAGATTCATGATGACCTAGTAACGAGGAGAGTCAAAACTGACTGCGGGCTTCAATAAGAAAACACCAGTTCCAACTTTTTCAATTGTGCCGCCAAGCGCGTAACACATGCCGCTTGCGAAATCGATAATGCGCCGAGGCATCTCGCCATCTAATCCTTCAAGGTTGACAATGACTGGAAGACCCTCTTTGAAGTAGTCAGCAATCTCTTGTGCTTGATTAAAAGAACGTGGCCGCACTGTGACGGTCTCGCCACCTGCTGCAATAGGACGAACCGTTTGGGCTGTTGCAGTTTGGCGTGGAGTTCCCACAGGGCGCACTTGCAAACCGGAATCATCAGGGCGACGAGCAGCGCCGGTGTCGTCGACGCGCATTGGGCGTTGTGCGGGGCGTTGCATCTCAGATGAATACTCTGGCTCGTATCCCCGACGCTGAGCAGGTTCTGGTGCCGAACGTTGAGGTCGTGCAGGGCGCTCGTACTCCATCGACATGTCGTAGTCGTCGTAGGCCTCTTCCCCACTCAAACCGAGGTAATCCATTGCGCGACGGAAAAATGACATGTGTATAGGGTAATCCACTTCTGGCGACAGATGTGGGAGGACTACACCAGATCAGGCGAGGCGTTGACCGAACAATCGGCTGCCGACTCGCACCATCGTCGAGCCACATTCCACCGCCTGCACGAAGTCATCTGACATCCCCATCGAGCACACAGAAAGCCCCAATTCATCAACCATTTGGCGCAAAATGGTGAAAGAGTCCCGGCGTTGACTCACACTGCCCTCTGTCGGGCCAATTGTCATCAAGCCCTCCACAGTCAGGCCCGACTGCAGGGCAGCATCATGAAAAGCCAAGACGTCATCTGTAGCGATGCCGCCCTTCGACTGTTCCCCAGTGGTATTCACCTGCAACAGAACACGCGCTCCTGGCGCACGTTTTGCAATCTCATGGATGACCGACATGGAATCCACCGACTGCCACAAGGCCACGTACGGGGCGATCGATTTCACTTTGTTCGACTGCAATCCACCAATGAAATGGATGTCGACAGGTGGCACACCCTCTTCCATTTTCGCTAGCAATTCCTGTGCGTAGTTCTCGCCAACAGCATCACAACCGCCAAGGGCAGCAGCAACAATTGCATCGCGCGGGAAAGATTTTGTGACAGCAACTAACTGAACGCCCACTCCGCCTGCGCGAAGAATCTCATCGCGCACGAGAGAAATGCGATCAGCGACCTCAGCGGGGTCGACCAAGTGTGGGTTCCTTATTTCAGGAATGATGGAACGTCAAAGTCATCGTCGTCATCAGACAGTGGGTCTGAATCAGAGAAGATGTCTCGAACGTTCGAAGATGGACGACTCTCGGCTGGACGCGAAGTGCTTCTTGTGCCTGAGGAAGAACGATGTGAGCCACTGTCCCACCGTTCGAATCCGGCAGCAATCACAGTTACCTTCATCTCGTCGCCCATTTCATCGTCGATAACCGTACCGAAGATGATGTTGGCGTCTTGATGTGCAACTGCTTGTACAACTTCTGCTGCAGCATTGACTTCGAACAAGCCCATGCTTGATGGTCCAGTGATGTTGAGCAAGATGCCACGAGCACCGTCGATAGCTGCCTCGAGCATTGGACTGGAAATAGCATCTTTTGCGGCAATAACACCGCGATTGTCGCCACTTGCAATACCGATACCCATGAGTGCGGATCCTGCATTGGTGAGGATCATCTTCACGTCTGCAAAGTCAGTGTTGATTAGACCAGGAGTGGTGATGAGGTTTGTAATGCCTGCAACGCCCTGCAACAGGATTTCGTCTGCCATCTTGAATGCGTTTACTAAAGATGTCTTGTCGTTAGCGACTGTGAGAAGTCTGTCGTTAGGGATAACGATCAACGTGTCAACTTTTTCCTTCAGTCTTTCTATGCCATTGTCTGCCTGCACAGCACGACGACGTCCTTCGAACTGGAATGGTCGAGTGACAACACCAATTGTTAGTGCACCAAGTGACTTTGCAATTTCTGCAATGACAGGAGCAGCGCCAGTTCCGGTACCGCCACCTTCTCCTGCCGTAATAAAGACCATGTCAGAGCCATTAATCAGTTCTTCGATTTCGTCACGATGCGCTTCTGCGGCCGCACGTCCAACATCGGGGTCAGACCCAGCACCAAGTCCACGCGTCAGATCACGACCAATGTCGAGCTTGACATCGGCATCGCTCATGAGAAGTGCTTGGGCATCTGTGTTGATTGCAACGAATTCAACTCCGCGCAGTCCGGCGTCAATCATTCGATTAACAGCGTTGACACCTCCGCCACCGACACCGATGACTTTGATAACTGCGAGATAGTTCTGTGGTGCTCCGGCCATGGGCCATTACCTCCGAAAAGAAGTCCTGATGGACTGTGTTTCTCAATGTTTCCACAGCGAGAGCCATATTTGTGGCAATTCAACCCCACCTAGAGAAATCAACGGATCTGTACGGTGGCCGTTCCGGTAGAAACATCAACGACAGCAAGGGTTCCAGGGTCCTGACGACGCAATAACACCACCACTAGAACCAACTTGCTCTGCAGGTCAGCAGGTTGGCCGAAACGCACAACAGTTCCAGACTTCAATGTCATAGAGAGTTCCCCACCAGGACTGAGAGTAAGTGAAGCGACCTTCGGGCGTATCTCGTCTGGCAAAGCCAATACCAATTGGGCTGCGGCTCGATATGCATCGTCGGCCACTGCCCCAGCCTCTAGCGATGGCCCCACACCCTCTACTTGTAGATATTTCGTTGGCCACCCGTCAAGCACCACGATGACCCGACCACGAGCATCAACTACTCGCACCTTTTGGTCGATGCCGACGTACCACACAACCGGAACTCGCTCTGCTACTTCCACCAAAGCCTTGGAAGGAAAATGAGTGGTGATGCGCACATCGGATACCCATGGGTCGGCAAGAAGAATTTCACGCGCCCTACCTGTATCGACTGTAAAAACAGACGCACCCTTTAGTACATCTTCGACTTGATTGAGTGCCTCTTTTGATGTGTAGACATTTCCTTCAAGCGTGACGGACCGAATAGCAAACAAAGGAGACGCCAGGACTGCCATCACTACGACAACGACTCCCACCACAACGCCAGCAAGTTTCAGCCACTTGACTCGTTGCAATCTCTCGCGGCGTTCTTGTTTACGCCGACGATCCTCAAAGGTGGGATCTGGTCGATCATCATCCACGATGACCACATGATCGAGGCTGTCGGAAATAACTACGAAGGCCTCTGCTTCGTCGTCTCCAGTTAAGACATCTCCAAGCATTTCAACAATCAGTGGGTCGGCAGGGCCTGGCGTTGGTGAGGAAAAATCTAACGACTCGTCAACTATCTCGATAACCGCTGACACACTCTCGTCAGCCACGCCAGCAGCAGTGACCTCACCAACTGACGCCAGCACTGTGGTGGTATCTACATTGTCATCGCCTTCAGGCTCTGGAGTCTGTGACACGGACGCATCGCTATCACTTCCAAAAAGTTGAGACAGTTCATCGAGCACTTCATTAGATACCTCGGAAACAACAAACTCACTAGAGGGTTTGGAATCATCAGAGTTACTCATAGATCTCCCAACAGTCTGCTCAAATGTGCGCGCGCATCATTCTGCTCTAAAGCGCTATGGCGCGGGTCGGAAAACCGCTCGGCAATACTTGCGTCAAACCCCACCAGAGCAACTTCGCTACGCAACATAATCCCGTGAATTTCGAAGACTTTTTGTTGAACATCCGTCATAACTGCAACAACATCAGCGGCAGTTGCATGTTCATTTGCCTGAATGAAATTGGCATGTTTTTCAGATACCACAGCATTTCCCCTGCTGTAACCCCGAAGCGACGCACCATCAATTAACGCACCAGCACTTCCCTCACCCTGTGCTGGGTTCACAAACACAGACCCAGCATTTCGCCCGCCTGGTTGATGTTCTCGACGCCATGCAACCACCGAGTTAATAGTTGCAGTTCCCTCTTCTGGAGTGATGTTCGACGTCTGGAATCGCGCTGAAAGAACGACATGATGTTGACTCAACGCTGAACCACGAAAGTGCAAGCCAAGGTCTGCGTTCGGAACAACACAAACATTTCCTGATTTCAATGACACAAGACGAGCATCAATCAGGTTGTCCACCATTTCTGCGCCGTGACCACCTGCATTCATACGCACAGCACCACCCACAGTTCCGGGAATGCCAACACACCATTCAAGACCACCGCGACCAGCGCCCACTGATCGTCTTGCTAGTACAGGCATCAATACTGAGCCACCTGCTTGCACCACATCGCCTTCAATGCCGACAGCAGAGTCAGGTGACACAGCGCCGAGCAAGACAACAACACCACCGAATCCTTCATCAGAAACCAGCACATTGCTTCCACGACCAATCACCACAATGTTGTCCACTTGACACTGCGCAACAGCTCTCGACAATGCAACGGCATCACTTTCGCTGTGTACAACAACTACGACGGCTGCACTTCCACCCACTCCATACGTCGTGCGTTGCGCCATTGCGACATTCGTATCTATTTGTAGACCAGCATCCGCACAGTGCTGAACAAACGGCTGCCAGGTTGCGTCACTCATGAGACACCTCGCACTAGATCATCGGGAAACGTCTCGATGTCACCGCACCCCATAGATACACATACATCACCAGCGCATATGACTGACTGGACCGCAGACACTATGTCTGCCCTGCTGGGAGCCCACACAACCGTGGCGTCTGGGTGAGCTTGCGTAATGGCTTGTACAACCAGCTCGCCTGTCACCCCGTCAATTCGTGGTGTCCCAGAGGCATAAACATCCGTGATTACGACGATGTCAGCAGTTGCAAAACAATCTTGATACGTATCGGCCATTGTGGCTATCCGGTGATAGCGGTTTGGTTGAAACACTGCAATCAACTTTCCTCGCAGTGCTGGATGACTCCGCGCACTCAGGAGTGTGGCTTCAATCTCTGCTGGCAAGTGGGCGTAATCATCGATCAAGAGCGCACCGTCAAAAGTTCCCCGTTCGGTGAATCGACGCATCACCCCGGGGAACGAAGTCACAGCATCGCTGGCAACACGAAGAGAGACGCCGACGGAACTACTGAGAGCAATTGCAGCAGCAATATTCATGACATTGTGATGGCCACGCAATTGAGATGCCACCAGTGCACGTTCATTTCCATGCACTACTTCGAATTCGGTACCGTGCTCAGAAGACCGTTCATTCTGGATGTGGAAAGTACTCCCCGCTCTCGTTCCGAAAGTGACTACTTGGCTGTTGCCCTGAAGGGCGACAACTACTGCACTCGAACCTGGGTCATCAGAGTTCAGCACCACGTGATGAGTAGCCAAGGACGCAGCCTCAACAAAACAATCTTGTATCGCTTCAAAAGTGGCAAAGTAATCAAGATGATCAATGTCTACGTTTGTCAGAACAATTGATGACAACGGCAACACATCAAGAGTGCCATCACTCTCATCTGCTTCCAATACGAAATACTCACTAGTGCCAGATTGAGCGCCAATTCCCAAACCAACCACTTCAGCACCAATCAGAGAAGATGGTGACGTGCCAGCAACACCCATGATGTGAGCAATGAGTGCTGTTGTTGTGGTTTTGCCGTGCGTACCAGCCACACCGATGGCGTGGCGTACTGCACATAGCGACGCCAAAATGCCACTGCGATGACGAATCGGTATTCCCATCCGCTGCGCTTCTTGCAGTTCAACATTCGAAAAAGGTATTGCCGTGGAATACACAACGACATCTTTGCCATGCACAAGCGATGCATCGTGCCCAATTGACACCACAACGCCTTCGCGACGAAGCTGGGCTATGACATCTGATTCGTAAAGATCAGAACCCGATACTTTGTGGCCCGATTTGTGCAAGAGCAAAGCAATAGCGCTCATGCCGGGGCCACCTATTCCCACCACGTGGCAATGGCGTGGAAGAGAAAGATCAATCAAAGGTTCAGTTTGGCGGCGAGAATCACGCGACTGCATGGGATGCCCATTGTCTCACGACAGAGCAGACGATGCGGCGTTCTCTATGACTTTCACGAGCTCATTGCTGCGGTGAATGTCACCCTTTTGGCGGGCCTTTTGCGCCAAACTCACCTGCAAATCCTTATTACCAACGAGACCTTGCACCATTTGAAGGGTCGCACCGCTACGGCACGAGGCATCATCAGATAGCAACGCGGCCCCATCATCTGACAACCAGCGGGCATTGTGCTCCTGATGATTATCTGCCGCTGCAGGCCACGGAATGAGAACAGACGCAACTCCCACTGTTGCAATCTCTGCCACGGTGCTCGCTCCTGCTCGGGCCACAATGACATCAGCGGCGCTATAGACAGCAGCCATCCGCGATTCGTAACCAACTCGTTGGTATTGAACTCCATCTGCCACCGATGGCATCGGTTCTTTCAAAAATCGATCGCCACAGATATGCAAGATAGAAACTCGAGTATCACCTGATACAGAACCTTGTTGCGCAAAATCCACTGCGACAGAATTGATGCTTTGCGAACCTAACGATCCGCCCATAAATACAATCAAGCTGTCTTCTTCGGAAACATGTAACTCTTGTCGAGCCTGCACTCGATACTCAGAAACGTGAAGTGTTCGCAACACACGACGCACGGGGGCGCCCGTAACACACGCGCGCGGAAGATTGCTATCAGCAAAAGCAACCGCACACACTTGTGCATGTTTGGCTTGACGCCTCGTGGCTAGACCTGCCAGATGGTCGTAACTGACACACACCAATGGGATGCCCGCAGCAATGGCTGCACGCGACATGGGTTCACTGGCGTACCCGCCGACAGACACCACCACTTGCGGAGACCACTGAGAAAGATATCGACGTGCAACAAGACGACTTCGTAGCAAACGCCATGGCAATGCCATATTGCGCAATATGGCTCGAACCGAAAAAGATCTTTGCAAGCCCGATATTGGCAAGAACAAAGACTCGACCGTGCTGTCGGCCATCAATGACGTCTCCACACCACGAATGGTGCCGACATACTTCAAGTCAGATGCATCATGACCAGCATCGATGAGTGCCTCACAGATGGCTATTGCTGGAATCACATGTCCGCTTGTGCCCCCACCGGTTATGACCGCAAACGTCACGCAGACTTCTTTGAATATCGGGCAACATTGATTAACAGCCCCGCACCAATCATGGATGCGACAACAGATGAGCCGCCATACGACAGGAAGGGCAACGTCAAGCCTGTCATTGGTATGAGTCCCACTACTCCACCAATATTGACAAACGCCTGCAAACCAAACCATGCAGCGACACCACCTGCGATAAATGCACCGTGGGTATCAGATGCTGTGTAGGCAACTTGAATAGCAAAATAGATCAACAGCAAAAACCCACCAAAGACAAGCACCGTGCCCAATAGGCCCATCTCCTCGGCCACAACGGCGAAGATAAAGTCGCTATGTGCAAGCGGAACGTAACCCCATTTACTGGTACCAGAACCCGCACCACTACCTTGCCATCCACCGTTAGCAATACTGAGTAAAGCCTGATACACCTGATAGCCCTTGTCGGCGCGAACCATTTCAGATTCCATATTCATCCACGCGTGCACGCGCTCTGCGGCACTACCTGCGTAGGGTAAGCCAATAACTACAAGTAATGCAGTACCACCAACAACCACACTTAATTGACGTGTAGGTAGGCCAGCCATAAAGAGAAGAACAATCATCACTCCGAAGAAAATCGTTGCGCCGCCAAAATCTTTCTGCAGTACACATAGTCCCACGGTGATTGAAAGGATTGCCAGCATCGGATATAGCACCGCTTGTCTAATAGCTACCGAGCGGTGGCGTTGAGCCAAAAAGTTCGCACAGAAAAGAATCGTCATAACTTTCATGAACTCAGACGGCTGGAATTGAAACTGTCCGATGTCGAGCCACGCTTTAGCACCGTTAGTGATTTCGCCTCTCGCAACAACAAACATGTTGGCAAGCAACACCACAATCGTTACTGGAAAGAGCAATACTCCATTTCCCTTCCACATGTCATAGGGCATAATGACCGCAAAATACATTGCTGCAGTTCCCAAAACCACCCACAACAATTGGCGCTGAAACATGGCCCAAGCAGAAGAACCGTCGTACAAGTTGACGACCGACGATGCAGACAACACCATAATTAGTCCAAGCATGACCAAACAAGCAACAGTTATCGCAATCCAGTACACGACCGCAGGTGGACGTCCCGTTGGCATGCGATACCGCTCACGAAAACCAATACGGCCAACCATCGCCTCACGACGTTCTCGTACGGTGGGAGTCTTTTTACGATTATCTGTATCTGACATCATGCGACTCCTGAATTTGTAGCGAAAAAATCTTTGACGCATCGTTGAAAATCATCACCACGTTCGTTGTAATTGCGATACCAGTCATAACTCGTGCAACCCGGCGACAACAACACGGGCACCCGACCCTCGGACATTTGTACGGCTATCTTCACTGCCTCAGCCATTGATGTAGCAACTCGCACTTGGCAAATATTACTAAAGGCACCCTCAATCAATTCCGCATCATGACCGATTGCAACTACTCCGTGCATGCGCTTGGGCTCCACAGCCATGTGTGTCAAATCCAAGTCCTTGTTCTTCCCACCGGCAATAAGGACAAGCGACTCAAATGCCCGTATTGCCGTGAGGGCTGCATGGGGACTTGTGGCTTTTGAATCGTCATACCAATCAACGCCTCCAAAGTTTCCCACTCGCTCAATGCGGTGCGGCGCGGCAACAAAGTTTTTCAACGCTGAACTCAGTTGATCTACCTGCACCAAACCAGATTCCAAAACTACTGCGCTAGCCGCAAGTGCGTTCGTAATGTCGTGAGGCATTGTGCGCCATAACGAGTCAACGCTTGTGATGGGACCAACCGGAGACATCAACATGTTGTCCGCCACGTGATAGTCGCCGTCGGCACCACCGAAGGTAACGACGCGCGCTTTTGAAAGAAGTGCTGCGTTAGAGATGAGTGATACATCGACAGGAACAATGGCTACATCGTTCGATATTGCAAATGCCCACATCCGAGCCTTTGCATCTACATATGAATCAAAAGTCCCATGCCAATCCAAGTGGTCGGGGGCGATATTGAGCCAGGCAGAAGAAACACTGCGGAAGCATTGTGTGAACTGCAAACGAAAACTGGAGCACTCCACGACAAAGACATCAACATCGTCACTCAAGGCAGAAACAAATGGCAGGTCTGTGTTTCCGACCTCGGCAACTGAGTAGTCCGCACCTCTCAATAATGCGGCCACCAACATGGTCGTTGTCGTCTTGCCGTCCGTACCTGTCACAGCAAGGATGGGACGAGGCCCCGCTGGGCGCTGATGTTCCCATTCATACGCAATATCAATCTCTGTTCGCACAGAAACACCCAATTCAGTAGCACGCCTGATGACTGCATGTTGTGGCGACACCCCAGGAGCCGGGACAAGAACATCCACTCCCGTCAGGAATCTGTCGATGCTGGCATCGTCAACCACTTCCATCACCATGCATTTCAACTCATAGGCCAATGCACGATGTTCATCGTTCAACTTGTCGTCTGACATCACAACACTGATGCCGCGTTCGACAAAAGCACGCGCTACTGCTGTCCCTGCGAGAGCAAGACCAAATACAGCAGCTTTCTTCATGTCATCGTCCCGCAAAATTATCGGCGATGTTTGTGAAGTCTGCGATGAACAGCCCTACGGCAACAGCGACACAAATTCCAGAAAGTATCCAGAAACGAATAATGACAGTGGTCTCGGGCCAACCAAGTAATTCGAAATGGTGATGGATAGGCGACATTTTAAATAGTCGCTTCTTGCGCCCCGATGCCTTGAATACCCCCATCTGCAGTGCAACAGATCCGGCCTCCATCACGTTGAGCGCACAAATCAATGGAAGCAACATATGGGTGTTTGTTGCAACGGCCAAGAGCCCGAGTGCCGCGCCGATACCAAGTGCACCAACATCTCCCATGAAGATGCGAGCAGGCGCAGCATTCCACCAAAGGAATCCTCCACACGCGCCAGCCATTGCTGCAGAGAAGACAGCGAGGTCAAGTGGGTTGACCAGGTTGTACACGTCAGGATTACGAAATCCCCAATACGCAATCACTGTGAAAGCTAAAAAGCCAAACAATGCCGACCCTGCAGCGAGACCGTCTAGGCCATCAGTGACGTTCACCGCATTAGTGGTGGCCCACACCATGACGGCAGTCCACACCACCCACAAAACGGGAGACAAATTCCAACCAGGAAAATCAGAGCGGGTAAAAGACAGTGTTTCGCTGATTCCAGTCCCGGCCATCAACCACCACATCAGGCCAAGCACTATTGCAAACGTGATGTAGCCCTTCTTCTTCCAGAGAATTCCACGGTTATGCGATTTTCTCACTTTGAGAAAATCATCTAGGAAGCCCATCAGTGACAAGACCCCAACACCGGCCCACATAATCATTGCTTGGTCAGAAAGCGCGATACCTCCGCGCAAGTGAGCAACCAGCCATCCGATGAAGGCGGCAAAAATGATGGCGATGCCACCCATGGTCGCTGTGCCCTGCTTCTTCATGTGATGCACTGGGCCGTGATCTTCTGAACCAAGGATGGGTTGACCCTTGCCTAATGAATCAAAAATGGCAATGAGCCACCGTGTTCCGAATAGCGAAAAAATCATCGATACTGAACCAGCAATGAGAACTGCGATCATTTGTCATTCTTCTTTCTCGACAACAATGCCGCGCGGGCGACCTCGACATCATCAAATGGGACAACTACCCCACGGGTCTCTTGTGTTGACTCGTGACCTTTTCCTGCTATCACAACAATGTCACTAATTCGAGCCTCGGCGATGGCATTGTGAATTGCTTCGGCCCGATCGATACATGATTGCACTACAGCCGTGCTGCCTCTCGTGCCCTTCATAATCTCTTCGATGATTGCCGTTGGATCTTCGCTGCGGGGGTTATCCGAGGTGATATACACAACATCTGACAGCCGAGAAGCAATTTCGCCCATCACCGAACGTTTCCCGGCATCTCGATCGCCACCGCAACCAAAGACAACAATGATTCTTGCGTCAGTAAGTCGTCGAGCACTCCGTAAAACGCCTTCAAGGCTCTCAGGAGTATGTGCATAGTCCACGACCACACCAATACCATCGTCGTTCGACACCGATTGAAATCTGCCAGGGACACCAGCAACCTGCATGCATCCGTTCACAATGACTTTGTCTGGAACGCCAAGCACTTGTGCTGCTGTCATTGCAGCCAATGCGTTATCCAGAGAAAACTCCCCACCCAGTGAAAGATGTACTGCGAGAGAGTTCCACTCGAAGTCAACCGACCCCACGTCAACGCGAACATCACGTGCGCCATCTCGCCCAAACGTGGTTACACCAACTTCGCACACGTCAATAAGAAGTTGACCATATTTGTCATCTGCGTTGATGATTGCGTGCTTGGCAAGTGCCGGAGTAAACAGTTGAGCCTTTGTAGCAAAGTAGTTCTCGTAGGTGCCATGAAAATCAAGATGATCTCGACCAAGGTTCGTAAAGATTGCGACGTCAAACAGAATCCCATTCACGCGACCCATCACAAGACCATGCGATGACACTTCCATCACGACGTGTGTGCCACTTGCATCAGCAAACTCACGCAATTGGTGTTGCAGGTCAATCGCTTCTGGTGTCGTGCGCTCCCCTGTCAACGTGCCAACGACCAATACCGACGCTCCATTGGCTTTGAGAATTTCACCAAGAATATATGCGGTGGAGGTTTTGCCGTTAGTTCCCGTGATACCTGTCATCTTTAATGCACGACAGGGGTGACCAAAGACTGCACTTGCAATATTGCCTAGAACACTCCGAACCGATGACACAACAATCTGAGTGACATGTGATGGCACATTTGGTTGCACCTCATCGACCAACAGTGCATGCACACCACGAAGTAGTGCTTGTTGAACAAAGGCATGACCGTCAGCAAACTGACCACGAACACAACAAAAAAGGTCGCCACTTTGCACTACACGGGAGTCTTGTGTAATCCCACTTATGACAACGTCGGGCGACCCAATGAATTCAGCAATGATCTCGGCAGAGTCAACAATGCGGGAGAGAGATGCTGATGTGCACGAATACCTGGACACAAGAACCTCTTAGAGCCCTGCTGGCGTAGCGCCTGCCTTGCATCCGGTCCCTGCTCCGGTTGCTTCAATACCTAATTCATGCATGATTGCGGGGACTAGACGCGCGAATACCGGCGCAGCCGCGGTGCCGCCAAAACGGTCACGCGAATATGCGTCTGGTTCGTCGATACTGACAAGAATTGTTACTTCAGGGGATGAAGCGGGAAAGAAACCTGCAAAGGAAGCGAAGTATTTACGGCCACCAGCATCAGTTTGATAGGTGCCGTTTGATTGCACCTTGTATCCAGTACCCGTCTTGCCAGCTATTTCCATTCCCTTAACTTGGGCCTGTTCACCTGTACCTGTGCACACCACATCACGCAACATACTTTGCATCGTGGCCGCAGTTTCCGGCTTCAACACCTGTCGGGTTGTGGAACCCTTCACTTCGCGACGAATTCCTGATTTGTCGATAGTGGCACTGACCAGTTTTGGTGCGATATACGTACCGTTGTTGGCCACGGTGTTCACCCCAGCAATCATCTGTAATGGCGTCACTGCCAATCCGTAGCCATACGACACGGTGAATTTTTCTGTACCACGCCATTTGTTGGCATCGCGCAAAATGCCGCGACTTTCGCCTGGATAGTTCAGACCTGTCTTCCTACCAAAACCAAAGGCAGACAAATAATCATGCAGTGTTGACGTCTTCACTGTTTGAGCAGTCATTATGGTGCCGATGTTCGAGCTTTCAGACACAATGGAACGAACACTCATGTCTATGACTCCATGCGGCCATGCATCACGAATCAGAAACTTGTCAACTTCAATGATGCCTGGAACTTTCATAACCGTGTCTGCATTTACCGTTCCTTCGTTCAACGCAGCGCTGACACTAAATACTTTTGCTACAGATCCAGGTTCATATGCTTCGACGGCGGCAAAGTTTCCAGTCGCCATAACGACAGCCCCTGAATCATCACGACGCACATTTGACATGGCATAGATCTCACCAGTACGACTGTTCATCACAATCGCAGTCCCACCCTTTGCATTCAGGCGCCCCACCCGCTCCATCAACACAGAGTCAGTTTGAAACTGAATGTTTTTATCAATAGTGAGAACAATGTCGTCACCAGGAACTGGTGCCACAATTGTTTGACTGCTTCCAGCTATCGCACCGCCCTTCTTCGAGACTTCGCGTTGCAATCGGCCATCTAGACCAGTCAAGTTTTTATTGAACTGTTTCTCTAAACCGCTTGTGCCAACGCCGTCAGGATCTGTACGTCCGATAATTGCAGCAGCCACACCACCTTCTACTTGACGCGCAGGTTCTGTGTATGAGTAGATGCCTTTTAGACCTAATCCCAAAATTCCTTGTGCGGCAGGTTCGTCTAATTGGCGAGCAATGTAGTGAAACTTCTCCCCTGGTGCCGACAATGCCGTCAGTAGTTTTGCTTCTTGTTCTGGCGTGTAACCAAGTGCTACAGCAAGCGTGCGCGCCGTACCCGGAAAATCTTCAATGTCACGCGGGTCGGCAAACACTGTGCTACTCGGAATAGAAAGAGCAAGCTCATTTCCGTGCCGATCAAAAATTACACCTCTGGCAGCTCGCACAGTACTGATTCGTGTGCGCTGATCAAGACTTGCGACAAGGTAGTCACCACGCATCGTTGTCTGTACTAGAACAACTCGTCCAGCAGCAATAAGCAGCATCGCAGTAAGAATCACAAATGACACACCAAGTCGACGGTGCACGGCCTGGTGCGCCGCCGACGATGTCACTTTTCCCTCTTTCAGATCAGGTGGGATTTCGCCAGAGACAAAAACCTTGAGCGCACGCCACAAATCGACCAAGCGCGATTGAAACGGTGAAGGAGCTGAGGGTTGTGGACGAATGGAGCGAGAGGATTGATGCGTTGCCGAACGGCGAGCCGCTGTGGAACCTGCTGAAGAACGTGGCCGTGTGCGAGATTCATTTGGACGAGTAGATGCTCGCTGTGAAGTTTGTGATCTAGAACGGCTAGCAGACGATGACCGTTGCGATGGACTGCCGTGTGAACGACTGCCTCGCTGAAATCCTTCTGAAGAACTCATGGATTGCCCACTACTGCAGCTTTTATGCGACCGAACTTGTCGAGTGGTGACTCATCTTTAGTAGTGATGTCTGCGTCAATCTTTCCCACCGTTGCTGCAACCTCAGCCGCAATACTTGCGGGGATATTGACGGTCTTGGTCGCCATTGCTGGGACAAGCCCAATAACGCGAGCTTCTTTCATGAGATGTACAGGAGATTGCAACTGTGCACGGTCTGCGCGTAGCTCTTCGAAGTGCGCGCGAGCACGGGACACATCTGTATTCAGACGATCAAGACGCATCTGTTGTTGGGCCATACTGACATTCAAAGTCACAATCGCCAACATGGCGACGAGACCACACACAGCCACTACTGCGATCCGCCAGTGACTAAACCCAGTCTCTGGAACAAGTGTGAGCAGAGGCTGCTGCTCGCTCGACTCACGAGGGCGACGCTGAGTCGTAGAACGTACTGCGACAGCCATGACTACTCCACATCACCTTCGTTGAGTTTCTCAACAACCCGCAAACGAGCCGACGTAGAACGCGGATTACTCTCACGCTCTGCGGTACTTGCATCGCGTGAAGCGCGTATGCGACGCACCGAACGCACTGCACCACAAGCACATGGAAGATGCGATGGACAGGAACAATTCCCGGTTTCTGCAGAGCGCATAACCGACTTCACAATCCGATCTTCACCAGAGTGATATGTCAATACCGCGAGACGCGCTCCGGGCGCAAGAGCCGCAATCGTGGCGCGCAATGCTTCAGGAAGAATTGCCAGTTCAGAGTTGACTTCAATGCGAATAGCTTGAAAAGACCGCTTTGCAGGATGACCACCGCGACGTCGTGCCGGTGCAGGAATCGCTGCGCTCACCACATCACTTAATTGCATTGTGGATCGAATAGGTCGAGCAGCAACGATGGCATGGGCAATGCGATGCGCATGTCGTTCGTCTGCATTTCGACGCAACATTTTTGTTAACTCAATGACGTTGTATTCATTGACGACATTGTCTGCACTGAACGACTGCGATTGGTCCATTCGCATATCTAGTGGTGCATCAAATCGATAGGAGAAACCACGCTCGGCAACATCAAATTGCGGCGAAGAGACACCGAGGTCGAAGAGGGCACCGGCCAACGAACCAATACCCTCCTCGGCCACGATGGAAGCCACCGAATCAAAACGGGCGCGTCGGAGGGCCACGCGCTCGCCGTAACCGGCAGTTGTCAGAACTTGCGAAGCAGCAGCGAGAGCCGTGTCGTCTTGGTCGATCCCCAAGAGCCGCAATTGTGGATGCCGCTCGAGTAGCGCAGCACTGTGGCCCGCTCCACCCAAAGTGGCGTCGAGAAAGACTCCTTCATTGGTGTCTGCAAACACATCACAGACTTCTTGCAACATCACTGAGACATGCTCGAAAGCGCCATTCATGATTGCACCCGACGAACAATCGTCGGCCGATGGCAGCCTCCCGGACAGCAAATGCCGCCCGGATGTATCCCCGGTGCGTGCGCGATGGTAGCGGGCGGAGTTGGAGCTAACCACCGTGCCATCCGGGAGACTGCCAAAGGCCGACGACCACTGGCTGATTGAAGAAACGTGCGAAGCATTGACGATCACGCGCCCGCTCCAGCGATTTGTTCGGTGCCCACGCTGATGTTGCGTTCGTGACGAACGGGCTCCCAAATTTCAATGCGATCAAAAGAACCGGCAACGACCACTTTTTCGCCAAGCACTACTCCGGCGTATGAACGCAATTTTTCATCAATATTGATGCGACCCTGGGCGTCGATAGTTACTTCAATGGTGTTGGCTGCAAGCGCACGGCGCTCATTGAGCGACATCTCGCCGTTACGAACCTTCTCCAGCATCTCTTGAGCGACCTGCTCAAATGCCTCAGCAGTCAAAACATCGATGCACTTGTCGCGGCCAAAGGCCAAGTAACAGCGCGGCTCGAGACGGGGACGAAATGCAGCAGGGAGAGCGAGACGACCTTTCGGGTCGAGTTGTCGCTCGTGCACTCCGACAAACACAGTCTCCGCCTTCCCGGGGGAACTCCGCTCCTCCCACGGGTCACCTTAATCCCCACTTTGCCCCACTGTCAACCACCTTGACCCATTTATCTCCACTTTGTTCCCCACTGCCCCCACAACTCCCCAATCGGGCTCCACTGGGACGCCAAAAAGGGTTCGCAAAAAGTGGTTTGAAATTTGTAACTGCTGACGATTTAGGCCGGCGTCAGTGCGGCAAGGCAGACATCACTGCATCAGCAATGTCACTCGCAGGTGCAGCAATTGTTGCCACCTGCATATCGCGTATTCGTTTTTGAACATCAAGCGATGCAAACAGTGAAGTCCAGACATGGGGATTCCATTGCCGATACAACACACATTGAAATCGAGCACCCTCGCGGTTTCGACGTTGACTAATTCCAACAAGTTTGTTTTCACCCACAAAAACTTCGCCAGGTGCTGCACTTGCAAAACACACGGCACGACCAATGTCGCCGTTGTCAAATGTTCCTCGGAAAGTTTTCGCATGAACCCATGGCCGTAGTGCTTGAACAAACACATCGCCTAACCACATCATCGATGCGCTGACATCGTCCTGCCACAACGGGTCTTCTCTACTGATTGTGATATCTAGCCACACCGAATCATGGGGAGCTACGTACACCGCTCCGCCCCCACTGCGTCGGCGCACAATCTCGATTCCCGAATTCGCTGCCGCATCGACGAGTACATCTGCATGATCTTGTGTTGATCCAAGAATCAGAGCCGGCGACTCTGCTGAGCACAACCACAATGCACGTTGTACCGGCAGATCTTTCGAGTGAAAATCACTGGCCGTGCCTACCCAGTTATGGCGCAACCAAGAGAGCGAGGCCATCGTCATCCCACCACTCTTGCGTACTTAACTTGCTTCAGCCAAGAACGGCTTCCACTCCTCTGGTACGCGCTGTACTGCATAAGTGATCCAAGACATTTCTCGAGGCGCGCGGGGCACCGTCGATAGGTGCATGCCTGCCTCCTCTGGTGTCCGATCTCGCTTGCGCAAATTGCAACCGCGACATGCAGCGATGACGTTCTCCCATACATTTTTTCCGCCTCGTGAGCGTGGCATGACATGGTCGATGCTGTCGGCTGTTTCGCCGCAATAGCCACACCGATGATTGTCTCGCGCAAACACAGCGCGCCGAGACATTGCGGTATGTCGGTGATAAGGAACCTTGACCACATAGCGCAATCGAATAACTATTGGCCCGGCCATAGACAATTTCTCTGAGTGAATTTCGGTGCCGTCGTCGGCAACTACATCTGCTTTATCGCACAACACCAAGCAGATGGCTCGACGAGCAGACACGACACTGAGCGGTTCGTACGTTGCATTGAGTACGAGCGCGCTTCGCATGACTATCTACCAATAGCCCTAGCAGCGGTGATAGGCCGTCGCTTCACGAAAAGTCTCTGTTCCATTGCTTGCACCATCTCAGATAGTCCACCACATCGACCACCTGTACGTCTCCTTGGGGGGCACCATGACCTCCGCCGTATTGAGTGACCAGGCGAAACTCCATGTAATTGCGCGGAGGAATGGGAAGAAACGGTGCATGTGCCCACCATCGACTCGGCGCAAGACGCACTAATTGACGTAGTGCAGTCATCCAGAGGTGCGGCCGAATAAGGACAGCTGCGACAATTGCCCAGGAAAATACTCCCAGTGACTTCTGATTATTGGCTGCCGGCACAGGTCTTACCGTAGCGCAGAACCATTATCCGCGAGGAAACTTCACTCGTGGTCGTCGAATGTTCTGTGCGAAATCTTGTACGCCAGCACGACCGATCATACGCAACTGACGTTCAATAGAAACTGCGAATCCGAGCATGACAACAAATGCGCCAAACGCCACCAAATAATGAATTTGCAAAGTGGCTACAACTGCGATGAGTGCAAGCAGCATCCCCACCGACGAACGCCACACGGTGCGGGCAGAGTGTTTGTACAACCCAGCAGAAGAAACTGCGTTAGCAAACTTCTCATCGGTCTGAAGTTGTTCTTCGATCTCTCGAAGAATTCTTTGTTCGTCATCTGAAAGTGGCACATCTTGATTGTCTCACTCTGGGAACCTAAAAACAATGCAGAAGAGGTGAATCTTGCGATTGTTTAGTCTTCGAGGACAGGACCAAACGGATTTTCCCCCGGCTTTCGCCGATCCATTCCACTGGCTGGCCCGATTGTGCCCGCACCAAACTTGTCAACTATCGAGTCGATGGCTTTGCTTGCAGGCTGCCATTGCTCCTCAATGTCTTCGAGTGAACCCTCGCTGTCATCAAACAGACGAGGAGCCCGCAATGCCTCTTCAGAGAGTTTCTGGGCGTGGACACCAATGAGACGCACCCCCTGACTGCAGTCCAGTGTTGCCAATAATGGTTCAAGTGCCGCCACCATTGATGGCCCCGTGGTGAGTGGCATGGACGGCGTGACCGACCGTGTTACCGATTCAAAAGAGGAGAATTTCAATTTCAACATCAAAGTGCCAGCCGCCACACCGGCTTCTCTTGTGCGACGCGCAACGGCATCGCACAATCTCACAAGCTCTACTCGCAATTCGTCGTGCGTGGTGAGGTCGTGAGCAAAAGTTTCCTCATGCCCAATTGATTTGGCGATTCGTTCTGGTTCAACTGATCGATTGTCTCTACCGTGAGCCAATGCATACAAGTGGCGTCCGTGAGCATCGCCGACTGCGGCACAGACCACCGCCTCATCGAGTTGTGCCAAATCAGACACACGACGAACACCAATTGATTCGAGTTTCTTTAGCGTCGCTGGACCTACACCCCATAGCGCTTGCACAGGGAGAGGAAGCAAGAAGTGCAATTCATCGCCGGGCTTCACCTCAAAAACTTGATGTCCTGGGTTGATTCCATCTGCCGTTGCTTTTGGTTTTGCATGCTCTGATGCCAACTTGGCGAGAAATTTATTGGGTGCAATTCCCACACTGCACGACAACTTGGTCTCTGCCATCACTCGTTCACGTAATTGCCAAGCAATCGAGACTGCATCACCCATCAACGTGGTAGCTCCACTGACATCCATAAACGCTTCATCAACAGAGATCTGTTCGACAAGCGGAGTAAATGACTCAAAGACGGTGTGCAAATGGCGACTGACCTCGATGTAGTGAGAAATATCTGGCGGAAGAAATACCGCGTTCGGGCATAGTTTGCGCGCCGTTGCTGACGACATCGCTGAATACACCCCGTATCGACGTGCCTCATACGAAGCGGCCGACACCACTCCTCGACCCGCCGTGCCGCCAACTACGACAGGCAGACCATGCAACTCTGGATGACGCAAGAGTTCTACTGAGACATAAAAAGCGTCCATGTCTACGTGAAGTATTGAACGATGAGTAGCCACTTCGCATCACGCTAGTTCAGCCCCAGAGGAAGACGCCTACGATGGGGGACGTGAATGACCCCTCTGTATCGCTATCTGCACTTCCCTCTACTGCAGCACGAGCTATCGCTTTCATTACAATTCTCGTTGGCGGTCTCGCCGGCGCATTGATTGGTTATGGCCTCGTTGATGTGCAATGCGAAGGCTCATGTGCAACTCCTCAAGGTCTTGGCATTTTGATTGGAGCAGTTCTCACCGCAGCAGGAACAGCAATTGTCGCGGTTCTTGCACTGCGTGCACTTGGCGAGTGGCGCGAGACGGTCGACAGAAAATGATGTCGACTTCTCTTGGTAGCGAACTGCGAAACGTTGCAGAGACCCTCGCCCGCCAGGCAGGCGATATGGCCTTACGTGGACGCAAGAGTGGCGACGTCACCGCAACGACCAAATCTTCCCCTACAGACATGGTGACCCAGTACGACAAAGCAAGTGAAGAACTCATTACTGCAGGTCTTGCACAGATACGCGCTGACGATGCAATTGTTGGCGAAGAAGGTGCGTCAAAGTCAGGTACCTCTGGCATTACATGGCACATCGATCCGATTGATGGAACCTCTAACTTTTTCTTCGACATTCCTATGTGGGCAGTGTCCATTGGCGCAGTTGACGAAGACGGCCCACTTGCCGGCGCCGTATATGTCCCAGCACTTGGGGAAATGTTCAGTGCATCTCGCAACGAAGGCGCAACGATGAATGGCGCAACTATCTCGTGTCGAAAGAATTCTTTGCTAACAGATGCAATGGTCTGCACGGGCTTTAGTTACCGAATCAGTGAAAGACAGGCACATGCACAACGGGTTGCACACATGGTCATGAAGGTGCGCGATGTTCGTCGATTTGGCGCAGCCGCTGTGGACCTATGTTTCGTTGCCTGCGGACGACTCGACGCCTACTTCGAAGAACATTTGCATTCGTGGGATCTAGTCGCCGGACAAATCATCGCCACAGAGGCAGGCGCCGTTGTTACTAACTATGCGGGTGAGCCCGTCACACCCGAGCAGGTACTCGCCAGTTCTCCGCTTATCCAACAAGAACTCATTGCATTGATCGCAGAGGCAGAAGGCAACACCTGATGGGAGTTGTACTTGCAATTGACGCTGGCACAACGGGCGTTCGCACTCGCGCAGTGTTTGACGATGGGCGACCCTCCTTTTCTGCATACGAAGAGTTCCCTCAGTATTTTCCCCACGGCGGATGGGTAGAACACGACGCCCAAGAGATTTGGTCGGCAGTCCTCTCCACTTTGTCCACGGTCTGTGCTCAACTCACTGAACCCATTGCAGCCATTGGAATCACAAATCAACGAGAGACCGTTGTGGCGTGGGACAAAAGAAATGGTCAACCATGCGCGCGCGCGATTGTGTGGCAAGACAGACGTACTGCACAACGTTGCACCGAACTACTTCCCCACCTCGACGTCGTGAGAGCAACTACTGGTCTTGTCCTTGATCCATACTTCTCTGGCACTAAAGCAGCATGGCTGCTGCGCAATGTCGAGACCCCTCCCACAGAACATCTCTGCATCGGCACCATTGACTCTTGGATTGTGTGGAACCTCACGCACGGCGCCTCTTTTGTGACAGACCCCAGCAATGCAAGCCGCACCATGCTGTTCGACATACGAAAAATGCAATGGAGCGACGCGATGTGTGAATTACTGCAAGTACCACGTGCCGTTCTCGCCGAAGTCAGACCATCAAGTTCCAGATACGGCGTCACAACACAACTCTCTGGAGTTCCAAATGGCATTCCTATCTCCGGGATTGCAGGTGACCAACAATCAGCTCTCTTCGGTCAAGCGTGCACCAAAGTTGGAATGGCGAAAAATACATACGGCACCGGAAGCTTTGTTCTGCTCAACATCGGCACTGTGTGCCCTGAACCTGCAGAAGGAATGTTGACAACAGTTGCATGGGATCTTGGTGACGGCCACCCCACGTATGCACTCGAAGGCGCCATCTTTGTCACTGGTGCTGCAGTGCAATGGCTACGAGATGGACTCGGCATCATTTCTGAATCTTCAGAAATTGGACCACTCGCTGAATCAGTTCCCGATGCTGGTGGCGTGTACGTCGTTCCCGCTTTCACTGGTCTTGGCAGTCCGTGGTGGGACCCTTATGCACGCGGAACAATTGTTGGAATCACTCGTGGCACCACCAAGGCACATATTGCGCGCGCCGTGGTCGATGCAATGGTGTATCAAACACGAGACGCAATTGAAGCAATGACTCATGCCGGCGGTGTGCAGTTGACCGAACTTCGCGTCGATGGCGGTGCTTCTGTCATGAATGCAATGGTGCAACGACAAGCAAATGAACTGGGTGTACCCGTGCTTCGACCAACTGATCACGAAACAACCGCTTTAGGCGCTGCGTACCTTGCTGGTCTTGCCGAAGACGTGTGGGGATCAGTTGAAGAGATTGGCCAGATGTGGACTCTTGATGAACGATTCGAACCACAGGCCACAGATAATTCCCATGCTCAATGGCTACGTGCAGTGGAACGTTCGCGGCAGTGGGAATCTGCCGACACAGTCATTGATTAACGATCGACCGTTTCCAACACCATTAGTGCACTTCCAATAGCTCCGGCACGTGTACCTAATTCGGCAGTAACAAGTTGTGGGTGTGCACGCCACTGCGCTGAGTACAACGCGTCAATAAAACTTGTACGCACCGCATCCATTACGACACCAACAGAGTCAACAACTCCACCACCAAGAACAATGATTTCTGGATCGCAAATGTTTGTGAGACTTGCTAACCCCACGGCAATCCATTGTGCGTAAGTATCAACTACTTCCAAGGCGCGCGCATCCCCTGCAGCCGCTGCGGCAAACACTTCTTCACCAGAAGAGCCACCACTCAACATCTTGAGCGCAGAGCCTGAGGCATACCGTTCCCAACAACCGCGTCTGCCACACACGCATTCAGCGCCATCACGTTGCACCACCATGTGCCCAATCTCGCCCGCAAATCCGTTGGCACCACGCTGCAACTTTCCAGACATAACAATGCCACCACCGATTCCGGTACCAAGCGTGACCATCACTGCATTCTCGGCACCACGCGCAGCGCCCGCTTTCCATTCACCAAACGCCGCCATGGTTGCATCGTTCTCTACATGCACAGCGATGCCAAGTTGTTCGCGCAACTGTGGACCAACAGGAATATTGAAAGCACCCGGCATATTTGGCGAGGCCTTCACTACCCCTTCTGGCGTAATCAGGCCTGGAACACCGATCCCCAACGCAGTTGTTCCGCCTAATTCTTTGAACATGGAGCCCAGCAATGGCACTAATTCTGCAACAGGTGGCGTTGGGTAGCGAACCTCTGCTAGTACTTCGCCTTTTACATCAACACGGACGCCGTGACACTTGGTGCCACCGACATCAATTCCGATAGAACTCACGACTCTGCGCGAGCCTTCAGTTCTTTCACGGCCTCAATCAAAATGCGTGCTTCAGCACGACGCTTCACGAATCCGGGAAGCGGCACAACAAGTTCAATGTCAAGTTCGTAAAACACTTGTGTGCCTCCATCGACTTCAACAAAAGAGTACGCACCATCAATTGCGCGCATGATGTCGCCTTCAACAATGTGCCACGACAAACGAGATGGAAGTTCTGAATAGTTGTACTCGAGTGTGTAATGAGTACTGCGACCAAGTGCAGAGGCACGATATTCAACATGACTTGCACGACCTTCGGCATCGCGAGAGCGAACCGTGGTTTCCTTAATATCTTGAGCCCACTCGGGATAACGCTCGAAATCAAGAACAATCTCGAGACACTTCGAGGCAGGAGCGTCGATAAGAATGGTCTGCGCGGCACGATCAGTCATGGTCTTTATCTTGCCTTGTTTCGGTGCTCTCCGGTGGCATCACCTCGGTTTGTGCTTGAAAACGGGGAGAAAACTTGCCGTGAGTCGCTCCCCACAGGCCATTCATGCCCAGTCCCATCATGGGGACCAAAATGCCAAAGGCAAGTGTGCTCCCTGCTTTGCCATCGGTGGATGAGCGCGCAATTGCTGTTGCAATCGCCACAACTACTTGGACGAGAAGTACCCCATTCAACATCCGACTAACGCGTGAAGGAGCTGCGCCATCTACAAGAAAATAGAGAGCCGCAACAGAAATCTCGTCTTCTCTACTACGTTGCACCGCTGTCCAATACCCCCACAGAAACGCCACAACACCCACCGAGAAACACACCAGACAAACGGTGACGGCAATGGCTTTCCACGGCTGGTCGAATACAACGACCGCCGCGAGCGATGTCACGATAAACACAAGTGTCAGCAACGCATTGATCTGAATAATTGCGCGGCCTTTCATGGTGTCCATCATTGCCCGACCTTCAAGACATTTCCTAAACGCCCTGCCAAAACTTCATAGTCAAACTCAGTTTCTGCACGTTCACGTGATGCACGAGCCATAGATACACGC
>SYAZ01000067.1 GCA_005788815.1 Actinomycetota bacterium | reverse complement strand
TACACCTCAATGAAATTACGGTGTCTACCCGCGGCCTTCTCGATGGGGTGGCCAATCGTGCGAGACTTCAAGCATGACGGCAGTGCACCCAGCTCGACCTTCAAACGTGGGATTACGCCTCTATGGGCGTCGCGTCGTGTTACGCCCCCTCGTTGCTCAAGACTTCAACGGTTGGAGCGAAGTTCGCCGCCGCAATGGTGAGTGGCTCACTCAGTGGGAACCAATGCGTCTCTCTCATCACCCAGACCCTGAAACTAATCGTGAGGTGTTTGCTGCCCGTTGTGGAGCACGCGAGCGAGAACGCCTCGCCGGAACTCAATTCGCATTTGGCATTTTTGTGGATGGCGCATTTGCAGGAGAAATCAATCTCAACAATGTTGTTCGTGGCGCATTTCAATCGGCCACCATCGGTTACTGGATAGATAAATCACGTGCTGGCCGGTCGCTGATGTCAGAAGCAGTTGTTGTGCTTGCTCAATATGCATTTGAAGAGATGCGTCTCCATCGCCTTGAAATCTGCATCATTCCTCGCAACGTCAACTCACGACGCGTGATGGAAAAGTTAGACATCCGCACCGAAGGCGTGGCCGAACGTTTTCTTGAAATCAATGGCGTATGGGAAGACCACATTCGATACGGCATTACGTATGAAGAGTGGAATGAACGACGCGCCCAAATCGTGAATGATTGGATTGGCGACTAAGCCAACATTTGCCAAGCAGCAGCCTTTTGACGCCGTACTGTTTTGCGACGTTTCCAATCTTTTGTTTTCCAATGCTTCATCGGTTGCCGGCGACTTTTTTCGATCCCAATTACAGGATCATGATGATGACTTGGTTTCCACGCTGGTCCCGGTTCCACAATGTCTAGTGGTTCCGTCCCATGTCGCATTGCTTCTTCTGCAAGATGCAACTCACTATGCACTCGATGACGCTCGTTGTGGGCGTGTGCCCGCAAGTCTGCACGCGCGGGTGGCGCATAGTCCTGGTTGCGATGTCGTTTGCTCATCACTGCCTCCTTCCGGAGCCAAGGCTCCAAAATGGTTCCCTTGTTCGAAAGGTACTCCTCTTCGCACCAGATGGGAAGGACTCAGGGGCCGTTATTTATCCACAGATGTCAGGACACTCGTAGATTGCGCTTGACAGGCGTTTGTCCTTCAATTGCTCGCAAACGCACTCTGCACAAGCCACTTCTTTTGAGGGTCAACTTGGTTTTTGAGGCGTTTAGTGAACAGATGCTGGTTGAGGCTGAAGAAACCGCCCACAACAAAGACAAATCCGAATCAATGTCTCCTACTGAACTCACTGGCACAGTCGTACCCTTTCGCAAATTACTTACCCGCACGGCACGAATGCGCGACGTAGCAACTCCTTCGCCTAACACATTCTTTGCTTTCACCACCACGTGATACGACAGACCATTGCGAAGCCCGGTAATGCGTGCAGTTTTTCCGGTGCCCACAATCGTTGCCTTTTTTACAACTTTGCCATTCAACAAAACCGAAACACGAGTAGATGTAATGGGCGAACCACCATCACACGGCGAATCCCAACTCACATGTAATGCTCCGTTGTCTGTGGTGGTAATCACGTGAGACGGTTGGCCAGGAACAGTCGCAGCCACTGGTGACACTTCGACATGTAACAAACGATTTGGCGAAGTTGCTTCAAGACCGGTGATGACCCCTTGTGTTGCACGAGACACAATGGCTTCAGCAATTGCATCGACACACAATCCAGGTTGTTGTTGCGCTAACAAGGCCGCATACCCAGCAACCAATGGTGAAGCCATTGAAGTGCCCACATCTATGTCGTAGTCGGTATCTGATTCCCACCATGACGACTCAAGTGCCCGAGTTCGATCCCCACCTGGCGCAAACAAGTCAACACATGGTCCGTAATTTGAGTAGGAAGTCATCGCATCAGTGATTGATGTTGCACCCACGGTGATCGCACGTGATTCATTCCCTGGCGCAATACGACACGCATCAAACGGCCGTCCCTGTTGATCGCCATTTCCGGCTGCCACCGTCACAACAATTCCTTCTTTAATCATGGCTAGCACTTGTTCGTCTATCTCTGCCCCATCATCACCCAGATCAACACCAAGACTCAGGTTGGCAATAGCAGCAACTCCCGAACGGTGATGACCTCGCACCCACCGCAATGCATCAACTACATCTGCAATAGAACCATCACCCGCGCAGTCAAGAACACGAACAGAAATAATTCTCGCTTGTGGCGCAACTCCCACAGTTGAACCCGCAGCAAGGCCGGCCACATGGGTTCCGTGACCATCGCAGTCACTGGTTGGCGGGTTCACCGGGGCGTCATCATTTTGGGTGGGTATGTCGATGCCAGGCGCCACTCGGCCAGCCAATTGCTCGTGAGTTCCACGTACCCCCGTATCAATGATGTAGATGTCAATCCCCGCCCCCGTGAGAGCTCCCAGCGCCGAATTCCCATCCAGGGGAAGTGCTACCTGGTTCAGACGGTCAAGATGCCAGGGTGCCGTCACAGGGGCAGACACGACTCCCGAGACTCCTGTGAGCCCTACAGAGGCGCACATGGCTACCACCGATGTCCATAGCACCCTCTTCTGACTAGTGCTATTTCGCCTCACAATCACTAATGGTACAGTTGAGGAAGTTTCAACTCTTCGGCTCGGCCGGAAAGGACCTCATGAAGTCACGTACGTCTCGCCTCAAATCGGCTCTCATAGTTGGTGTGGTCGTTGCAGCAATTGCCTCGGCAGCCCCAGTTCAAGCCGCAGTGTCTGCGCAAGGCAAGACCTACACAGTCACCGCCACCATGAAAGGTGCAAAGAACCTCACCGTTCTCATGGTCTCTGGTTCTGGTCGCCTGCTCGCTTCTGCAAAAGTCACAAAGACATCTCAGACGATCACTCTCAAAGCAAAAGGCACTTCATCCATTGGTGGCACCACGTTGCAACTTGTGAGCGGTTCCAGTTCAACGGCAAAAGGTAAGTACTACGGCCCCGTTGTTCTTGGAAACAAGAGCTCCACTGCTGCCAAGTCTTCAGTTGTGTACACAAAGCTCAAGCAAAAAGCCACAACCTCAGTGAAATTAGGAACAGTCACAGTAAAGAAGGCTGCCGGATCCACCCAACAGGGTTACGCAACCACAGGTACTAAATCTTCAGCTGCTGATACATCATCAAGTGCATCTGTAAAAGCATCTAAGGGTCGCCCCATCGGAGTTGGCACATACGGAAAAACAGCCAACACCTCTATCAAGTCATACGGCGTGAGCGCAACCGCTGTGGGAGATCCATGCTCCCCTCCCAACACACCGACATGTGGCCCAGATGGAAAAGAACTTGGATCACCGAACCCGCAACAGCCCGGCCAGCAACCAGGTCAACAGCCAGGCCAGCCTGGTGGTAATACCGTTGTGAGCAAAGACGACACTCTTGGTGGCGACAAAGACGACGACGGTATTCCGAACGCGTTTGACGTGAACGACGATGGTGATGCCGTGCTCGACTCTGCCGATGCAACAACACCTGCACCAAAAGTTGCAGTTGACGACGGCACCAAAGATTGCAGTGCAGTTGATTTCCGTATCTTCACAAACTACAAAGCAACCCAAGGCGGCTTTGCAGGAACAATCAATGCTTACGCACCCGGCGCTTTCAGAGCCACTAAAGAAAATATTGCATCTACCATCACTAAGTCAATGTCGATGGTGTTCTCACCAATCACTCAGGTGTGCGGTTCCAATGTTGTCAAAACAGAACTAAAGGGCAACGGTGTTGCGTACGCGCCAAGCGAATATGTTGCGCTCGGTAATAAGTGCGGAACCGGAGACTTCCAGTGGCTCATCGGACAAGGTCGCATCTGCGGCACTGGCGGCGATGGCTATGACTTCGGTTCAAAGTTCATTTTTGACGCAACCAACTTGCCAACCGGCCAAGACACCTTCACAATGCGCGTCACAACAGCCGATACAAAGTCGTATGAGTTCACTTCAAGCGTTGGATTCGTGTTTGTCACACACCCAATGTTTGTGGAGTACAGCACCGACGGTACAAACTTCACAAAAGTTGATTACAACAACTCAACCACCGGCCCTGAAGGTGCCCGCATCACTGAGCCAACTATCAGTGTCGGACAAGCACAGACTTTGTATCTCAAAGTGTTGCGCCCACAACGCTTGGCAATGGATGGTGAAGCCGGCGAGTTCTACGACCTAGCTGGCTTTAAGTACACACCAGATATCCCAAATGTCAGCGGAGTTGGCAAATGCGACCAATTGACAGTGATTGACAAAGACATGGCCACAGACACCGTCCTTGACGCTGGCAAACCAACCACCGTGTTGCTCACATGGGCGATCGGAGAGAAGTGCTTTACTCCGAAGAGTGTTGCATGGGCTCCGGGAGCAAGCGACTTCGACGTGCAAGTAGAACCATCTGGTCCAGGTGGAAACTCTGCACAAAAGATTCGCATCACATTGGTGCCATAAACAATTTCAACGAAAAAGGCTCGGGTCGTAATGACTCGGGCCTTTTTTGTTACACCATCATTGGCGCCAGATTTACTTCTTTGTAATTTTCGCCTGCATCGCAGCAATGCGCTCAGCAAACCATGGCTGCTTTGTGCTCCACAACTGAGGTTCAAGTTCACGCTTCACAGCATCAGGATGATTATCAATATCTGCCATGTCTTTAATGGTTTGCTTCACTGTCTCAAGTAATGGTCGCGGAATGCCGGCCGCACGTGCAGCAATCTTTTGTGCTTCTGCCATGAGTTGATCATCTTCCACACAACGCCATACAAGACCGATGCGTTCTGCTTCTGTGCCATCCAAAATTTCTCCGAACATCACGGTTGCAAATGCAGCCTGTGGCCCCGCAATACGACGCAACATCCATGTGTGTCCACCACCTGGGTGAATACCAATCTGCAAGAAGCGAGTATCAAACTTGGCACGCTTAGCGGCAATACGAATATCGCAACCCAATGCAAGGTTCATACCTGCACCCACTGCTGCACCGTTCACCGCAGCGATGGTGGGAAGTGGGCTACGTGCAATGCGCAAGAAGCCTTCGTAGATGGTGCCCAAACTCTGGCCAGATGCTGTGGCGAGGTTGCCAAGGTTTGCGCCTGCACAAAATGCTGGTGCCGCGCCGGTGACAACAAGTGCACCAATGGCGGAGTCACCCTCAATACGGTCCATGGCCGCAGTGATTTCTTCCACCATGGGCGCAGTCAAGGTATTGCGCTCCTCAGGGTTATTCAGGGTCAATGTGGCAACACCGTCTGTAACGGTCACTAATACAAGGCTCATAGAGGCAAGTTTCGCACACCGATGCGCCCCAATCCCCCTTCGGTGGCTACGGTCTTTCGTATGAGCACAGACGTAGTCCTATATGAAGTCGCAGATCGCATTGCGACCATCACCATGAACCGCCCAGACGCGCGTAATGCGCTCAGTAGCGAAGTGTTGAAACTCCTACCAAAACTGATGAAGAAGGCCGATGCTGATGACGCCGTTGATGTCATCATCCTCACTGGCACAGACCCAGCCTTTTGTGCAGGGCTGGACTTGAAAGAACTGGGAGACACCGCAGGCAACCTCAGCGGTACTGGTGCTGACGGCTCCAAGAATGCAAGTGGCGTGCGTGGTCCATTCCCCGACGTAACAAAGCCTCTTATTGGCGCAGTGAACGGCGTTGCCATCACCGGCGGTTTTGAACTTGCGTTGAATTGTGATTTTCTCATCGCGTCGGAAAACGCAAAATTTGGAGACACACATTCACGAGTAGGTGTGATGCCCGGCTGGGGTCTCACTGTGTTGTTGCCTCAGGCCATTGGTGTGCGCAGAGCGCGTGAGATGAGTTTTACTGGCAACTTCATGTTGGCCGATGAAGCGCTCGCATTCGGTTTAGTAAACCATGTGGTGCCGCACGCAGATCTCATGGCGTTCACGCGGCAGATTGCAACTGACATCATCGGCAACGAACAAGACGGAGTGCGTCAGATTCGTTCTACCTATGCACGTCATGCAGCAGAGAAGAAGAAATGGGAACACGAATCTGAAGATGGTCGCGCATGGCGCAAAGCTCAGTTCGACCCAAAGAAAGTTGCTGAGCGTCGCGCCAAAATTATGGAACGCGGCCGCAAACAATAAGAACTAGTAGTCGATGCTGTCGTCAAACAATTCAGCGACAGCTTCAACTTCGATACCGCCACGTGGTCGCTGGGTGAGAACAACACGCACTGTCTCTGGACGAGCAGTAGCCATGACTTCTTCTGCAATCTCTGCAGCGAGCGCTTCGGCGAAAACGGCGCGATCTCGAAAGCCCCACAGATACAACTTCAAGCTTTTTGATTCAATACAAAATTCCTGAGGAACGTACTCAATCACCAATGTTGAAATGTCTGGTTGTTGCGTCACTGGGCACATGGATGCCAATTCATCTGTTGTGAATTTCACAATGGTGACATTGGCCGGCGCAGGAAATACTTCGACATGCTCAATGGGATGGCGAACAGTTTGACCAAGTACTGACAATTCAGGCTTTTCATTCATGAAACTAAGGCTACGGGCACTACTGCAAATCTGCAGGCAACAATGACACCAACGGCACCAATGGTCGTGGGCCTACATGGGAAATCACTTCGGCTGCAGCGATTGCACCAATGCGGGCACAGCTGGTGAGGTCTTTGCCTTGAGTGAGCCCACGCAAGAAACCAGCAGCAAACAAGTCGCCTGCGCCAGTGGTGTCCACAACCTGCGAAACAGGCGCCGCAGGAACTTCATGTACATCGTCACGCGTGACAATTACGGAACCTTTTTCACTTCGAGTGACGGCTGCAATATGACAATCGCGGCGCAACAACTGCACAGCTTCATCAAAATCGGTGGTCTCATAGAGAGACTTCAATTCGTCTTCGTTTGCAAAAAGAATGTCAATGTCGTTTTTCACCAATGACTGGAAATCTGCTCGGTGCCGATCTACGCAAAACGAATCGGACAACGTGAGCGCCACAACGCGACCATTCAGATGCGCAAGTGCAGCAGCCTTGCGGAATGCATCTTTTGCCTCATCACGGTCAAAGAGGTATCCCTCTAGATACAAAACTGCGCCAGCCGCAATCACGTCAGAGGAGATATCTCCGAATGACAATTGGGTAGAGATACCGAGAAACGTATTCATAGTGCGCTGCGCATCGGGAGTAACCGCGATAATGCAACGGCCCGTGGGAACAGACGAATCTGGTTTTCCACTTCGGAAATCCACGCCAATCTGTTTCATGTCATCGGCAAACACAGCGCCAAATTCATCGTCAGCGACTTTGCCGATGAACGCAACATCGCCACCAAGGCTTGCAATGCCAGCAAGCGTGTTGGCACCAGAGCCACCACTTGTGCGAGTGCTCGCACCAACGGCCTGCGACAACTGCACTGCTCGATCAGTTTCGATGAGAGCCATTGAGCCCTTCACCATGTCGTGGGCGCCAAGGAAGTCATCGTCCACCATGGCAATCATATCCACCAGGGCATTGCCGACGCCGACAACGTCGTAGAGGATGCCATCTTTATTTGTGAGGGCTGGAACATGGGCGGTGAATGGATGACTACGTGGCACGGCTAACTACGGTAGTACGACATGATGCACCACTAGCCTTTATTGGGTGAGCCACCTTGATGACCCCTTTCGCCTACCCCGCACAGTTTTGCCGTACCGATACGAAGTATCGCTAAAGCCAGACTTAGAAGCTGCAACTTTTACTGGTTCAGTCAGCATCACGGTCACTGCGTTTAACGCCACAGAAATTGTGCTGAATGCCATCGAATTAGACATTCACAGCGCAGCCATCAATGGACTCGACGTGCCATTCGAATTACACGAGGAAACTGAACGCCTCATTCTCACAGCGCCATACGAGTTATCTGATGACAGCCGAATCACACTGACCTTCAGCGGAATTCTGAATGACAAATTGCGTGGCTGGTACCGCTCCACGTTTACAGACGAATCAGGTCGTGTGCGCACCATTGCTACTTCGCAGATGCAATCCACAGATTGCCGCCGCGCTTTCCCCTGTTTCGACGAACCAGATTTCAAGGCTGTTTTCGCCATTAATTTGACAGTGGCTGACGGCCTGATGGCCATATCAAATAGCAAAGAGGTTCAACGCGAAACAAACCCTGACGGCACCAGCACTATCTGGTTCGCAGACACCATGAAAATGTCTACCTACTTAGTTGCATTTGTAGTTGGCCCTCTCGAAGCAACAGAGCCCGTCATGGTTGGCAACACTCCAGTACGCGTTATTCACATACCAGGAAAATCTCATCTCACTGATTTCGGAATGCGCGCGGGTGTCTTTGCACTCGAATGGTTCGAAAGGTATTACGGCATTCCGTACCCCGGCGACAAAGTTGATTTGCTTGCACTCCCCGACTTTGCAGCAGGCGCAATGGAAAACGTGGGCTGCATTACATTCCGGGAAGTCTTATTGCTCGTCGACCCTGCAACTTCTACGCAAGTTGAACAAGAACTTGTCGCACTTGTCGTTGCTCATGAATTAGCTCACATGTGGTTTGGTGACTTGGTAACCATGCGTTGGTGGAATGGCATTTGGCTCAATGAAGCATTCGCCACCTTTATGGAATACGCAGCCTGCGATGCTTTCGCTCCGCAATGGAAACTCTGGACAACATTTGGTCTCGATCGCACTGCAGCATTCGAAGTGGACTCGCTACACAACACACGCACCGTTGAATTCCCTGTGAACTCCCCCGCTGATGCAGACGGCATGTTCGATGTGCTTACGTATCAAAAGGGCGGCGCGTTGTTGCGCATGTTGGAACAGTTCATTGGGCCAGAGCGTTTTCAAGCAGGCGTCAGCCATTATTTACGCACGCATTCGTACGGCAATACAGAGACGAACGATTTATGGGATGCCATTGAACACATCGTCGAAACTGATGGTGGTCCCGTAGTACCAGTACGTCGCCTTATGGATTCCTGGATCTGGCAGGCGGGCTTTCCACAGATCTGGGTAGCTCCTCATGCAGAGGGCATCACATTGTCGCAATCACAGTTCTCTTTTGATGACGAACGAGACCCAACGCTGTGGGTAGTTCCCATCCATGTACGTAACGGCGGACAAGAAATCAAAGTCCTGCTTGATAGCGACTCGATTCACGTTTCACTTCCCGACCCATCGGGTCCGGTCATTGTCAATGCAGGCGGGAATGGCTACTTCCGTGTCACATACTCGCCTGAGCTCAATGCGCGACTCACCAAAGAACTCGTGGCTTCGCTTTCTACCATCGAGCGATACAACTTGGTGGACGATGCATGGAGTTCAGTTGTGGCCGGCGCAATGGATGGTGCCGTATACGTAGAGATGGTGTCGTCCGTTTTTGCACAAGAGCGTGAACTTGCCGTATGGCAAGCAATCGCTGTTTCCCTCCGCAGCATTTTCCGCATTGTTGATCCTGATGATTACAGCATCCTTGAGTACTACATCGAAAACTGGGTAGGAGCTGCACTAGAAGACATCGGATGGCAACCAGCGCAAAACGAAGACGACCTCACTAGCAAGTTGCGTGGGCTCCTTGTACAACTGATGGGAATCTACGGCTCAGACGAAGTCACCATCTCGCGCTGTCGCGGAATTTTGTTTGACTCCACCATCACTGAACCTGAACTTGTAGCAGCAGCCACCAATGTTGTTGCCGCCACAGGAGATGCACAAGATTACGAATGGTTCCTGAACAAATACACCAACGCCACAACACCCCAAGAGCGCATTCGCATGCTGTACGCATTGGCCGAATTCAATAGTGAAGAACTCATGGAGCGAACAACTGCTTTTGCATTTACCGATGCGGTAAAGACTCAAGATGCACCATTCCTCTTGAATCGCTGCATCGCCAACCGTCATCACGGTGTGGTCGCCTGGGCTGCCGTGCGTAAGAACTGGGTGAAGGCCAACAAGGAATTCCCTGGAAACACCATTGTTCGCATGATCAGTTCGGTCACAACTTTGAATTCAGAATCCGTAGAGGCTGAAGTGCAAGCGTTCTTCTCAGAGCACACCATTGCTCAGGCCACAAAGACTCTCGACCAAGTGCTGGAACGTCAACGCGTCAACGTTGCCTTGCGTAAGCGCGAAGAAAACAGCCTCGCTAAGACCCTGATGAACCACTAACGACTAGTGGGGTTCAGTTGGCCCTTGCCTACTAAATCGCGCAGTTCAGTCTTCAAGAACTTGCCAGCTGCGTTACGCGGCAATGGCTCGTTCATAATCACAACATGGTTTGGCACTTTGAAAGATGCAATGCGTCCATCAAGGAATTTCCACAACTCTTCAGCACTCAATGAATGGCCTTCCTTCGGAAGAATCGCAACTGCTACTTCTTCACCAAGACGTTCATGTGGTACACCAAATACCGCGACTTCGTGCACAGCGTCATTTTCATAAATGGCGCCTTCTACTTCAACGCAGTAAATGTTTTCGCCGCCACGAAGGATCATGTCTTTAATGCGGTCCTTGATGAACAAGAAACCTTCATCGTCGATGTATCCACCGTCGCCTGTGCGCAACCAACCGTCAACGATTGTTTCAGCGGTGGCATCAGGGCGATTCCAATATCCACGAATAAGCATTGGGCCGAACATGCAGATCTCGCCCATCTCATTTGTTCCAAGTGTCTCGAATGTCTCAGGGTCGCGAATTTCAACGCGCATCGGTGCTGTTGCACGGCCTGTACTTGTTGGTCGAGTCGTGTAGAACTTGCCGGTGTTGCCAGGCCCATACGCATTGGTTTCGGTCATGCCGTATCCAAGTTGTGGGCTTCCCTTTTTCACGGCCTTATCTACTTTGTCTACAAGTGCTGCTGGCGCAGGTGCACCACCGCCGCCCACCGCGCGCAAGCTGCTGGTGTCGTACTTGTCAAAGTCCGGGTGGTTTACAAGGTCGAATGATTGTGTTGGGACACCAACGAAGTTTGTGATTTTTTCTTCTTGAATAATTGGCAATGCCTTGCCGGCATCCCACTTGTACATGATCACCAATTTCAGGCCAGCCATAAAACAGCTGAGCATCACTGGCACACAACCCGTGACATGGAACAACGGAACAATCAAAATGAATGATGGCGGGAATGGGTCTGCGGGAGCTTCTGGTTCGTCGCTTGCCAATTTCAATACAGAGTTACGTGCAGAGAACGCCATAAGTGCACTCAGCACTGCACGGTGCGTAGATACTGCACCCTTTGGGCGACCAGTGGTGCCAGATGTGTACAAGATGGTGCAGTCGTCATCAGGTGCAATGTCGGCGACAATTGGTCCGAGGCCGGTTTTTACTTCTACGCCCCAATCATCAACATCGGAACCTAACTCACGTTCTGGGCGAACACACAGCATCTTGATGCCGTGCTTGCGGCACGATGCATGCGCGGTATCGATACGTTGCTGATCACCAATCAAAACTTTGGCGCCAGAGTCAGTAAGGGCAAAGTCCATCTCATCTTCGGTCCACCATGCGTTGAAGGACACGTTGATAGCGCCAACAGAGACAATTGCCGCAAATGCCATGATCCACTCAGGGAAGTTACGCATGGCAACAGCAACGCGGTCACCTTTTTTCACGCCATATTTGTTCACCAATACATGCGACAATCCGTCGACCTGATCCATGGTCTTTGCAAAGGTCCACTTTTCACCTTCATACAAAATGAATGTGTTGTCACCAAAGTTGCGAGCGTTCTGCAACACCAGCGCCAAGTTCGGCGGGCAGTTCTTGAAGACATCCATCTTCACGCCGCGAATCTCTGCTTCCGTTAATTCAAAAGGTGTACCAGACCCTGGTGCGAGTACTGCTGCTTGTGCGTCTGTCCATGACAATGCCATTTGAATTTCCCCTGTTGGTATGAGAAGGAAAGTCTAGGCATGAGGGTGCTTTACGTCACAGTCCGTTCGGGATGCAGAACATTTTCCGTACAGCAAGTAATCAGGCGACTGTGGTCTAGGCAGCGCGGCGGTCGCCGTAATAGCGACGCAGGTATTCCTGGTTGCGGATCTGCACAAGTACGTAGCAGTAAGCCGCAAGGCTGAGGAACGAGGCAGTGAACGCATACAACATTGCGGTACTGCCGGTAGTGAGACCAAGGAACAAGGTGACAGCATTTGCTGCGACCATTCCATAGAGAACATTCACGCGACGACGACGCACGATTTCGCGCGACGACATAAAGGCAGTCTCGGCAGCAAAATGATGGCGAGGCAATTCCGAAGTGTGGTGTGAACGGCGAGGGCGAGATTCTGTCTCTAGAACTCCGTCAGAAGCAATGAGGCGTGGACGCTGTGCAACACGTGGTGCCTGCAAACGAGGAGCTGGCGCAAGAGGACGAGCCATTGCGCGCATTGGGGCCTGAGTACCAGGAGCCTGAGAGCGTTGCAATGTGTGTAGCTGACGACGGAAATCTGAAACCGAAGACACTGCGCTTCCATCGAATCGGGAGCGCAAAAGAGGAGGCAAAAGAACTGCCATCCATAACGCTCCAACGATAAGAAGTACGAGTTGACTCATTTACGACATTGACCTTGATTAGGGAACATGAACTGTCGACCGTGGTCGATGCCCTGGCTGGATGCAAGGACAGTGGCATCCGAAGACGCTTTGTAAAGCCTAGTGAAGATTTTGTGGGGTAGCGACTTTCCCCACCCACACGGAGCAAATATGGGGCTAAAACCCATGAAAATAGCGAAAATCACCGGATTTGGTCACTTTTCACAGGGTGTGACCCGCCCACAATGTGGGGCTCAGGCCGCCAAAACGGCCGACGCGAGGGTCACGAGGTCTTGCGGAAATCTCCGGAGCGACCACCAGATTTTTCCCATAAGGCCAATTGGCCGATCTCCATGGTCTTGTCTGCGCTCTTACACATGTCGTACAAGGTGAGCGCGGCGACGGAACATGCCGTGAGAGCCTCCATCTCGACTCCGGTCTGCCCGCTGGTCTCAACAGTTGCTTCGATGACGACGCTGCCCGACTGCACCGTGACGTCGACAGAGACGGCCGACAACGTGAGTGGGTGGCACAACGGAATGAGGTCGCTGGTTCGCTTGGCACCTTGAATGCCCGCGATGCGCGCTGTGGCTAACACGTCACCTTTGGGCAAAGACCCAGACGCGATGGCATCGGTGGTGGCAGGCAACATGGTGACCACGCAACGAGCAACAGCCCGTCGGTTCGTGACAGCCTTTTCCCCCACATTCACCATGTGGGCCTGGCCCGATTCATTGAGGTGGCTAAAGGTTGGCTCGGTCACATGCTCAGGCTATTGCCATATTGCAGGGTCTCTACACACATTTCTTGCCATCAACAAGGGAAGGATTTACCATGACGGTGAGCGAGACAAATCGACTGGACATGCTGGTCGGATTACGAATGTATCTAGGGGATTCAGTGGCCAACACATTGATTGAGCATCTTCCACCAGGAGGCTGGCAAGACGTCGCACGCACCGCCGACACTGATCGTCTTCAGCGTGACTTCGACCGCCTGCACGATGACTTCACCCAACTACGCAATGAGTTCCAAGGAATACGTCAGGAGTTTCAAGGATTGCGTCAAGAGTTTCAGAATCTGCGCGATGAGTTTCAAAAACTGTCAGATCGTTACGACACCACCATGAAGTGGCTCATCGGAATCTCTCTCACGTACGGTATCGGAATTCTCGGGTGCGCTGTTGGCGTACTTGCCGTGGCGATTCAGCAATAAACCCGTTTCAACCTCGCCGCACTTGGCGAAGTACAACTGTTACGCCAGTTTGAGAAACAGTTTCTCAACTTCTTCTAGATCAAAACCGTCACGCTTAGCCTGCTTCGGGTCTTGCAAACACTGTTGCAGTCCGGCCGAGAGCAAACGAAAACCCACTTGATCAAGAGCTGTGCTTGCTGCTGATACTTGAGTAATCACATCACGGCATTCACGGCCGTCTTCAATCATCGTGCGAACGGCACGAACTTGGCCCTCCACCCGAGCCAAACGCTTCATTAATCCGTCCAGAATGTCTTGTTCGATTTTCATAACTGCCTCCTGAGTGCAAGCGATACCCCATAGGGTATACTACAAACACCCCATTGAATGGACACCGTCATGATATTTGAGCAGTTTTACTTGGAATGCCTTTCGCACGCTTCCTACCTCGTTGGCGACACCAGCACCGGAACAGCAGTAGTAGTCGACCCACAGCGCGACATTCAGCAATACCTCGATCGAGCACAAGAACTCGGCCTCACCATCGCCTATGTCCTCGAGACCCATTTCCACGCAGACTTCTTGTCTGGCCACCTCGAGCTGGCTAACGCCACTGGCGCCACCATCTGTTTCGGCGCTGAAGCTCGTCCCCAATTCCCTGCTCGGCTGCTTGAAGACAACGAACGATTAGTCCTTGGTGAAGTTGTTATCGAAGCTCGCCTCACACCTGGCCACACTCCAGAGTCCACCTCATACGTGGTGTACGAACATGCTGGCGATGCTGTCCCCTACGGAGTACTCACTGGCGACACACTGTTCATTGGCGACGTTGGCCGTCCTGATCTTTTAGTCAGCGTTGGAAAAACCGCAGATGAACTTGCCCACTTATTGTTCGCTTCCATTCAGAACAAACTGCTCACATTGCCAGACCCCACTCGGGTGTATCCGGCACATGGCGCAGGAAGTGCGTGCGGAAAAAACCTGTCTACAGAGACAATGTCCACAATGGGCGAACAACGCCGCAACAACTACGCACTGCAATACACCGATGTCAAAGCCTTTGTTGCTGCCGTCACCGAGGGCCAACCAGAAGCACCCGGATACTTCGTTTACGACGCGATTCTCAATCAGAAAAATCGTGGCACGCTCGATGAGCACCAAGAACCCGTAGAACTCAGCGTGACGCAATTGATTGATAAACGGGACGCCGGCGTTCAGATTATTGATACGCGCGAATCTCAGTACTTCGCAGCCGGGCATCTCAACGGTTCTGTCAACGTTGGCCTTGCAGGCAGATACGCAGAGTACGCAGGTTCAGTCATCAACCCAGATGAAGACATTGTGATCATCACAGATGCCGGACTTGCATTAGAGGCCAAGGTACGACTTGCGCGCATTGGTTACGACCGTGTTGTGGGCCATTTCCTTGCAGACAACTTGGCAGATGTACCAAGTGAAGTGGGTCGTGCGTCACGCCTCACTGCGTCTGAGTTTCTAGATCGCCAAAGTTCAATTCCTCATCTACAAATCATCGATGTTCGTGGCGATGGCGAATTCGCCATCAATCACCTTCCTCAAGCGATCAGCATTCCTGTCTCGCAGTTACGCAAGCGCCTCAGTGAAGTGTCTGCAAAGACTCCAACAGTTGTGTATTGCGCAGGTGGCTACAGGAGTTCTATTGCTGCCAGCGTGCTTCGTGCAAACGGATTCACCGACGTGAGCGATGTGCTTGGTGGATTCGAAGCAATCCTGCTCGCGCAGTAACACAGAGAAATTGATTTAGGCGCGTTTCCACGGCCAGCGCACGGGGCGCTTTGCCAGAAACGCCGCAACGCCTTCACGTACTTCGCCACTCTTATCCATTTCGGTTTCCCAATACAGAGTGGTTTTCGGTTTCACTTTTCCTTCGCGAACAACTTCATCAATCATGGCTTTTGTTGCCACTTGAGTTAACGCCGAACGTTCCACCAACAGTGCTACTAGTTCGTCAGTTCGATTGTTGAGCGCAGCAACTGAATGCACTTCGTCTACCAACCCAATTCGTAATGCTCGTTCAGCCTGGATCAACTCACCCGTAAACATGAGGTGTTTGGCAGCAGAACCACCAATAACACGAACCACTCGCTCTAAAGCGTTGGTGGGGTACACAATGCCCAACTTGGCTGGCGTAATTCCAAACAATGCATCATCGGCACTAATGCGAATATCGCACGCTGTTGCAATAGATACTCCGCCGCCCACGCAGTTGCCTCGAATAACCGCAACCGTTGGGCCAGGAAAATTTGCCAATGCTTCTTCGGCTGCCCAGTTGATGCGGGCATATTCTCCGCCCGGGCCATTCGTAAGTTCAGAGATATCTGCACCTGCACAGAAGTGATCACCTTCGCCACGTACAACCAGCACGCGAATGTCGCGATTAGCAGTGAGCGCAGAGACGTGAGCCTCAATGCTTGCCCACATTGCCATGTTGAT
>SYAZ01000066.1 GCA_005788815.1 Actinomycetota bacterium | reverse complement strand
GGGGACTCATAATCCCTTGGTCGCAGGTTCGAGCCCTGCTGGGCCCACCGCTTCGCGCACTACGATTCACGTAGTGACACAGAACACTCCACGCGAAATCTGGACAGAGGCATTCGGGTCATCGTCGGTGCGACAAGTGCCGTTCACCACAATGTCTGGAATTCCACTCGAGCCCGTCTATGGCGACGATGATTCGGAGATGCCAGGTGTGTATCCGTACACGCGTGGTCCGCATGCATCTATGTATCGCTCAAAGTTATGGACCATGCGAATGTTTGCCGGCTTTGGCACGGCTACTGATACCAACGAACGTTTCCGCGAGATCATTCGTTCTGGTGGTGACGGGCTCTCGACAGCGTTCGACATGCCCACTTTGATGGGTCTTGATTCTGATCACCCAATGTCTCTCGGTGAGGTAGGGCGTTGTGGCGTGGCCATTGATTCACTCGCAGACATGAAGGATCTGTTTGCTGGGATCGATTTGGGTGGCATCACTACATCGATGACAATTAATTCGCCAGCTGCTCCAATCCTTGCGATGTTTGTTGCACAGGCAGAGACGGCCGGGGTTCCTCGCAAGGCTCTAGGTGGCACCTTGCAAAACGACATCTTGAAGGAATATCAAGCCCAAAAAGAATTCGTCTTTCCTCCACGTCAATCTATGCGTCTCGTGCGAGATGTTGTCTCGTTCACTACGGCCGAGATGCCGCGTTGGCATTCCATTTCAATTTCCGGGTATCACATTCGCGAAGCAGGTTCAACAGCAGCTGAAGAATTGGCATTTACGTTGGCCAACGGTTTTGCTTATGTGGAATTAGCAATGCAGGCAGGGCTTCCAGTTGACATGTTTGCTCCGCGGCTTTCTTTTTTCTTCAACGCCCATATTGATTTCTTTGAAGAGATCGCAAAGTACCGAGCTGCACGGCGTATCTGGGCGCGATGGATGAAAGAAAAGTATGGAGCAACACACGAGCGTTCGCTGCAGTTGAGATTCCATGCACAGACCGCTGGTGTTTCTCTCACTGCTCAACAGCCCGAAGTCAATATTGTGCGCACTGCAGTAGAAGCACTCGCAGCAGTGATGGGTGGTGCGCAATCGCTACACACCAATTCGATGGATGAAGCAATGGCTTTGCCGACTGAAAAGGCTGCACGCATTGCGCTTCGAACACAACAAGTCATTGCGCACGAAACAAATGTGACACACGTGGCGGACCCGCTTGGTGGCTCATGGTTTGTAGAAGATCTGACGAACAAAATCGAAGAGTTGGCAGAGGTGATGTTTGCTGAAATCTCAGAGATGGGTCACGGCTCCATGCTCGAGGGTTGTATTCAGGGAATTGAAGACAATTGGTTCCAGGGTCGCATTTCAGATTCTGCATACGAGTTGGAGCGCGCCTTTAATTCTGGTGAACGCATCGTGGTGGGTGCCAACAGATTCAAGGAAGGAAATGAAGACGATTCGTTAGACCTCCTGCGCATCTCACAAGAGCAAGAGAAAGAGCAACGTAATCGCTTGGCAACTGTACGACAGGATCGCAACGATTTTGCGGTATCTGAAGCTCGCCAACAACTGCAACACGATGCCTCCCAGCCCGATGTCAATCTCATGCCTGCGCTCATCAATGCCGCTAATTCGTATGTGACGCTCGGTGAGATGATGTCGTCGCTAGGTGAAGTATTTGGTCGCCACATAGAAGTTCCGGTCATCTAGTAATGCCAATTCGTGTACTTGTGGCAAAGGTCGGTCTCGATGGCCATGACCGAGGGGTCAAAGTAGTTGCACGAATATTGCGTGACGCCGGCATGGAAGTGATTTATACGGGGCTATTTCAAACTCCTGAAACTGTTGCATCTGCAGCTCTTGATGAAGATGTGGATGTTGTGGGTCTATCTATGTTGTCTGGCGCTCATATGACCCTTGCACCATTAGTGGTTGAGGAAATGCGTGCACGAGGAATCATGATTCCTGTCGTAGTTGGTGGCATTGTTCCGCCGCGTGATGCAGAAGAGTTACGTGCAGCCGGCATTGCGGGTGTTATCGGGCCAGGCGCAACAGCAGATGAAGTTGTGGCTGTGGTCGAAGCAGCTGCTGCCACTGTGAGTTAGTTGTCGACAAGGCCACGTTCTTTTTTGCGTCGATGAACGCTAACTGTTGTCTTCGATCCAAGCAGGCACGCGTTCGAGCAAACTCATGCTCACCTCTTTGCATCTATCAAGAACTGCACACACTTGCTCGTTGTCGCCTTTATAGACAGAACCGAGCGAAATAGGAACTCGACTAATCACACTGAGGCTTCGCTCTGGAGCATCGGTGACCTGGTGAAATGAATCAATCGCTGAAACTTCAAGTGGCAACTCCACGCCACCAAGTCCTGCAACTTCAGTCGCAAGCACGAGTAAGTCGGGTGGTCGAACTAGTGGAGGGAATGTCCATGTGAACACCAAGGGAAACGAGAAACCCTCTGGTGGTTCATCGTCGGGGTCATCCATGGCCAGAACTAAGTCTTCAAACGTAAGAAGGGTACGCGGGTCAATTTCCATGCTGACATGGAGGTCAATAGGGCCGTGGCAGGCCTCTTCTGGGTGCAGGTCCACTTCCCATAACTGGCGAAGGGAATAGGTCTCAACAAAATGACGCTCATCGTGCACGTGAAACCCATGGTCAACCGCATGGCTCTTAAGGTCTGTAATAAACCCGGCTATATCAATTACGGCCACGCAGGCACACTACCGTTCAAGGGTGCCCCATTTTGACTACAACTCTGATGACCGCGAGATAATGGGGTTTCTCCACGACGTAGCTGACGCTGCCGCTGACACTTTGGATGAAATTGAGGATTGGTCATTATCGGGTGAAAGAGATGGTCAGTACTCGGCTGACGTTGTTGTGGATGATGTCATTGTGGACATGTTGCAGGCAGCAGGGTTTGACGTGTTGTCAGAAGAGAGCGGAATCGGTGATGTTGAGTGGCCGATAGATGATGATCGACTATTGGTTGTGGTGGACCCTTTAGATGGTTCTACAAATGCAAGTAAAGGCCTGCCATGGTTTGCCACCTCAATGTGTGTTGTTGACCGAGACGGCTTGCGTGCTGCTCTTGTTGCAGAGCAGTCGGGCACAGAGACCAGATACGCAGCAACGCGTGGTCATGGTGCGAATTGCGATGGAGTTCCGTTGCGTGTTCAAGAACTGCGAGACATTTCGTCGGCAGTGATTGGTACAAATGGTGTCCCTCCTTCACCGCATGGTTGGTGGCAGTTTCGTTCTATGGGTGCCGCCGCATTAGACATCTCACTCGTAGCAAAGGGCGGACTTGATGGCTATGTCGATTTCCACGACCATGGCGTGTGGGACTACCTAGCCGCAGTGCTCATTTGCAGAGAGGCCGGGGCAGTCGTTGGCGATGTGGATGGGCGAGACCTCATGGTGATTGACCCAGACGATCGACGTAGCCCTGTTGTGGCTTCATCTCAGGCGTTGTATGACTCCTTGGTTGAGACGGCGCGTCAGTTTCGACATATCTAGTCATTCGGGTGCGGCAAGAACTCCCATCTACAATGAGAGAACTCTTGTAATAAGGACTCTTCATGAAGCGCATCTCTCACTGGATTAACGGATCAATCGTTGCCGGCACGTCAGGTAATACTGGGAAAGTATTCAACCCTGCAACTGGTACACAATCGGCAGAAGTTGATTTTGCCTCCGTTAGTGAAGTTGATGCCGCAGTAGCAGCAGCCAAAGCAGCGTTACCTGCGTGGAGAGCCACCAACTTGTCTCGCCGTGCAGAGATCATGTTCAACATTCGCAATCTGGTGCAAGCGAACCGCAATGAGATTGCACAGATGCTGAGCGCAGAGCATGGAAAAGTAATCAGTGATGCATTGGGCGAGATAGCCCGTGGACTAGAAAACATTGAGTTCGCATGCGGCATTCCAAACTTGTTGAAGGGTGGATACAGCGAACAAGCTTCTGCCGGTGTCGATGTGTACAGCATCAAACAACCACTAGGTGTTGTTGCAGGCATCACGCCGTTTAACTTTCCCGCCATGGTTCCAATGTGGATGTTCGCAAACGCCATTGCGTGTGGAAATACATTCGTTCTTAAGCCAAGTGAAAAAGATCCTTCTGTTGCATTGTTCCTCGCAGACTTATTGCAACAAGCTGGCGTTCCAGACGGAGTATTTAATGTCATTAATGGCGACAAGGTGTCTGTAGATGCACTCCTTAATCATGCAGATGTATCTGCTGTGTCATTTGTGGGTTCCACGCCAATTGCGCGGTACATCTATGAAACCGGCACAAAAAATGGCAAACGAGTGCAGGCTTTGGGCGGCGCAAAGAACCACATGTTGGTCTTGCCAGATGCAGACCTCGATATGGCTGCAGACGCAGCCGTCAGTGCCGCATACGGATCAGCAGGCGAGCGTTGTATGGCAATCTCGGTATTGCTTGCTGTTGATTCCGTAGCCGATGCATTGATTGAAAAAGTGAAGCAACGTATTCCCAATATTAAAGTTGGCCCAGCGTCTGATACTGCAAATGAAATGGGACCACTGATTACAGCAGAGCATCGTGACAAAGTGGCAAGTTATTTGGCAGGAGCCGCTGGCGAAGGTGCCACGGTTGTGGTGGACGGTCGAGAGAACGCACCAACTGGCGGATTCTTTTTGAACCCAAGCATCATCGACGGTGTGAAACCAGGCATGCGTTGCTATGACGAGGAAATCTTTGGACCTGTTTTGAATGTGGTGCGAGTGAAAAGTTACGACGAGGGAATTGCGCTCATCAACGCCAATGAGTTTGGCAACGGAGTAGCAATTTTCACTCGCGATGGCGGAGTTGCTCGTGAATTCCAATTGGACGTCACCGTTGGAATGGTGGGGGTCAATGTTCCAATTCCTGTACCGGTTTCGTACTACTCATTTGGCGGTTGGAAGAACAGTTTGTTTGGTGATCACCATATGTACGGTCCAGAGGGCATCAACTTCTTCACGCGTAGCAAAGTGGTGACGTCTCGTTGGCCAGACCCGCGTACGTCATCAGTGAACTTAGGGTTCCCTCAGAACCGATAATTTCTATTCGCCGGTGTACAACGCATCGGCAAGCGTGAGTGCTTCATCGATGATGGCAAGACCTTCATGAATTTCTGCGTCACTTGTGGTGAGTGGAGGAGTGACATGGATGCGGTTGAAGTGAGTAAACGGCCACAGCCCCTGTGCTTTGCATGCGCCGAGAACATCCATCATGGGTTTGGCGTCTGGCCCGGCAGCATTGAACGGCACAAGTGGTTCGCGAGTCTGGCGGTTGCGTACTAATTCAATTGCCCAGAAGGCGCCAATGCCACGCACGTCGCCAACACTCGGGTGCTTGTCTTTTAGTTTCTCAAGGCCTGGTGCGATGACATCTTTTCCTAGACGACGCGCTCTGTCGAGGATGCCTTCTTCTTTGTAGATGTTGATGGACGCGATTGCCGATGCACATGCAAGAGGATGACCTGAGTAGGTGAGACCGCCGGGGAATTGGCGTTCACGGAACGAATCTGCAATGCGATCAGAGATGATGACACCGCCGAGTGGAACGTACCCAGAGTTGACTCCCTTAGCGAAACAGATGAGATCTGGTGTGACGTTCCAATGATCAACCGCGAACCATTCGCCGCAACGACCAAAACCACACATGACTTCGTCACAGATCATGACAATGCCGTAACGATCACAAATAGCGCGAACACCCTCGAGATATCCAGGTGGCGGGACCAAGATTCCGTTGGTGCCAACCACGGATTCCATAATGATGGCAGCCACATAATTTGGACCTTCCACCATGATGGTGTCTTCGAGGTGCTTCAGCGCGCGTTCTGTTTCTTGCAATTCATTTTCTGAATGGAATGCAGAGCGGTATGGGTACGGGCCCCAAAATTTAATGATGCCTGGCATTGCAGGTTCGGCTGGCCAACGACGAGGGTCTCCTGTGAGTTGAATAGCTCCGCCGGTAGCGCCGTGGTAACTGCGATACATCGTGAGAACTTTGTTGCGACCGGTGTGCAGTCGAGCCATGCGCATTGCGTTCTCTGTCGCTTCGGCTCCACCATTTGTAAAGAACACCATGTTCAGGTCGCCAGGAGCAATCTCTGAAATCAGTCGTGCAGCTTCACTGCGTTCTTCGTTTGCATGGAAAGGCGCAATCGTGCACATCTTGTCGACTTGGGCCTTGATTGCTTCCACCATCTTCGGGTGTTGGTGGCCGATGTTTACGTTGATCAACTGGCTCGAGAAATCTATGTAGCGCTTACCGTCTTCATCCCAGAAGCAGCTGCCCTCCGTGCGAGACACAACGAGAGGGTTAATGAGAGATTGGGCTGACCATGAATGAAATACATGTTTACGGTCATTTGAGAATGCTTGAGAAGCCATAGGGCAGATTATCTTGCCTCAAGACCTGAATGCATAGAAGTGGCCCTTTGCGTCAGTCAGTGGGTGCTACATCAGCAAGATGTCGCCAAAAGGAAATGGTCCTCGTAGTAGACCGTGCCAGAAGTCCCGTAATCCTTCTAGGGGGGTAAAGACCGGCACAGGGAGATTGAGGTCGTAGTACCCCGAGTATGGCGCAATTACTGCAAGCAGGTCATCAAGCGAGCAGTGCTCCTGGATTCCTTCGGGGAAATACTCCATCACAATGGGAACACGTGACTGAATAGCGTTTGTCGCACCATCTAATACGAACTTCTCGAACCCTTGGACATCCATAAATATGAGATCTGTCAACGGATTGAGATTCGCTACCAGCGTGTCGAGAGTCATTGATGTAACGGTGGTGGAATCGCGTTCTCGCGGAGCTCCAACAGTGGGTGTGATGCGATGATCGCCGAAGTTCTCTGACGATAACTCTAAGCGAATGCTTTGGTTGTCAACTGGGCCAACTGCGTTCTGATGTGCACGAATCTTGTGTTGCAGTGAATTGAGTTCAATGTTTGCAGTGAGCATTAAGAAGTTGGTGGGTTCGGGTTCGATAGCAATTGACCTAGTTGCGAATCCTCTAGAAACGGCAGGAATGCAAATAGATCCGACATTCGCGCCGACGTCTACCAACGTCTCTACGGTGTTCCGACCAAGCAGTCGTAATGCGAGTTCCAATTTCTGAAAGTCATATTCCCCGTATAAGAAAATGCTTTCACCAACTGGATCATTTGTGTGAATAATGAATTGCTCTCGCTCGGCAACAAAAGTAAATGGTTCACCCGAAGCGCAAATGTAGCCCCACATGGCTTTTCGGTTAACAAATCTTCGGGCCGCGAGGTTCTGTTCCAGTTTTGTCAACCGTCTATTCATTGATGCTGACGGAGTTTTCACCTACTTATTATGTCGCACACAGCGTGTTTTTGATGATTCTTCGCTCGTGCTCTAAGTGCTGCCAATTTTTCGAGAGACCTGGAAGGTACGGTGAGGCATGGTGTTTCGTCAGCGACTTTTGAAATTGATGTGCGCGCTTCTTGTTGCCGCTGTGATTGCTCCTGCATCTGCCCGTGCTTATACGGCTTCGTCTCCATGGACACAGATGAAGGTCGGAGTGGCACATGGAAAGTCAGTGTGGGCAACCACTTCAACTGGTGCCGCTCTTTCTTTCACCGTAAAAGGTAAGTCGTTTGCAATGTGGTTTACTGCCGGTCCTAAGAATGGTCGCGCTGCAGTTTTTGTAAACGGAAAACGATCTCGCATTATTGATCAGTATTCAGGTCGTACTATTCGTCGCGCAGTCGTTTTCACTCGGGCTAAGGCTGTCAACAAAGTGACTGTTGTTGCATTGTCCACGCGCCACAGAAATTCAAAGGGGACTCGAGTCACGATCGATGCATTCTCGCCCAATGCCCGCGTTTGTGGCAAGGGCTGCATGAAGTCGCCAACGCCATTGTCCAATGCAGGTGGTGTCGAGATTTCTGGAGTCGATCAAGTGTGGTACCCAACTGCTGTGCCGGCCAGAACTTCGCCAGAGTGGAACGTGGCAATTGGTAGCTATGTCCGTGGACGAGATGTATTGCCTATAGAAACGGCAGTACCTGTTATTCGGGCAGCTGCTTGTGACCAAGCTAAGAAAGTACCGCGTGGCATTGTCATCTTGTCTTTTGGCGCTCAAAATGCCACGGGCTCAACTGGGTTTGGCAAAGCAATTTCGAAAGAACAAATAGTTGCCACAACTTCTGCTTGGGCTGCAGGGTTAGCTGAATGCGGAACAGGCCCATGGGAAGTTTCACTTGGGACAAGTAACTCTGGCGCGGTCACTCGCTTCAACGGTTACCTCGGTGGAATTGCGTGGGCAAAAATTGTTGCGTCTGCGCAAGCTGAATCTGACCCACGAACAGTTGTCTCTGGTTCGGTGGACTTAGAACCAGGCTGGGGCCCGCCAGGGCAAGCACGTGCATGGGTGGACGGGTATACCGCGCAGACTTCTGCTCGCTTGTGGAACTTTGGTTCTGCAGATGGTTGTCCGCAGAGTTATGGCACCGACCTCACGTGCAATAACGGTTGGACAATTGACGACGTATTGTGGGTGTCTTCACATGGCGGTGGAAATGTTTTGGCGATGCCACAGATTCATACAAAGAGCGGTTCGCAGGCTCGCCAATGGGCAGTGTTAGCAGCGCGTGCAGCAGACATGGGTATGCCATTGCGATTAGCAGCAATCACGGTGCAGACCGCAGCGTGTAGCCAGGTGCGAAGTGGGTGTCCAACAACTGGTGTCTCTGCATGGGACGGTTGGTCGCAGTTGCGTCGAGCCATCGATGCCATTCCTCGGGCAGTGGGAACCAAAGTGGGTGCGCCGATGGATATCCGATGGGGCTGGGCCAATGGCTTTGTTATCCCACCAGAGACAACTACGACTACGTCAACCACCACACTCCCGCCCGCCACGACCACCGTGCCACCAGTGACGACAACGGTGCCTTCTGTAACGACCACAGTTGCCCCAACGCCGTAACGGGTACGGGGTGGGCGATCCTGCCTTCGCCGATACACTTCTCGTTCCGAAACATTCGGGCGTTTAGCTCAGTTGGCTAGAGCATCTCCCTTACAAGGAGAGGGTCGGGGGTTCGAGTCCCTCAACGCCCACTAGAGCATCGTGCCTTGCCGTCGCTGATGACGGTAGTTGAGCCGCAGAGAATCTGGAATTGAGTAGTCTCTCGCTTGTGGGTCTTATGAAGCGACTGAACCAACTCAAGGTATCTCGTCAAATAAAAAAGATCGCTAATGAACTCGAAGTTATACGGGAAGTGAGAAACATAGACAACGAATATGCGGATCTCATCAAAAGTGCAACTGAAGACGAAGAGAAAAAGAACATCAGGGCAAAGGTTGAATATTACAAATCAATCTACGGTTCCCCGGAAATGCCAGACCCAAAAACTGTAAATGATACGGAATTCATCAATGCACCAAGGGCAATGAAGTTTTTTGAAACGATTAGATTTTCCTACAAGAACTATTCGAATTTTGAAGGGCGCGCGTCCCGTTCAGAATTTTGGTATTGGGTCCAGTTCGTTGCTCTAACTACAACCGCACTCGCTATGGTCGTTGCGTTCGTGGAAATTAATCGAATTTTTTCGAGTAACTTTCTCGCTATTTTTGTTTTGTCATCGATAATTCCGACGTTGGCTCGAGTCGTGCGACGTCTTCATGACACAGATAAACCCGGGATTTACGCATTGTTTTGGTTTACCCCGATCGTTGGGTACTTTTTGATTTTGTTCTGGCTTTGCACAAAGAGTGATTTCGGCAGCAATCGATTCGGTCCAAGTGCACGCGTTATTCACGAAGCGCCGACACGGTACCAAGCGCCACAGCGAAGTCTGAAGCCTGTGTCAGATGGGCATGGAACGAAAAGGGCATTGCCTGGCTCATTCCTCAAAAAGATGCTTAGAAAACTGTTGTCTTAGTCATTCCCACACTTTTACCTGCCCTGTGGAGATTTAGAGGCGCATTGCTTTAGCGAACTGATTTAGTGACTATGCTTTCGTGCATGAGCGACACTCCTTCACCTTCTCAATTCGCACGTCCACGGACAATCTTGACGATTGTTGGCGTCCTAGTTCTGGTTGGTGGTTCGGTCTTGGGCTATAACGCATTCTTCGGAACTTCAACAACAACGATTTCGTACAGAGAGGCCTTTGAACAGTTTGCCGCTAGTCAAGGGTCAGATGTTGATGAGATCGACGATGGATTGCCCGTACCCGGGGTGTATCGCTACCGCACGACTGGTGGTGAATCCACCAAACTTGGCGCGAGCGCTTCTCGTGAATATCCTGCCGAAAGTGTCATCACCATCACCCGATCTGGATGTGGTGTGCGAATGGAGTGGACCCCAGTACGTGAACGGACTGAGTATCTCGAGGTTTGCCGTACCGACGATCGTTTGGTTCTGAAGGGTTACGGCGGTGCTCACGAGTTTTTTGGGATGCGCAATGAACACGCCGTCACGTGTGCAGATCAGACATGGCTTATTCCTGCCACGGAAAATGGCGATAGCGCGAGCGCAGTGTGTGAGGGAGGCGGCTTGGCCCACAATCGAACCACAACGTCGGTCAAAACTGCTGAAGTTCTCGTTGGTACAGAAAAGGTTGATGGTTTCGTCGTTGATACAAAGTTTGTCTCAGAAGGATCGTTCAACGGAACCACCATTCGAACAATGACCTTCGATGAAGATGGCGTGTTGCTGTCGTGGTCCGATGTTGTGAGTGGATTTTCTCCCACCCCGGTTGGTAACGCGGATTACGAGGAGAAGTTCTCTCTCACCTTGATACCAAGCTGAGAGGTCTTTGTCCGAGATTCACTGTTGTGTATCTCGTTGAGTCGTTTATCTCAGAATTCCAGACAATCTTCATTGTCAGTTGCACTTGCTATTTCATCTTGTCGAGGGCTTCGCCCATCTGGCGATGCACAGCATTGATGGCTTGTAGCGGACGCATCATCACACGGAACTCAATAATCTTTCCTGCATCGTTGCAGGTAATAATGTCGACACCATTGGCGTACTTGCCCTCAATTGTTGTTTCGAATTCGAGAACTGCGGTGTTGCCGTCGAGAACTTCTTTTGTGTAGCGAAATTTGCCAGTGTTATCTGACGGACCGTCTGATTTCTTCTCACCTGGCAGGGTCTGTCCGGCTGCCATGAGATACATCTTGGTGATCTCCTTGCCAACTTGTGGCGTAAACACAATGGGGGAGTAAAAAACACAGTCGTCGTCGAGCAAGATGTCGAGGCCGTTCTTTAGTTCCCCGCGCATGTGTGCGTGCCATTGTTCGATAACTGAGTGAATCATGGGTGTCCTTTTGTGAAGATGTGCCAAGCGTAGTGAATGATGGTGAAGCACCTGTCGTTTACAGTGAAAGATGTGAATAAAGGCTGGTCGTTTACTTCAGAAAGCACCCTGCTCTCTCAGGTCAGCTTCTGCGTTGTCGACATCGAGACCACGGGTAGCTCTAGTGCTTACGGTGGCATCACTGAAATCGGCGCAGTGAAATACAAAGGGGGCGAGGAAGTCTCTCGCCTCAGCACGCTCATCAATCCAGGTCAGCCCATCCCGGCAAACATTGTCATGTTGACGGGTATTTCAGATTCCATGGTTGCCCATGCTCCTCGAATCGAAGATGTACTCGAGACATTCCTCGACTTCGTGGAAGGAACCGTGTTGGTCGCCCACAACGCGCGATTCGATGTTGGTTTTCTCAATGCTGCACTAGAGCGTCACGGGTACGACGCTCTCTCCAACGTTGTTGTCGACACTGTCACCTTGGCACGCCGTTTAGTCCGTAGCGAAGTTCCGAACTGCAAGTTGTCAACGCTTGCATCTCACTTTAATTTTCCACATCAACCAATTCACCGCGCTATGGACGATGTGCTGGCCACCGGCGACTTGCTTCACTTACTTATTGATCGTGCAGCAGGCTTTGGAGTGCGCGATCTGGAGGATTTTGTCGAGCTCCCGAAAGTCAGTTCTCACCCCGAAGCTTCCAAATTGAAAATGACAGATGATATTCCGCGCACTCCTGGTGTTTATCTCTTTTTAGATGCATCGGGAGACATCTTGTATGTCGGTAAAGCCACAAATCTGCGACAACGAGTTCGTAGCTATTTCAGCTCGGGTGAATCACGACGCAAAGTTGGGTCTCTCTTGAAGTTGGTGCAAGGCATCCAATACATAGAAACTCCCGATCCGCTCACTGCTGAAGTGTGGGAATCACGCATCATTGGTCGGGTGCGTCCTCGCTATAACTACATGGGAACACGGAGCGAGAAATATTGTTATGTGCGACTCACCACTGAAGAAGAGTGGCCACGACTTGTCGTAGCAAAGACCCCCACTTCAAAAGGCGTATCACTTGGGCCTATACGTTCTCGCTCAATGGCACGAGACATCATCGATGCCATCGAATCAGTAGTGCCGCTTCGGCGCTGCACCGTGCGAATGACAAAGAATTACTCGGCACCACAAGACGCTCCCGTGTGTTCTGCTGCGCGTCTTGGCCTTGCGTACTGTCCGTGCTCTGGCACAGCAGAACCAGCAGAGTACGAACAGGTTGTCAATCTTGTGCGTGACACACTTCTACAGACGTCACATAAAGTTGTTGATCGCCTCAATGAAAAGATGGCAGCTCATTCGCAAGCACAACGATTCGAAGAGGCTGCACAAGTCAGAGACCGCCTGCTTGCACTCGAAACAGTGCAGGAGCGGCACCGCTTAGCTACAAAACTCCGTGCTCAACCGCAGTTACACGTAGAGGCAGAGGGTGTGTCGTACAACATTGCTTCCGGAGTACTTATCTCAACTGAAGTGGATGGGCAGGTCTATACGTCGCACGAGGCTGTCGTGGGCTCTGCCAAGGTGATTCGAACGGCCTATCCGAAGCACGACGTCCGAGAATTCATCCAAGTACCAACAGAGATTGAGGAAGATGGGCAAATCCTTAATTCTGTAGCTGACGAAATGATGTGTCTGGCCCGTTTGTTGAAAAATACATAACGGCACAGTTTCTTGAATGTCATCGTGCAGAAGATGAGGTGGACTATGGCATTATCCGACGAGCAATGTAAGAATCACTAAATGGCTCAGCATCCTTGGAACAAGTCTTTTACCTGGCAGTCGCATACGGCCGCAAGTGGTGTGGTAACTCAAACCCAGATTGATCAATTTGATGAGTTGGGGTACTTCGTAGTCGAAGATTTGTACACGCCTGAAGAATTGGCTGAACTAACACGAATTACAGATGAAGCAGAAGACGAAGCAGTCGCCGAACTAAAGAGGCAAGCCGACGAACGTTTTCTCATCTCTGAAAATGGGGCTATTACTTTTGCTGGGCAGTTGGTCCGTCAGAAGCCAGAGATACGACCGTTTGTTAAGAACGAAAAGATTCTTGGGATCTGTTTAGACCTCATTGGTCCGAATGTACGTATGTATCACGACCAAGCCGTATACAAAATGACGGAGAAGCCCCGGCGGTTTCCTTGGCATCAAGACAATGGTTATTTGTTTGTGGAACCACAGCATTATCTCACTTGCTGGATTGCTCTCACTGATGCAACGATCGATAACGGATGCCCACAGGTAGCGCCCGGATTACATAAGGACGGGACACTTGCTCACTATTACGTTGACACTCTCGGATATGAATGCTTTGAGGAACCTCCAACGACTCCTCTTGTGGCAGAAGTGAAGGCCGGAGGGGCAGTCTTCTTCTCATCGTTGACGCCTCACCTCACCGGGCCTAATTTCACGAACTCAACACGGAAGGCCTACATCGTGCAATATGCCGCGTCTGATGCTCGCGTGTTGGAAGGGAACGCTGCAATTGGTGACGCCACTGGGTCACATGCAATCAGCGATGAGCCTCGCGGCATTGCAGTGCTGGAAAATGGAGTCGCGGTTGTCGGTTAGGCAAGCCTCTATGATGTGGAAATGAAGCTTTGGAGAACTGTCAGTGTTGTCGCCTTATTGGTAGCGATAAGCGCCTGCGGCAAAGATGCCACCACGTCGACTTCTTCGCTTTCAGATGTATCACAATCCACAAGCTCAATTGCATCCAGTAAAAATGCAGCAATCGACGACTTCACATCACCTGTAGTGGGCGGTGGATCATTTGTGCTGTCGAAAGCACTTGCCGACAAGCCTGTGGTGTTGTGGTTTTGGGCGCCTGGTTGAGGCACTTGTAATGCTGAAGCCCCCTCGGTCGAGGAGGTCAACAAAGAATTCGCTGAAACAGTCAGTGTCGTTGGTGTTGCATGGGCAGGCGACAATGCGTCATATCAATCTTTTGCTAATCGTCACAAACTCACGTTTGAGAGCCTCGACGACACCAGTGGTGATGTGTATGCGAAATACAAAGTTCCATACCAACCAGCGTGGATGTTCATCGCCACAGACGGCACTGTGACCTCTCGCATCGGATCGCTTGGTCTATCGGAAGTTACTGAATTAATTCAGGGCATGAAGTAACAGTTATTACAACTGCAAACTCTTGATTTCGAGGAACTCCTCGAAACCAAACTCGCCAAGTTCACGGCCACTGCCTGAGTGCTAGTAGCCACCAAATGGGGCATTTGGATTGAAAGCGCCACCGTTGACGGTGACTTGTCCGGTGCGAATGCGCTTAGCAATTGCAATTCCCGTTTCCTTGTCGGCAGCAAACACGGCGCCTGCTAGGCCGTACGGAGAGTCATTTGCAATCTCGACTGCATTGTCAATGCCGTCGTAAGGAATGAGCACCAATACTGGGCCAAAGATTTCTTCCTGAGCAATCGTCATCTTGTTGTTGACTTCAGAGAACACGGTTGGCTTCACGTAGTAGCCCTTCTCCAGACCTTCAGGTGCGCCAGGGCCACCCGCAATGAGTTTTGCTCCCTCTTCAATGCCCTTATTGATGTAACCGAGCACGCGGTCACGCTGTGCAGCAGAGGCAAGCGGTCCAACGTTGGTGCCCTCTGCAAAGGGGTCTCCAACTTTGATACCGGTAGCAACTGCGGCTGCAAGACCTTCTGCTTCGGCAAGACGTGCACGTGGCACCAGCATGCGACTGAGTAGTGAACATGTCTGACCACTGTTCAGGAAAGCCTGGCCAGTGCCACCCATGATTGCTTTTGCAAAGGTTGCTTCGTCAAGGTCTTCACCAATGATGTTGGCGCTCTTTCCGCCAAGTTCAAGGGCAACTTTCTTCACGGTCTCTGAACCAGTTTGCATGACGAGCTTTCCGGCGCGAGTTGATCCTGTGAATGAGATCATGTCGATGTCGGGGCTAGCTGAAATTGCTTCGCCAACAACTGGACCGGTACCTGTGACCAAGTTGAATACGCCAGCAGGAAGACCTGCTTCATGAATGATTTCAGCAAGCATGAATGCATCGATTGGTGCAACTTCACTTGGCTTCAATACAACGGTGCAACCTGAAGCCATGGCGAATGCAACTTTGGCTGCGATTTGGTGCAATGGGTAGTTCCACGGTGTGATGCAACCAACAACTCCGATTGGCTCGCGAACGATCAGTGAACTACCGACTTCTTTTTCGAATTCAAATGACTCGGCAAGAGCAGCAGCCTGCTTGAACGAGTTAATGGGGAGTCCCACTTGAATCATGTTGGACAATTGCTTTGCCATTCCGGTTTCACGCGAGATGGCAGATGAGATTTCATCCATGCGAGCGACAAGTGCGTCGCCGATTGCGTTTAGGTACTTTGCGCGGTCAGCTTTTGGCAAAGTGCTCCATGAAAGAAAAGCGGACTTGGCTGCTGCTGCGGCCTTTGCCACGTCTGATGCAGTTCCCTCGGGAATGGTTGCCATGACCTCTTCGTTGGTGGAGTCAAAGACTGAAATAGTCTTTTTTCCGTCTGAAGCCACCCATTGGCCGTTGATGTAGATCTTGTCGTATGCGTTCATGTGGACTCTCCTGGTTGAGGGCGATTGACACCGCCGCTGTCAGGCTAGGCGAGAAGTTCGTGTGCTGTCACCTTGTGGAAAAGTGCACACGGACTTAGGCCAGAACGAATCCCTCGTACCCGTTTGCTACGACCTCGTTGCACTTGTCTACATATGTGGGAAACCCGATGAGGGGCATGAATACTCGCGGTTTGCCCGGAACGTTTGCTCCTAGATACCAGCTGTTGCATGAGGGATACAACGTCATATCCGCAACCGCGTTAACGAAAGCGACCCATTCGTCTTGATTCTTCTCGGTGGTTTCAATCGTGGCTTTTCCAGACGAAACGATGTGAGAGATGCAATCGGTGATCCACTCCACATGCTGCT
>SYAZ01000002.1 GCA_005788815.1 Actinomycetota bacterium | reverse complement strand
AGAACTGCAGACTTATCGGCAATCTCTCGCTGGATGAGTCGCTTCAATGGGCGTGCGCCGAAACTTGCGTCGAAACCACGGGCTGCGAGCCACGTGCGCGCAGCAGGTGTGACTTGCAGTGTGATGCGACGATCAGCCATGCGCCGCACAAGATGCTCAAGTTGAATCTCCACAATCTGTCCAAGATCTTCTTCTGTTAGGGAACGGAAGCGAACAATCTCATCGATGCGGTTCACAAATTCAGGGCGGAAGTACTCAATAGGGTCACCCGGCAAGTTGCTTGTCATGATGAGCACAGCATTGGTGAAATCAACCGTGCGACCTTGGCCATCTGTGAGGCGACCATCGTCGAGAAGTTGCAACAGCACGTTGAACACATCGGGATGACCCTTTTCAATCTCATCAAGCAGCACAACGCAGTACGGACGACGACGCACAAGCTCTGTGAGTTGTCCACCTTGATCGTAACCCACGTAACCCGGTGGCGCACCAATGAGGCGACTCACAGAATGCTTCTCCATGTACTCGGCCATATCAATGCGCACCATTGCTTTTTCATCATCAAACAAATACTCAGCAAGCGCACGTGCAAGTTCTGTTTTACCCACGCCAGTTGGTCCGAGGAACATGAAAGAACCAATGGGCTTGTTTGGGTCAGACAACCCAGCTCGACTACGACGAATTGCGTTAGAAACAGCAACTACGGCTTCATGTTGACCAATGACTCTCTGATGCAGGTGTGCTTCAAGGTTTATCAACTTGTGCATTTCGCCTTCAAGCAATTTGCTCACAGGCACACCAGTCCATTTAGAAACAACTTCCGCAATATCTTCAGCGTCTACTTCTTCTTTCAGCATGCGCTGTGTGGACTGCAACTTGTCTAAGTGTTGCGTTGCCTGATCAATACGGCGATCAACTTCTGGAATACGGCCATAGCGAATCTCGGCTGCAACGGAAAGGTCAGTTTCTCTTTCAACCGAAGAGCGCAAGTTTTCAAGTTCCTCTTTCAAAGTACGAATCGCAGAGATTGCTTCTCGTTCAGACTCCCAATGCTTTTTCATAATGTCGACTTCAGCCTGAAGCCCATTAAGTTCATCTACAAGCGCATTCAGACGTTCAAGTGAAGCGGCGTCAGTTTCTTTTTCTAGTGCAACACGTTCAATCTCTAGTTGCAGAATACGGCGCTGCACAATATCGATTTCCGTGGGGAGCGAGTCAATTTCGATGCGTAATTTGCTAGCGGCCTCATCCATAAGGTCGATCGCTTTGTCTGGCAAGAACCTGTTTGTGAGATAACGATTAGACAACACAGCTGCGCTCACTAAAGCAGAGTCTTGGATGCGCACACCGTGGTGCACTTCATAACGCTCTTTCAAGCCGCGCAAAATTGCAATGGTGTCGGCCACTGTTGGCTCTCCCACATACACCTGCTGGAAGCGTCGTTCTAGCGCAGGGTCTTTCTCTACATACTTGCGATACTCATCAAGAGTGGTGGCACCCACCATGCGCAATTCACCACGAGCCAACATTGGTTTAATCATGTTGCCGGCATCCATCGCACCTTCTGCACCACCAGCGCCCACAAGCATGTGCATCTCATCAACGAATGTGATGACCTGGCCATCGGCATCTGTGATTTCCTTCAGTACTGCTTTCAAGCGTTCTTCAAATTCACCGCGATACTTTGCGCCCGCCAACATTGCACTGATGTCAAGAGACACCAAACGCTTTTCTTTTAATCCTTCAGGAACGTCACCGTCGGCAATGCGTCGCGCCAAACCTTCGACAATGGCAGTCTTACCAACACCTGGTTCACCAATTAACACTGGGTTGTTTTTTGTGCGTCGCGACAACACCTGAATAACACGACGAATTTCTTCATCACGACCAATGACAGGGTCAATCTTGCCGGCGCGTGCGCGTGCAGTGAGATCGACTCCGTATTTTTCCAGTGCAGCGAATTGTGATTCGGGGTCGGGGGTAGTGACGCGGTGGGAACCACGTACTTCTTTCAACGCAACAAGCATTTCCTCAGTTCCGATGCCCACACGCTTATGCATGGCGAGCACAAGATGCTCTACAGACAAATAATCATCATGCAGGTCGCGACGGATGGTGTCTGCATCTTCCAATACAGTGCCGAGCTCACGATTCATACGTGGCTCTGCACCACCTCTTGCGCGTGGAAGAGACGCAATGGCCTCATCGGCTTTACTGCGAAGCATGCCGGGCGCAATTCCCAATTTCTGCAACAAAGCGGGGACAATTGTGTCGGGCTGGCTAACAAGTGCGCGCAACACATGGTCTGGAGTTACTTCAGGGTTTCCGTTTGCACGCGTTTGGTCGCCAGCAGCAGCTATTGCTTCTGTTGTTTTAGTTGTCCATTTTTTTGGGTCAATTGCCATAGCGATTCCTCAATTAACGATTCGGGTCAAAAATGCTGGGGCGCTCGCCGAAACGGGCAATGGTCTGACGCAGTGGCACAAGCGCGCCGCCACGGTTTTCAATTTCACGAATGGCGTGCATCAGGCCTTGGCGCAATTGTTCAACTTCACTGCGAAGGCGCACTACTTCTTGTTCGAGAGACATGACATGACGGATGCCTTCAAGATTCATTCCGGTTGCAGCAAGCTCTGCAATGCGACGCAAGCGCTCAATGTCGGCATCGCTGTACCGACGGTTACCACCATTGGTACGAGCCGGCGTCAATAAGCCACGGCGCTCATAAATGCGCAACGTTTGCGGATGCATGCCCGCTAATTCAGCAGCCACAGAAATGACATACACGGCTTGAATTCGATCCGTACTCATGACTGTGCCTTTCTGCGTGGTGATGACAAGACTTCATGCAGTGCTTCCACTGCCGTGCGTTCGTCGGAAGACAAAGTGGTGGGCACGGCAACATCGACAGTGACAATGAGGTCACCTGTATTTTTAGCCGTTTCAATACCCTTGGATTTCACACGATGCCGTGAGCCAGATTGAGTTCCGGGCTTTAACTTCAGCGATACCTCCGCGCCCTCAAGTGTGGGTACGGAAATAGTTGCGCCAAGAACGGCCTCGGTAAATGAAACAGCGACGCGAGTCAGCAAATTCAGACCCTCGCGTGCAAACAATGGGTGCGGTGTAACAACACACTCAACAAACAGATCACCAGCCGGACCGCCATTACGACCAGGTGTGCCCCTGCCCTTCAAGCGAATCTTTTGTCCGTTATCTACGCCAGCAGGAATGCGCACGTTTACTTCACGTGGACGTCGCTCAATTCCAGAACCGCGACATGTAGAGCATGGAAACTCAATTGTGGAACCAGCACCACCGCACAAACGACATGGCTGAGAAAAAGAAAACATTCCTTGATTGTCTGCAACACTGCCGCGACCACCACATGAACTGCAGGTTTTAGGAGATGTTCCTGGTCGCGCACCAGAACCAGAACACGAACCGCATTGTGCATCTGCGGTGAGGTGCAACGAAGTGGTGAGGCCGTGCGCTGCGTCGACGAAATCGAGAGTGAGAGTTGTTGCAATGTCTTTGCCGCGTTGTGGGCCAGCACCCGAAGCGCCGCGACGGCCACCAGAGCGTCCAAACATTTGACCAAGAATGTCGCCTAAGCCATCGCCACCCATGTCGAATGAAAAATTCTGCGCACCACCAGGGCCGCCCATTGGTCCCATGCGACGCACTTCGTCGTACTCAGTGCGCTTGGTTTCATCTCCTACAACGTCATACGCCGCAGAAATATCTTTGAACTTGTTCTCTGCGGCGGTGTCACCTGGATTTGCATCGGGGTGATACTGACGCGCAAGACGTCGATATGCCTTGGTGATTTCCTTGTCAGTGGCATCTTTCGACACCCCAAGAACTGCGTAGTAGTCCTTTTCAAACCACTCGCGTTGGGCAGCCAATGCCTACCCCTTCACCTTCACCATGGCTGCGCGCAAAACGCGGCCTTTCCACTCATAACCGGTACGCAACACTTCCACGACAACAGGCTCACCACCGTCGCCCTCTTCATGAACTACTGCTTCAGCATTCGCAGGGTCGAATGGCTTGTCAAGAAGATCGAGTGCAACAAGGCCTTGCTTTTCCAATGTTTTAATTAATGCTGACCAAATAGGTTCAACACCTTCTACCCCATGGATATATGCAGCTTCACATGCATCGAGAACAGAAAGCATCGATTCCACAAGGCGCCCAGTGGCGCGATTTGTTTCGTCGGATAACTGAGAGTTGACACGCTTCTTGTAATTCTCAAAATCTGCCTGCAGACGAAGCGCAATGTCTTTGAACTGATCACGTTCTGCAACCAGCGCATTGATGTCATGCTCGATTAGTTCAGATGCGTCGTCTGGAACAACATCATCGAGTGATGGCGTGGACAGCTCACTGTCGTCTGGCGACTCGAGTGGCTGTTCCGAACTTTCGTCTGACATGTCTTACTGCTCGTCCACGATTTCAGCATCAACGATGTCGTCATCGTTAGTTGCTGACGCACCAGAAGCAGATGTTCCAGCTGCATCACTGTCACGTGCTGCAGCTTCATAGAGCTTCTGAGTGAAAGCTTGGCTGACACCCATAAGTGTTTCGGTAGCTGACTTGATCTTGTCGATGTCGTTTCCGGCAATAGCGGTCTTCAGTTCAGCAAGGGGGCCTTCCACTGCTTGCTTTTCATCAGCAGCAACTTGGTCTCCCTGCTCACGCAATACTTTCTCGGTTTGATACACAAGAGAGTCTGCATTGTTGCGCACTTCGGCTTCATCACGACGACGCTTGTCGTCTTCTGCGTGAGCCTCTGCATCGCGAATCATCTCTTCGATCTTGTCTTTGCTGAGAGAAGACGAGCTGGTGATGACAAGCGAGTTGTCCTTACCAGTAGCACGGTCTTTTGCTGAAACCTGCACAATGCCGTTGGCATCAATGTCGAAAGTGACTTCGATTTGTGGAGTTCCACGTGTTGCAGCAGGCAAGTCGGCCAATGTGAAAGTGCCCAATGACTGGTTGTAACTAGCCATTTCACGCTCACCTTGTAGAACATTGATTTCTACAGATGGTTGATTGTCTTCAGCGGTAGTAAACACCTCGGTACGACGCGTTGGGATAGTGGTGTTGCGCTCGATGAGTTTGGTCATCACGCCGCCTTTGGTTTCAATTCCCAAAGACAATGGAGTCACGTCGAGGAGAAGAACATCCTTTACGTCGCCCTTCAGAACACCGGCCTGAATTGCTGCGCCAACAGCAACAACTTCGTCTGGGTTTACAGACTTGTTGGGCTCTTTGCCAGTGAGGCTCTGCACGAGGTCTTGCACTGCTGGCATACGAGTTGAACCGCCAACAAGGATGACGTGATTGATCTGTGCGGTAGTGAGGCCGGCATCTTTAATGACCGAATCAAACTTCACGCGGCAACGCTCTACAAGATCTGCTGTCATCTCTTGGAACTTTGAACGAGTGAGTTGCTCGTCGAGGTGCAATGGACCTTCAGCAGTTGCTGTAATGAACGGCAAGTTGATTTGTGTCTGTTGTGTTTGCGACAACTCAATCTTTGCTTTTTCAGCAGCTTCCTTGAGGCGCTGTACTGCCATACGATCTTGTGCCAAGTCGATGCCGTGTGCGCTCTTGAACTGCTGTGTCAACCAATCAATGATGCGTTGGTCCCAGTCGTCACCACCGAGGACTTTGTCACCATCAGTGCTGCGTACTTCAAACACGCCGTCACCAATTTCAAGAACTGAAACGTCGAATGTTCCGCCACCAAGGTCGAATACCAAAATGATTTCGTCTTGCGAAGACTTTTCTAAGCCGTATGCAAGTGCTGCAGCGGTTGGCTCGTTAATGATGCGCAATACATTCAGGCCAGCAATAGCGCCCGCTTCTTTTGTGGCGGTACGTTCTGCGTCGCCCCAATAAGCAGGAACTGTGATAACTGCATCGGTAACGGTGTCGCCAAGATATGCCTCTGCGTCGCGCTTCAACTTCATGAGTGTGCGCGCACTGATTTCTTGTGCTGTGTACTTCTTGCCGTCAATGTCGGGTGATGTCCATGACTTACCCATCTCGCGCTTCACGCTGCGAAATGTGCGATCGGGGTTGGTGATGGCTTGACGCTTTGCCACTTCTCCAACGAGAACTTCGCCGGACTTTGAAAAGGCCACGATGGATGGTGTGGTGCGTGCGCCTTCTGCGTTTGGAATAACAACTGGTTCGCCTGCTTCAAGAACTGACACAACTGAGTTGGTGGTTCCAAGGTCAATGCCGACTGCTTTTGCCATGATGATGACTCCTCTTGTATGTGCTCTGCCGGGGGGCGCCAGAGCGGGGGTACCGTCAGAATAAGGGGACTCAGGCTAGATAACAACCTACCTATCAGAAAAGTTGATATAACTACACTCAACTTCTGACATAAGCCTTGTTTCGCCGTATCAATGGGTTCGGCATACGATGACAACGTGCTCGGAAAACTTGTCCTCTTACGCCACGGCCAAAGCACGTGGAACGAACTGAACCTCTTTACTGGCTGGCACGATGTGCCCCTCTCGGCCCAAGGCCTAGAAGAAGCAGCCGCAGCTGGCACCGTTATGGCCGAGGCAGGCCTGAGTTTCGATGTAGCCCATACCTCTTTACTGACTCGCGCTGTCATGACCTGCCACCTTGCCCTCAATGGCATGGGCCAGGTGTGGCTCCCCGTGCAACGACACTGGAAATGGAACGAGCGCCATTACGGGGCTTTGCAGGGTCTGGACAAGAAGGCCACCACCGAGCAGCATGGCGAGGCACAAACCAAGGTGTGGCGTCGCAGTTTCGATGTGCCACCACCACCCGTTGATAGCAGTAGCCCCGAGCATCCAGCCACCGATTCTCGGTACCGCTTTATTGATCCGGCGTTATTGCCCGCCACTGAATGCCTCAAAGATGTGGTGGAGCGCGTTGTCCCCCATTTCCATGAGACCGTGGTGCCCCAACTTCGGGCTGGGATGAATGTCCTAATTGCAGCACACGGCAACTCACTACGCGCATTGGTGATGGCCCTTGAGGGCATCTCGGAAGCAGACATTGCAGAGCTCAATATCCCAACAGGAGTGCCCCGTTTATACACGTTGTCTGACTCACTGCAGATTGAAAATGTGTCGTATCTCGGTGACCAAGAAAAGATTCGTGCTGCTATTGAAGGTGTTGCGAACCAAGCAAAGTCGCATTAGTCACAATGATAAATGTGCGCTCCAAATTGGCGTACACTTATGCACATGGCAAGCACAAAAACCTCAGTTGATCACCTTCGCAACATTGCATTGTTCTCCGAATGCTCTCCAAAAGAACTCGGTCTCGTAGTGAAGAATTCCTCCGAGCGAGTCCTCAAAGCTGGCACCATCATCATGGACCAAGGACAAACTGGTCGTGAGGCCTACGTCATCTTGGAAGGTTCCGCGACTGTAAAGCGCAACGGCAAAAAGATTGGCACTGCCAAAGCTGGCTCCGTTGTCGGCGAATTGTCGTTGCTCGACCATGGTCCACGCACAGCTGCAGTCATTGCCGACACCGACGTTCGCCTGCTCGTTGTTTCCGAGCGTGCCCTCAAGGGCGCCATTGAAAACATCCCAGCGATCTCTCGCAAGTTGCTCAAGGCTTTGGCCACCCGAGTACGCGAACTTGACCGCGCCCACTACGGCTGATTTCACATCTTTTAGAGCCATAACTCTTTGACGGGTCGGGTTCTTAGCCCCTGCGACCACTAGCGTTATAGACGCATGAGTAGCAACGCGTCTCCCACCACCGAGAAGGCCCCCAAGCGCCTTCGCCCGTACCAACTCTCGATAGCCATCGGCATCGGCATGGGTACTTTTACTTTGTTTTCGGGCATCGTTCCGCAGTTGACAAAGTGGCACGGAACTTCTGAAATCAGCCGTGAAGTCTTCGAGGGTATTCCAGGCCCGATACAGGCTGCGTTCTACACAATCCTTCCCGCAATGTTGGTGTGGGGTTCCTTCCAGTTTGCTAATCGCATTCGCAACTGGGAACGTGGGGCACCTGATCGCCGTCGCACAACACCAAAAAATGCAAAGCGACGCCTTGCTGATTACCGCGCCGGCGTCTACATGCGAACGTTGTTGCGGGACAGCGCTGCAGGTCTCATGCACTCCATGATGTATTTCGGTTTCCTTGTTCTTCTCGGAGTAACCACCGTTCTTGAGTTAGATCACCAATTACCCGAGTCACTGAAGTTCCTCCACGGTGGCGTATACCAGGGCTACGTATTTGTTGGTGATTTCGCTGGACTCGTATTCACCATTGGTGTTGTGTGGGCCATTATTCGTCGCTACGTGCAACAGCCATATCGCATTCGCATTAAGACCAAGAAAGAACACGGCATCATCCTTGGTGTCATGTTGGCCATTGGCCTCACCGGATTCGGTGCAGAGATGTTCCGCATCGCTGTATCTACCGCTGGTGGAAAAGACATGTCGTTTGAGAGTTGGTCCTTTATTGGTTACCCGCTTTCGCAGTTAGTCGACGGGTCTTCACTCAACGCATTAGAGAATTGGCATCAAGCAATGTGGGTCTCCCACGTTGTTACATTCATTGCCTTCTTGGCTTTGTTGCCAATCACCATGTTGCGCCACATCTTCACTTCGCCACTGAACATGTACCTCAAGGATCGTGATCGTCCGAAGGGTGCAATGCGTGCGATGCCTAACCTCACCGAGACTTCTCTTGAGAGTTTTGGCGCTGCAGTGGTTGAAGATTTCACGTGGAAGCAATTGCTTGATACCGATGCCTGCACCATGTGTGGTCGCTGCACAAGTGTGTGCCCCGCGCATGCAACTGGTAAGCCGCTTGACCCTCGCGAAATTGTTCTAAAGACCGGCGAAGTAATGGCCGCAACGGCTTCTCACGCGCCTGGCGGAATGGTTTCCCCACCACTCTCCGTTGATTCAGAAATCACCATTGGTGCGAACTCTTTGTTTGAACGAATTACCGCTGAAGAAGTGTGGGCGTGCACTACATGCAAAGCATGCGACGAGATTTGCCCCGTCCACATTGAAATCCTCGACAAGATTCTTGACATGCGTCGTTACTTGTCTCTCATGGAAAGTAACTTCCCTGCTGAACTTGGCAACGCATACCGTGCCATGGAAAACCAAGGAAACCCTTGGGGCATGAACCAGGATGATCGTGCCGATTGGGCCAAAGACTTGAATGTCGAAGTTGTCGACCCGGGTGCTGCTTTCAATCACGAGTATTTGTACTGGGTGGGCTGTGCTGGTTCATTCGATGACAAGAACAAGAAAGTTACGCAAGCAATGGCCAAATTGCTCGATCGCGCAGACATTGATGTTGCCATTCTGGGGCCAAGCGAAATGTGTACCGGTGACTCTGCTCGTCGTTCTGGAAACGAATACCTCTTCCAGATGCTTGCGATTCCGAACATTGAAATGCTGAACGGCATGGGCGTGCGCAAGATCATTACGCAATGCCCACACTGCTTCAACACATTGAAGAACGAGTACCCACAATTGGGTGGTAACTACGAAGTGGTTCACCACAGTGAATTCCTCGAACACCTTATTGATTCGGGCAAGCTTGATATTCGTAACGCGTCACTCGAAGATCGCATTACGTATCACGACTCGTGCTACTTAGGTCGCCATAACGACGTGTACTCAGCACCTCGAAAGATTGTTGGTTCCATTAAGGGTGTTCAAATTGTTGAAATGCCACGTAACGGCACTCAAGGCATGTGCTGCGGCGCTGGTGGCGCTCGCATGTGGATGGAAGAATCCATTGGTACCAAAGTCAATGACGAACGTGCACAAGAAGCAATCAGCACAGGCGCAAGTCGCGTCGCCACTGCATGCCCCTTCTGCTACATCATGCTTGACGATGGTGTGAAGGCTGCTGGTGCTGAAGAGGACACCGTAAAAGTTGCAGACATTGCAATTCACCTCATGGATGCATTGGAAAACGGCGAGCGCCGTTTAGCCGAACAAAGCGCACCGTTAGCTGCTAGCCCCGGCGAATAGACACAGAAATATAAAGATTCCGTCATTCACCTTTTGGCGAATCAACCTATAATCGCCCAATGAGGCGGGTCAATAAACGAGTTTTGACAATCGCTGTTATCGGTTGCCAATTGTCGGCGATTCTGATCATTCCCCCAATACTGTCATCACCCGTACAAGCGGCTCCGAAACCGGCTGCAAAAATTAAGTGGCGCATTTCGTCAATGCAACCTTCACGCAATTACAAACTCTCTTCATTGGTATCCACTAATTCAACTGCACCAAAAAAGTGGAAAGTAAAGGGAGCCTGCACCCTGACAAAAACTGTTGTGAAAACAAAGAAGGCTGGAACTTGTCGAGTCACTCTCACCGTAAATGGAAATAGTCGCTATCGAGAAATATCGTCAACACGAACTTTCTCGCTGTCATCGTCGACTACCACTGGCTCAACTGTTCCCCCGAGTACTACTACGACGACCACACTCCCTCCTCCTACGACGACTACGACAACGACTACGACAACGACAACGACGACTACAACTACGACTACGACTATTCCAATTGACCCAGCCACGGCTGCCACCGCAACACAGAGCGCTACTTTTCCCGAAAGAGGTTGTCTACACAATCAACTAGGGGATACCGCATATGACGCTGTGATTTCAGGGCAAAGTACTGATGCACAACACACAGCGATTCGAACTTGTCTTGCTGATTTTGGTGGCTCGAGTCCACCAGAAATTCCCAGTGGATCAGCAGCAGCGCTAGCCGTTTCTCGCTCGCATGAACATTTCAATTCGATGCCTCTGACAACTGCTGATCGTTTCAACATCGTGGTGAATCCCACTACACCAGCGTGGCTGGAAGCCAAGCTGCGTGCAGCCATACTTGGAACCGCTCGTTTTTATGGAACAACACGGTTACCGAGCGTTGACATCATCATCGGCACAAATGACGAATGGACTGCTGAAGAGATTGCCCTGCACCTCTGGGGATCACGCACGACCAACATCGAAGGGGCACGTGGCTATGCAGAATTGTGTACCGCGCCCGATGCAAACGACAACTTGTCTGGATGCGCGCTCGCTCAAAATGAGTTCGTTAATCCAAATGATCCAAGTGGAAGACGGTGGACCTCTTACCCCATTCTCATTATGGGTTACGGGGCGAGACTGAAGAACCATAGATGGCATGACTCAAGCGCTTCCAGCACCATGCCACACGAGTTAAGCCACGTTGTGCAGTGGCTTTCTAACGGCACCGCCACCGATCGTGCGACACGACTTGCAGAGTTCAACATCGTTGACGGAACTTGTCAATTCAGTGAATGCAATGTGGGATGGTCACAAGGATTCCAGACTTCCCTACTTGAGGGTCAGTCAACCTTCTTTGGTGCAGCAATTGCCGACATCATTGGCCAAGACCGATATAAAGACCCGTTCGACCAGTACAGAAGTGCAGTGTCACCTACCGTGAACCCTGATATGGGTCACTACTTGCTCGTGAACTACCCAACTAGTTATTGGCAAGGTGGTGATGCGGGCTACTTCGATCCTCGCTATTACGTTTCGGGCATCGGTACCGAGTTGATGGTCGCACAGTTCGGAGTGGAAAAGACATTGGCCTTCCAAAAGTCATTCAACTATCGATACTGGTACGACGCAAATTCTTCATGCTCAGCAGACCCATGCCCGGTAGTCGTAGCACTGGTTAATCGCCAGGCAACAGAGTTCCAGCAAATCTTTGGTGTGAGCATTGGAACGTGGATGACCACAGCACGCGAATACATCTCTCGTCGACACGCCGGTTTGTATCCAACGCTTGCTGATGTCGGATTGACAATGGTGCCGTGATTAATTCTTCGGTGGCGAATACGTAGACAAGAAATTGCCGAGTCGGCCGATTGCCTCTGTGAGGTCTTTTGCCCACGGCAACGTCACAATGCGAACGTGGTCGGTAGTTGGCCAGTTAAAGCCGGTTCCTTGAACAAGTAACACTTTTTCTGCGCGCAAAAAGTCCAAAACGAAACGACGATCATCTGCAATCGGATACATCTGCGGGTCGAGTTTTGGAAACACATATAAAGCGCCTTTGGGTTCGACCACCGACACTCCCGGAATAGCGCGCAGTGCGGTGACTGCAGCATCGCGTTGAGCAAGCAGTCGCCCACCAGGCAGGATGAGATCTTTAATGCTTTGGCGACCACCGAGCGCGGGTTGAATGGCGTGCTGAGCAGGAACGTTTGAGCAAAGTCGCATATTCGTCAGCATGTTGATGCCTTCGATGTAACTCTCTGCATGCTTACGTGGCCCCGTCACCATCATCCAACCGGAACGAAAACCAGCAAGGCGATACGCCTTTGATAATCCGTTGAATGTAAAGACCAAACAATCTGGTGCAAGTGCAGCAAAGGTGTGATGCACTGCATCGTCATACAAAATCTTGTCGTAAATTTCGTCAGCAAAAACTACGAGGTTGTGTTCGATGGCGAGGTCTGCAATTGCGCGCAACACAGTCTTGCTATACACAGCACCCGTTGGGTTATTGGGGTTAATCACCACAATTGCGCGTGTTCGGCTAGTGATTTTTGAGCGCATGTCATCCAAGTTTGGATTCCATTCATCGTCTTCGTCACATAGGTAATGCACAGGGTTACCACCAGCAAGGCTGGTGCTTGCAGTCCACAACGGATAATCCGGAGCTGGAATAAGAACTTCATCACCTTCGTCGAGCAATGCATTAAGTGATAGTTGAATCAATTCGCTGACACCGTTGCCAAGCCAAATGTCGTCGGGGTTCGTAATGTCGATTCCGCGATCCTGATAGTGCTGCACAACTGCCGTACGCGCAGAACGAATACCTTGTGAATCGGAATAGCCCTGAGACTCTTGTAAGTGACGCGTGACGTCCACCAAAATTTCTGGTGGCGTTTCAAAACCAAACGGGTATGGATTACCAATGTTCAGCTTCATGATGCGATGGCCTTGGTCCTCAAGACGTTTCGCTTCTTCTAGAACAGGGCCGCGAATGTCGTAAAGGACATGCTCCAACTTTGCAGACTGTTTGATTTCTTTTGCCATGAGTTACTGAAAGTTCTCGAAGTAACGCGACGGTGTCGGGCCACGCTGTCCTTGATACTTGGAACCTTTTGCTCCAGAACCATACGGCTTTTCTGCCGGCGATGTCATCTTGATGAAACTGATTTGACCAATCTTCATGCCGGGATACAAGGTGATGGGCAGGTTTGCCAGGTTTGCTAACTCCAAAGTGACGTGGCCATCGAAGCCAGCGTCAATGAAACCGGCAGTTGAGTGAATCACAAGGCCGAGACGACCAAGTGAACTCTTACCTTCTACGCGCGCAACCAAATCTGTAGGTACAGCAACGCGCTCAAGCGTGGAGCCCAATACGAATTCGCCTGGGTGCAACATGAACGACTCGCCGTCGGCGACTTCTACCAATTCAGTGAGGTCTGTGAGATCTTTCTTCACATCAAGAACTGCCGCAGTGTGGTTACGAAAGACGCGAAAGAGATTCGAGACTTTCACATCGATGCTGCTCGGTTGTACACAGGTTTCATCGAATGGCTCAATAATGATGCGACCATTGTCGATCTCGGCTCGAAGGTCTCTGTCTGAAAGAATCACAGGTCAAACCCTAGCCAAATAGGCCACTTTGACCGCGATGAATTCACCGCAGTGCCTCTATTTGGGGGCTTTGTATCGATAAACGCCCAAAACGGCTTCAACGGACACCTTGTCCCACTCGGCCAAACTCACAAGCCCTGCGTTCATCTCGGCCATCACTCGGCCGTTTATTTGACCAATGCCCCAATAGGCAAGTGCCATCGGGTCTAAGTCTTTGGTGACCCACCCACGTTCTTGGCCAAAGACCATCACTCGAGCAAGCGTGCTTGCTGTTTCATGATTGATCTCACTGATTGCTTTAGCAATAGCCTCGCTGGACTGCGCAGCACCCATGACATTTTTTCGAATAGAACGAATTTCGATTCTCTCTGGGGAATACACCAACGAAAAGATTTTTCGGATAGCTCTCTCGAACTCTTCCGCGGTTTCCGACATCTCTGCCGCCATCTCAAACGGCACAATCATCTCTGAGTAGCTCCGGCGATAGCGCTCAATCTGTGCAGCCTCCACCAGTGCATCACGATTTTTGAAGAAGTGGTACACCGATGGTTCTTTTACGCCCACTGCAGTAGCAATGGCACTCACGCGCACGGAACTTTCACCTCCATATGCGATTGCGGCCATAGTGGCTTCAACCAGTTGCTGCCGTGTATTTGGTTTTTCGCTCACGTAATGACTCTATGGTTCGAGAACGACCCACCCACGGCTCTGAAGTTCAGCGGCCAACACCTCGGTTGGCACTGATTTCAGGGATTTCTCCACCGCTGTGGCCTTTGGCTTCATTGATGGGGCCGGCACCACTGGGGTCGGCACGGCATCGGCGGCTTCGGCAATTTCGGCCCATTCTTGCAGTTGGGCAATAAACGCATCGGCCTCGTCACGGGTGAACTTGCCCCCCGCTTGGCGCTGGTTGAACCCCAAGGGGCCGCGGGCATCTCGGAAATCTGAATGCCCGGCCGCATGGAGCAGCTCTAGCAATTCGCGAACTTGTTTTGCTGATGCCGGCGGTCCGCCTGGTTGTCCAAAGGCCATGGTGCGAGAGTACTCGCAGCGTCTCTCAACGTATGAGACTGGCCAACGACCACGCAGCCGCAAGTGCACCAACTGCAGCCATCAGAACGCTTCGCGCAACGGGTGCCTTGGCCAAATCCCCTTCGGCCTTTGCGGTTGGTGGCGGTTTAATCAGGGCCAAAATATTGCCCACGGCTAAAGCCCCACCCAATGCGAGTACCAAATACGCAAGAAGGTTTTCTCCGAGGAACATCTCTTCAGGTTAGGCGTGGCAGACTCACCACATGGGATTTCATCATGTCGCACTTGCCACCAAAGACCTCGCTGCCACCCACAAGTTCTATACAGAAGTGATGGGCTTTTCTTTGGTGAAAACCATCATCGGACCAGTTCCAGGTTCCCCCGATGGCTGGGCTCGCCACGTTTTCTACGACACCGGCTCACAAGGCATGATCGCATTTTGGGATATTCACGACGTGCAATGGAAAGACGGTTACCCCACCGACATTAATAAGGCAGTTGGTCTGCCTGGCTGGGTGAATCACTTTGCGTACTTTGCTGGCAGCCGCGAATTTCTCGATGAGCGCAGAAAGAACTGGACCGCTCACGGCCACATGGTCGCAGAAGTGGATCACGAATTTTGCGTGAGCATCTACACAGCAGACCCCGATGGCAACACGGTGGAATTTTGCTTCGACACGCGTGATTTTACAGACGAAGAAAAAATAGAAGCAACGATATTGATGCTTTCTGAAAAACCACCAATGGACAAAGATGCCAAGGTGACTATTCATCCGCCTACAAATGAGGCGTTAGTTCACTAGATCACTCTGGGTCGTCAACGAACTGGGTGTATGCCTTGTTGAAGATCAGGCTCAAGTTGCCGGTTGGACCAGAACGATGCTTTTGCACCAATACTTCAGCAGTACCGCGATCGTTTAAGCTCGCTTCTGCATTCGCAGTTTCTTCGCGATACAAGAACATAACAACGTCTGCGTCTTGTTCAAGCGCACCAGATTCACGAAGGTCTGATAACACAGGACGACGATCTTGTCGTTGTTCAATGCCACGACTCAACTGACTGAGTGCCACTACCGGAATTTTGAATTCACGGGCAAGAAGTTTTAGTCCACGGCTGATTTCTGCCACTTCCAATTGGCGGGACTCGGTGTCGCCGCCACCCATCAATTGTAAATAGTCAATAACAACCATTGCTGGTGGACCGTCTGCAGCATTCACACGACGAAGCTTTTGACGTATCTGCATGACCGTAATGCGAGCTGTGTCGTCAATGTACAACGGAATTTCTAGGCGGTGAATTGATTTCGTAATCTTTGTCCAGTCCGCATCTTCTAGTCGACCGGTGCGCAATCGGTCTGAATCCACTTGCGCTTCGGCAGACAAAATACGTTGCGTTAACTCTGTATTGGACATTTCCAAAGAGAAAAACAGCACTGGCTGGTTTGTGGTGCGCGCAGCAGTCACTGCCATACCAAGCGCAAAAGCACTCTTACCCATGGCTGGTCGTGCACCAACAATGTTTAATGTTCCTGGCTGAAAGCCCGACAACAACTTGTCAAGTTTGGTGTAACCACTGCGTACACCTGTAATTTCCGACTTTGAGTCGTAACGACTTTCAAGAATTGGAATAACAATGCCGGTGAGGTCGTGCAGTTTTTGCAAGGAATCAGTGATCTGTTCGTCGCCGATGTCAAAAACGATTTGCTCTGCTTTATCGATTGCGATCTTGATATCTGCAGGTGCTGAATAACCAATGTCTGCTATTTCACTTGCGCCCTTGATGAGCCGGCGCAAAATAGAAGTGTCGCGAACAATGGTGATATAACGGCCAGCACTACTAATGGATGGCGTGGCGTTTTGTAAGTCTTGAAGAAAACCAAGGCCACCTAATTCGTCGAGCAAATTACTTTTGCGCAACTCATCTGCAACGGTGACAACGTCAACTGCTTCAGCTGCTGAAGTGAGCGAACGAATAGCTGCATACACGTGTCCGTGTGCTGGCTTGTAAAAGTCTTCAGGAACTAATTGCTTTTCACTTGCAAGACCAATGGGCTCTTCGTTGAGCAACATTGCACCCAACAACGACGCTTCAGCATCGAGGTTGTGTGGAGGTACACGACTGTCGGTACGTGTACCGCGTGGCGGAGCTGGCCGCGTATTTCGTTGCTCGATGAAGTCCGACATAGTGAACCTCTACCTTGCCTGCAAATGCCTGTGGATTGCTAGTGGATAACCCTGCGAAATAGCTGTGGATTCGGCTGGGGACAACAGCCCAAGCCTGTGGATAAACCTCCGTTGCGCGGGCACTTAGCCTGCGACAACCGAGAGCTTGATGGTGCACTCAACGTCTGCATGCAAACGTACAAGTGCTGTGTGCGAACCGGTGGTGCGAATTGGTTGAGCAACAATCTTCTTACGATCGAGCGTGACGCCAGCTTGCGCGGTAAGAGCAGACACGATGTCGGCAGTGGTAACGGATCCGAACAAACGACCCTCGTTGCCAGCCTTTGCCTTCACAGTGAATGAACGTGCGGTGAGTGCTTCGGCAACGGTGTGTGCAGCAGCACGATCGTTTGTTTCACGCAAGTCACGAGCACGACGCATGGAGTTGGCCTGCTGGATTGCTCCGGCAGATGCAACAAGGGCGAGTCCACGTGGCAACAAGTAGTTACGTGCATGACCATCGGCAACAGTGACAATGTCACCGCGGCGGCCGACGCCTGCAATATCTTCACGAAGAATGACGTTCATGGCTTATGCCTCCACTTCAGCTTCAACTGATTCGGTCACGGTCTCTGCTGCGTCGACTACATCGTCTGCAGCATCATCTGGAACGAATGATGAACTAATTGACTGATCTGGCATCTCGAGAGTTGCCTCTTCTTCACCACGACGCTCTGCGCCTGGGCGAGGTGCACGTGTGCTGACAGTGCGCTTTGTGTATGGCAACAACGCCATTTCACGAGCGTTCTTGATAGCAGTAGCAATGTCGCGCTGTTGCTGAACATTGGCACCGCTCATACGCATGCCGCGGATCTTTGAGCGATCAGACATGAAGCGCTGCAAGAGGCTCACGTCTTTGTAATCGATGAAGACAACCTTTTCGATGGCCAGTGGATTGGCCTTCTTTTTGTACTTACGGTTGGCCTCGCGGGCGTTACGGATTTTGTTCTTTTTACTAGTCATTGTGAGGTCCTTGAATCAGGGAAGGGTTACAGGGGAAAGGGAGAACGCTTTAGAAAGGTTCTTCGTCGTTGGGAAAGAAGTCGCCGCCGGTGTTGCCACCGCCGTTGCCGCCAGCATTGCCACCACGAGGTGCTCCGCCGCCGTTGCCGCCGCCTTCATTACGAGGTGTGCGCTCGACTGAAGCGGTAGCCCAACGAAGACTTGGTCCGATTTCGTCGGCGTTGATCTCGATTGCCGTGCGCTTTTCCCCTTCACGGTTTTGGTATTCACGCTGCTCGAGGCGACCTGAAACGATGACGCGCATTCCCTTTGTGAGGGTTGCTGCTGCGTTCTCGCCCATTTGGCCCCACGAAACGATGTTGAAGTATGAGGTTTGCTCTTGCCATTCGCCGTTGACTTGGTAGCGACGACCAACAGCAATGCTGAAAGATGCCACGCCCTTGCCACCGGTGGTGAAGCGAAGTTCTGGATCGCGGGTGAGATTCCCAACGAGTGTGATTGAGTTATCGGCCATTGTGATGGTTCCTTCCGAAAAGAGAGGTGTACGAAGCAGGTGCTCGATAGAGGTGGCTTATGCCGCCGAGATGAGTCCACGACGAGTTGCCTCGTCGTCTGGTAAGCGAAGCAACTTGTGGCGCAACACTTCATCAGAGATGCGGAATCCGCGCTCTACTTCGTCCATTGCTCCACCGGGGGCTACGAGGTTAAAGATGGCGTAATAACCATCGTCTTGTTTCTTGATTTGGTAAGCAAGACGACGCTTGCCCCACCAATCAGGGCTTCCATGAACAGTGCCGCCAACCGATGTGATCGAGTTGGTGATGTTCTTCAACCAAGAATGGGCAACGCTCTCTTCGAGATTGCCGCTGATTATTACCATTAGTTCGTATGCACGCATTGCGTGTGACCTCCCTTCGGACCCGAGTACGTTCCCGGGGCCCCCGAAGGGGCAGGGTGAATATGTGACCCGATGAGCGTACCTGCTGACTCTCACCGTGACACACGGGTGTTGCAAACAGCCATTTGCCATACGCAACAAGACAAATGTGGCGATGGGAACCCCCGGTGGGGCAACAAATGACCTATTGGGCCCGGCGAGTACGGCCTCGACCCACGATGGGGAGAACGCGTAATAAATGGTGCCATCGACATTGTGGGCACGCCTCCACTACATAGGCGGCGTATTCATGCGGAGTGCTTTGCAGCTTCATGATGTCTTTTCGATCGATGACGCACTTGCCGTTCTTTGGCAGACCATGACCAAACACGTAGGTCACCAATGCAACGTTTACCTCTTCACAAATGGGGCACAGTGTTTTTGATGGCTCCCCAATGTTCTTCGCGGCGCGAATCAATTCAGGGTGTGCGTCACAAACCGAGTCTTTGCTCACGCGTCCACGTTTCACTTCATTGATGAGTGCGCGTCGCGACAACTGATGGTCGACAACTCCCGAACCACCGCGCAACATATCAACGGAGAAACCCATGACTACACAAGATAGTCATAAGATGCCGACATGTCAGATGCGCGTTTTACCGCCAACGACGGCCCTGCCGTTTCCTTCGGATCATCCGTACACAACGAGAATGAATTGCGGGTGTGTGGCGATGTAAAAGGCAAGCGTGTCTTGGAGCTTGGCCTGTACGGCACGGTCCCCAATTCTGTGGCCATGGCTCTTCGGGGGGCCCGCAGCATCGCCATTGACCCCTCACGAGAAGCAATTCAGCGGGCACGCCAAGCGGCCACCAACGCAGAAGTTGTGGTGGAGTTTCACGAAGGCGAATTAGCCGACCTCGGATTTCTCATGAATTCAGGAATCGACCTTGCGTTGTGCGTGCATCACATCACGTTTGATACTGACATTGCTCGCCTGTTTCGCCAGGTGCACCGAGTGTTGCGCCCGGAAGCTGGCTTTGTGTTTGCAGTACCTCACCCCATGTCTGCGGTGTTCGACGGAAATGACGCAACCGCTCGCCGTCAATACGGATCTACAACTCCCACCATTGGTGAACTCACCATGGCATTACAAAGAGCAAACTTTTCTATCGACGTGATGCATGAACTTGCGCCGCTGCATCAACCGATGGCTGTAGCGCCGTCAACGCTTGTTGTACGTGCACGCAAACTTGGTTCGTAAGTTATTCAGACCTGCGGCGCCCGGTGCGCTTTGTCTTCATCACTGATTCGGCGTTAGCGCTCCACCACTCGCGCAGGCGCTGAGTAATGACTTCTTCACCGAGAATGCCTTCTTCTAAACGAATCTCCATCATGAAATCCAACGCTGCACCAACTGCGGGGCCGGCGGGAACATCGAGCAGTTCCATCACTTGCACGCCGTCAAGTTCGGGGCGCAATGCTGCAAGCTCTTCCTTCTGCATAAGTTCAGCAATGCGATCTTCCATCTCGTCCATTCGACGAGCAAGAATTTTTGCCTTCTTCTCATTACGCGTGGTGCAGTCACACCGCACCAACACATTCAACTCGGGCAGATATTTGCCGGCGTCACGCACATAACGACGTACAGCACTGTCTGTCCAACCCATCTGATATGTGTGAAAACGCCCACTAATTGCTACTAATTCAGACACTGCATCAATATCGTCTGTTGGGTATTTCATGATTTTCATGCGCTCGCGCGTCATGCGTGCACCAACAACTTCGTGGTGATGAAATGTAACGCCCTTACCTTCTTTGAAACCGCGAGTTCGTGGTTTACCAACATCGTGGTACAACGCAGCAAGTCGTGTAATGCGAAAATCAAATTCACGATTATCCTGCAGTTGAACATTTTCAACAACAGCAAGTGTGTGCGTCAAAACATCTTTGTGACGATGTATTGGGTCTTGTTCAAGACGCATGAGACGCAACTCCGGCAAGAAGTGATCGACTAACCCCGTGTCAAACAAGAACCACAAACCTTTACTTGGTTTTGTTGTTGTCATTAAACGATCAAATTCAATACGAACACGTTCTGGCGAAACAATGGTGAGTCGATCAGCCATTGCTATAACAGCTTCTACGAGTGCTGGTTCCGGCGTGACATCAAGTTGAGAAATAAAGCGTGCAGCACGCAACATGCGCAACGGATCATCACTGAAAGATTCTTCGGGTGACAACGGTGTACGCAAAACGCCAGTCATTAAATCTGCTGCGCCACCAAATGGGTCGACAAGTGTTGGTGTTTCTGAAGTGATCTCTAACGCCATGGCATTAATCGTGAAATCGCGTCGGGAAAGATCAACATCAATATCGGTTGCGAATTGCACTTCAGGTTTACGCGAATCAGGCGAATACGCCTCAGCCCGATGTGTTGTGATCTCGTATGTACGGTCACCAATTTTCAATCCGATAGTGCCGAACCTTTCGCCTTGCGTCCAAAGGGCGTCGGCGATTGGTGACACGATGCGTTTGATGTCCTCAGGGGTCGCAGTCGTGGTGGCGTCAAAGTCGATGGTAGAGAAATCGGTGTTGGCATCGGCTGAACCCACTAACAAGTCGCGCACCGTGCCGCCCACGAGGAACAGGCGGTGGCCCGCCTCGCGAAATCGGGCAGCAAGAGGCTCCATCTCCTGGAGAATGGGGGCAAAGCGCGCAGGAATCATGTCCATTGAAGGCTAGGCACACCCAACTGCTCTCAGGTGTTCTCATTTCTTCCCAACCCACGGTGCCACCAGAGCAGGGGCACTACGGTCAAGGGAGTGAGTGTGGTCGAGCAATCCCCCCGAACAGGCACTATTTGGTCTGGCGCGGTCAGTGCACGGGTGCGCCCCTGGCCCCATAGCAATCACACAGCTTTCCTTGTTATCAGTGGGTCTCACGGCCCCGACACACAATTGCCCGACGAGCCCATTTTGCATTCATGGATTCAGACCATCGATTCCTGGGGGTACCGAAGTGTCCGCACCAGTGCTCTGGCTCCACAGGCTTCTTTACCGCTCGAGCGCATGGGCTTCGAAGTGTCGCAAAGCCTGACCCTGCTGCAAAAGTCTCATGACACGTGGCAGTTAGCCCCTTTGTCTCCCCATTCCATTCAAAGCGTGCGAGCTCTTCGCCTCTTTGGGAGACCCCGCCGCGCGACGACAGATGCGATCTTGTCTATCGACAGCGCTGCCTTTGGACGGGAATGGTCACTTGATACGGCAACTTTTGATGAGGCACTACAAGCCACACGGCACTGTCGCATCTTTGTGTCACGAACAAACAAACAGATCGATGGGTATGTCCTTGCCGGCGTCACACAAGCCCACGGATTCATTCAACGCCTTGCCGTACACCCCGACGTACAACGAACGGGCGTCGCATCGTCACTACTCGCTGCGGCGCTTGATTGGACTCACTCACGACGATGCACGAGCACCGTGGTGAATACAGACGACAACAATCAGGCAGCACTAGACCTGTATCGCAAGTTCGGCTTTGCAACTCTTGACTATGGTCTTTCCGTGCTGGAAAGAACTCTGCCATGAGACGATTACTACGAGTAGCCCTTGCCACGAGCGCACTAGCAACAACACTGATCTCGTCTCCTGTGCAAGCGAACCAGAAAGAAATTGATTCGCCAGTGCCAGAAATTGGCATCCTGGCCCAACCGTTCAACATTCTCACGTCAGTGAATGCTCGTTTTCTTCTCGACGCGAATATTCGTAATTCACTTGACGGCAAAGACACGCTTGAATTTCTGCTGCATCGTCGCATTGCTACGAGGGATTCGTTTGCATCGATTGCAAAAGGTGAAGTGGTCCCCGGTATCAGTGATTCTTTTTCAGTTGCACTGTCTCGAGTCAGTCGCGATTACGCAGGACACCTACAGCCAATCGTCCCAATCATCACTACAGAGATAAACAGTTCAGCGTTAACGATTGCACAAGACGGTGTGTATCCCCTCACAATTCGAATCACAGATTTCCAAACCAAGTCAGTTCTTTCTTCTGTGCTCACCTTTGTCAATAAGCGAACATTGTCAGCTACAACTCAAAACATTGCTGTCAGTCCACTTCTACGTCTCACAACGTCGGGCTTGTTGAAAACAGACGGCATTATCGAATTAGACAACAAGACACGAGAGTCCGTCAAACGAACAATCGCATTTCTTGGGTCATTTACCGGCGCCGTCACTGTATCAATAAGCCCACAAATCATTACCGCTTTGGGAGAATCTGGTGTTCCAACAGATCAACAACTTTTCTTGGACCTACACAATCAACTTCGTCGTAGGTCAATTGCAATCGACACATTTGCACCCTGCGACCCCGCTGTCTTTGCTGGTCTTGGACTACAACAAGAGTTCATCGCGCAACTAAAACTCGGAGAGTCCACACTCAACAGGTTCCTTCCCGGGGTAACTATTCAACGCAATTCCTGGGTAGCAACGGAACGACTTGATGCAGACGCTATTGCGTTGCTACGTGACGCTGGCATTACAAATATTTTGCTCAGCGACAACGCAAGTACAGATGCAACAACAGAGCTACCTGCCAGTATTATTAGTCATCCTGTAGATACAGAGAATAAAAATATTTCAGTTGTGTCTCACCTTGCCAAACTTGTCGGCATTGGTTCTACCGCGAGTACACCAGAGAAGAATGGCTATGCAGTTGCAGCCGAGGCGATTGTGCATGGCGATGACCTGATAGCCGCGGCAATGAATCCGGCGCTCGTGCATATGTTGATCTCACTACCTGTTTCCACAGTTAACCAGTTTCAACTCATGACTACAGCCACGAAAGCCCTCGCTAATGCGCCAGGTCTCACGCTCATCGACATGGCTGCGTCACGCTCCGTAGACAACACCACTTCAGCAATCTCTTTTGGCCCCGCGCCAGAGAAATGGAATACAAGTCGTGTGCCAAGCATTCAAAATGCACGAACAGAACTAAACGCGGTGTCCTCTATGTTGAGCGAGGACGATACGCGTCGGTATACGTGGTCGTACTTGTTAGGTGTTGGCGCTTCGTCGACTCTTGAAAACGCCGAAGCATATATTTCTGCTTTACGTAAACAGTTGCGCGCTACGCGCCGGGCCGTCACTGTCACAACTCCAAAAGAGCTCAATCTCTCTAGTCGTAACGGATCTATCCGCATTCAACTTCGAAATAGTTCGCCAGAGAACCTCGCTGTTCGAGTGCGCCTGAACAGCGCCAAACTTTCATTGGTCGACCCCAGTCGCATCATCACTCTTTCGGCCGGAAGCACCACCGAGGTAGTCGTCTCAGCCAGTACGCGTACCAGTGGTCAATTCCCTGTTTCTGTATGGGTGGCAACCCCGCAAGGGAACGTAGAAGTGGTTCCCCTCATCACTATTCGGGCCAAGGTCACTGCCATTGCAGGATTCGGCCAGTTCGTCAGCATCTCATTCCTTCTTATTCTTTTGGCCTGGTGGTGGTCTCACCGCAGGTCAGCACGACGCAGACCTCCTGAGGCGACTACGGTTTCTGAGCAATGACTGTTCGAATTGTTACCGACTCCGCCTGCGACCTACCTCAAGATATGGCTGACGCCTTAGGTATTCGCATTGTTCCTCTCAGTGTTCGCTTTGGCGACACCGAATACATCGACCGAGAAACCATCACCACCAGTGAATTCTGGAAATTGTGCTCTGCTTCTCCACAGTTGCCAGAGACAGCTGCACCATCACAGGGCAAATTTGAAGAGTGCTATCGCTCCCTCAAAGCAGAAGGCGCTTCATCCATCGTTGTTGTTTCCTTGTCGTCAGATTTGTCAGCCACCATGCAAAGCGCAGTCCTTGCTGCGCGTGCACTTGAACCAGAGATCTCAGTTGTGGTTGTCGATAGCCGCAGTGCATCTATGGGACAAGGCCTCACAGTCCTTGAATGTGCCGAAATGGCACGAGCCGGCGCCACACAGCAAGAAATTGTGGCTCGCGCAGAGCAATTGGCCCCCCGCACGCACGTTGTTGCCGCTCTCGACACGCTCGACAACCTGAAAAAAGGTGGCCGCATTGGTGGAGCAAAGGCCATGATGGCAAGCGCTCTCTCCATTAAGCCCCTCATTGAGATACGTGACGGCAAAGTGGAAGAAGCTGGCCGTCAGCGCACGCGCTCCAAAGCGTTGGCCTTCCTTATCGAGTCACTTCGTTCGCATGAAGGAAAAATCGAACGCCTTGCTTTGCTCCATGCTCAATGTGCAGACATCGACGCTTTCATTGCGATGGTCAAGGCCGTGTACTCAGGTGAAGTGATCGTCAGTGACATCGGCGCAGTCATCGGCGCTCACGCTGGTCAAGGAACTATCGGAATCGTTTTTCGCCTAGCCGAATAAGGGGTATGCCTCCCTCGGAGGCCATCCACAACTAGCGTCTGCTCCCAGTAATGGCTGCACCTCATCACACCAGTGACCTCATCGGCGGACGCTATCGCCTTGAAGGAATGATCGCTTCTGGTGGCATGGCCGACGTCTGGCGCGCCACTGATCTCACATTAAGTCGCACTGTTGCAGTGAAGATGTTGCGCGAAGACATTGCTGATGACGTCGTCACAAAAGAACGCTTTCGTCGTGAAGCACAAGCACTTGCACGACTTACTCACCCACACATTGTTCCGGTGTATGACTGCATCGACGAACATGATCAAGTTGCACTCGTTATGCGTCTCATCGAAGGGAAATCTCTTCGTGGTTTATTAGACGATAAAGGTACATCTCGACAACCAGGGCAACTCAGTGCTCATCTCACATTGCATATCGGACGGGCCATTGCTTCGGCGTTAGCAAAAGCTCACGATGAAAATATTCTCCACAGAGACATCAAGCCAGCAAACATTCTGGTCATGAAAGAGGGCGAAGTTTTGCTCACAGACTTTGGTATTGCCAAGCCACTGGTAGCAAGTGTTGAAGACCACACAGATCTCACAAAGCCAGACATCATGATGGGAACTGCAAAGTATTTGTCTCCCGAACAAGTCCAAGGTCGATTGCTTGACGGTCGTGCAGATATCTATTCACTTGGCCTTGTTCTCTACGAATGCTTGGCCGGAAAAGCCCCATTTAAAGGGGAAAATGAGCAACAAACTGCCATTCAGCGTTTGCAACGTGACCCCACACCGCTCAGTGGAATTCGCTCAGATGTACCAAGCAATCTCATTGCAGTGATTCACAAAATGTTGATGCGTAAACCTGAGCATCGTTACGCCACGTGTCACGAAGTAGTTCGTGCACTCGACGAAGTATCACAACAAAATCATGATGCGCTCACGCCGGTAGACGGACTCAATCCATCGATGGCACCAGCAACACCACGTAGTCGTCCCACATTGAACGATCCTCTTATGCCTCAAAGGCCACGACGTTCACTTGAAGTCGTTCCAGAAGATGACACGCCAGTTCGCGCACCTAAAACAAAAGACAACACGCCGCGTGGTATAGCGCATCCAGAAACTGCATTGCCACGTTCGCAACGCACATCAACAAAACGCAACTATGTGCCTATTGCTCTTCTGCTGATTGCAGCACTCACCATGACTGTGATGTTGTGGCGTGGACTTCAAGAAACAAATTCACAAATTGGCGCACCAGTTGTCAATGAAATTCCTGTTGGTCCCGTCACTGTTGTTGGCATGCGAAGTTACGACCCGAACGGAGATGACGGTCAAGAAAACGAAGCAATGATTCCAGCTCTCACCGATAACAACCCCGCAACCACATGGACAACCGTGTGTTATGGCAATCAGTATTTCGGTTCGAAGGCTGGCGTAGGCGTGGTGGTCCAACTATCTGGCGTGGGTCTCGGAACATTGGCGGCAAATTTTGCAACTGCGCCGTGGAATGCAGAGGTGTACGTCTCTACTGGCGATGCCCTCCCTGCTTCGCTTGACGGCTGGGGTCTTCCTGTGGCCCAGGCTGCATCGCAACAAACAGGTATCGGCACCTTCGATGTGAAAAGCCCAGCTCGCAATGTGCTCTTGTACATGCGAGAAGCGGGTCGTAGCACCTCGTGTAGCGATAGCAACCCATTCAAAGGTGCGCTTTCCAGCCTCGACTTCACTTCAGCCAAATAGTGCCCGTTCCACAGGTGACTAACCTGTCAACATCTCTCCTGCTCCTGACGACCTTCTGATTCAGCGCGCCAAGCGTGGAGATTCTGTTGCGACCGACGCCTTGTTGCGCATGCACTATGACTCTGTGCGCACTGTTTGTCATCGCATTGTGGTGAATAAAGCCGACGCTGAAGATGCCACCCAACATGCTCTTATCTCTATTGTTCGCGCACTGCCTGGATTCGATGGACGATCAAAGTTTTCTACGTGGGTCTATCGCATTGCGACGAATGCTGCTCTTGATGAAGTGCGCCGCATTCGCAGACGTCCGACCCCTACCGACATTGATGCAACCTTTGTTCTTCCAATGGCCGACGGTACTGGTGCAGTTGATGCTCAAATGGATGTGGCTCAAGCACTGGCTCTGCTTCCCGAGGAATACCGAACCACCCTTGTGCTGCGCCATGTTGCGGACCTTGATTATGAGGAAATCGCTGAAATACAGGGGGTTCCCGTGGGCACTGTGCGTTCTCGCCTGGCCCGAGGCAGAACCCAATTGGCCAACATTCTTGGGAACCAAGACACCTCCACAGGGCGTCATAACCCTGACGAAAGGAACACGTGAGCGACAACGAACAACTTGACCCCCGCATAGTTGCGGCGCTGCGCGATCTTCCCGCAGCGTCAAACGAAGTCCGCGACGCCCACATCGCCGAGGCACTTGCCCACGTGTCCCCTTCTATTTCTCGCCAATCTCCGCGGCGTTGGCTCGCTGTCGCAGCTGCCTTGATCGTGTTAGTAGGTAGCAGTGCTCTTTATTCATCGCTTTCCCCATCCACTGACTCAACCGTAAGACCGCGAAACGGCGCAGTCACCACGGTGCCGATTAAAGGTTCTGTGTGTGGCGCGGACCTGGCCGACTACACAATCGTTGGTACCTATTCTTCCGTGGGTTCCGTGCGAGAAGTATGGACTTCAAAACCAAACCTTGTAGTTGTTGACCAGACCTCGTGTACCCAACTCAGCATCATCACGCATCCCGCAATAGTTGCGAGCGGCAACGGCTGTGCCGGGTTTGATGTGGAAGCAGGGAACCAACCAGTGGGTACATACTCAGTTTCGGGCACAAAGCTCACGCTTGTCGCAACGCCAACGGAACTACAGATTCACGGTGGCTCATGCGAGGTCATAGCTAGTCATCCACTGCCTGGACGGCCGTAAGCCCACTTCGGCTTCGGCGCTCGCCGTTAGGCTGAACCCCATGGTGTCCAACCCCCTCACCGACCCCGAATGGGCCGATAGAACAGTCGATTTCATCGACCGGGTTGTGAGCACCGTTCGTCGATACACCACTCAACCATTGGTCACCACCGCACGTGGGCTTGTCTTTGGTTTGCTCGGGACATTTGGCGTTGTTGGCATTCTGGTTTTGCTGATCGTGGGAATCACTCGCGGTCTCCAGGCAGCCCTCGATTCTGTTGTCAACCACGATGCATCCGTGTGGATTTCGTATTTCACCCTTAGCGCGGTCTTTGCAGTCATCGGATTCCTTCTGATGCGCCGCCGATACACAGAAGAAGATAAATGAGCACTGTTCGTAACACCATCATCATCGGTTCAGGACCTGCTGGTCTCACCGCCGCCATCTACACCGCACGCGCATCGCTCGCACCACTTGTCATCGAAGGTGAGCCGAGTTCCACTAGCGATCAGCCTGGTGGTCAACTCATGCTTACAACAGAGGTAGAGAACTTTCCTGGTTTCCCCGAAGGCATCATGGGACCAGAACTCATGATGAACTTTCGTTCACAAGCCGAGCGCTTTGGTGCTGAATTCATTACCGAAAAAGTCACCAAGGTCGACTTCTCTTCGCGTCCGTTCAAGGTATGGATTCGCGACACCGAATACAGTGCGCATTCCATCATTGTTGCCACCGGCGCACAGTCGCTCATGCTCGATTTGCCCCGTGAAACCGAGCTAATCGGCCATGGTGTTTCCACCTGTGCAACATGTGACGGTTTCTTTTTCCGTGGTCATGAGATTGCAGTTGTTGGTGGCGGAGACTCCGCTGTTGAAGAAGCAATGTTCCTCACAAAGTTTGCAAGCAAAGTGCACCTCATTGTTCGTCGCGACACATTGCGTGCATCACGCATCATGCAAGATCGCGCTATTGCTAACGAGAAGATTGAAATCCATTGGAACTCACGTGTTACCGAATTGCAAGGTGAACAATCACTCTCTGGCGTCACTCTGACCGACACCACCGACAACTCCACTCGCCCACTTGCAGTTACTGGTCTTTTCATTGCTATTGGCCACAAACCAAACACAGCAATTTTCCAGAACGTTCTCAACATGGAAGACACTGGTTACCTGCTCACTCGTGACGGTTCCACATACACAGACATCGAAGGCATCTTTGCTTGTGGTGACGTGCAAGACCACACGTATCGCCAAGCGATTACTGCTGCTGGTTCAGGCTGTATGGCTGCTCTCGATTGCGAGCGTTGGTTGGAGCACCAGCACTAATCAATCATGAAGACGCGTATTGGTGTAGTTGCTGTCTCCGACAGAGCCTCAACGGGCGTTTATGAAGACAAAGGCATCCCTGCCATTTGCGCATTTCTCGATTCCTGCATCACCAGTGAGTATGAGTACGTCACTCGATTGATTCCCGACGAACAATCAATCATCTCAGACACGTTGGTTGAGTTGGCTGACGTTGAACAATGCGGTCTCATTGTCACTACCGGAGGTACCGGTCCTGCACTTCGCGATGTAACTCCCGAAGCCACTGAAGCGATCTGCCAGAAAATGTTGCCTGGTTTTGGCGAGCTAATGCGTCAAGTGTCTCTACACATCGTGCCCACTGCCATCTTGTCGCGCCAATCTGCAGGAATTCGTGGAACAAGCCTCATCATTAATCTGCCCGGCAAACCTTCGGCCATTGCCGAATGCCTAGTTGCTGTTATGCCCGCTGTCCCCGACTGCATCAGTGTCATTGGTGGTTCTGCCATCACACTGAACGACGCGTTAGGTACCTACCTACCTCACAGTTCTTGAACCTCGCAGCACTACACTGAAAACAACGAAAGGTACTGCTATGGCTGACGGAATCATCACACTCACTAGTGCAACATTCGACGAGATTGTTAATAGTTCAGACACTCCCATCTTGGTGGACTTCTGGGCCGAATGGTGTGGACCTTGCAAGCAAATTGCACCCATCCTCGAACAAATCGCTGCCGAAAAGGCTGGCCAAATTGTTATTGCGAAACTCAATGTCGATGACCACGGTGACATCGCTGGGCGTTTCAATGTCATGAGTATTCCCACCATGCTTTTGTTCTCCGAGGGCGAAATCAAAACAAAAATTGTTGGTGCGATGCCGAAGGGTCGCATGCTCGAGGAGCTCAACCCATTTCTTCCGGCTTCCCGATAAAGCCAGGTCACCGCGGACCAGCGGTGCATGATCTGCAGCGTCGTTTGTCCGCAGCAGGTTTCCTTGCACCGGGTTCTGCCGAAGACTCCACTTTCTGCGCGCGTACACACGCCGCATTATTGGCATTTCAAGATTTATATGGTCTATCTACCACTGGTGAGTGTGATGAGCAAGTGTGGTCATCACTGATTGAAGCCAGTTGGACTCTTGGTGAGCGATTGTTGTTTCTTCGTTCTCCCAACATTCGTGGTGACGATGTAGCAAGTCTGCAATCACTGCTCAATCGGCTCGGTTTTGATTGTGGACGTGTTGATGGCATCTATGGTCCGCGGACTTCGGAGGCTGTTGCGGAGTTTCAAGAAAATATTGGATCACCACGAAATGGCATCAGTACGCCCGAATTCATTGATGTTTTGAAGCGTATGGGTTCGCAAACTGGGGATGGCCCGGGTGTTGCAGTTGTACGTGAAGGTCTGGCGTTATCAGACGATGTTGTTAATGATTCACTTCGACTAGTGGTTGGTTATTTCACTGGTGGTGCTCCACTTGCCTCTGCAATTGTTCGTCGTGCAAAAGAATCTCACCCACTGACAAGCACTGTTGACTTCACTGCATCAGAACAGGCGAAAGCTGCAAATGCATATCAAGCTGATGTGTACATCGGATGTGAAAGTACCGATGATGCGGGCTGCACTATTTACTATTACGAAGTTCCAACGTTTTGCAGTGTGGGTGGTCGCAATCTTGCATTGCGGATTGCTGCTGCGATCTCTGCTCGTGCGCCAGAGATACACGTGCAGACTCTTGGTGTGCGTCACCCGGTGTTGCGTGAAACACGAATGACCGCTGTGTTGTGTTCGATGGGGCCACATGAAGTGGTGTCATTGAAAACAAATGCTGTTTCAACAGCAATTTGTGATGCGCTCGATGCATGGCGCGAGAATCCCGCTACTGAGATCTAGTTATCCACAACCAATCCACAGGTGTGCATAACATTCAACCTTAAACGCACAGTTGAGAGTGAGTGTTTTGTGGATAACTACACCGTCGTAATTTAAGTTGTTTTTACTCTATTCCCTCGACCATTCGGCGATAAATTCGCTCGAGATCGATGAGGTCTGCAAAGTCCACGGTGATACGCCCGCGTTTGTCATTCATGGAGACGCCCACTTTGGTGTCAAGGAACTCGGCCAAAAGATTCTCCAGTTCCAATAGCCCAGCTGGCTTCATGCCCGTAGTACCACCGGTTCCCTTGCCCGGGTTGGTCTTACCCTTGGCAGAGACTCCCTCTTTCACAGCTACTTCAACAGCACGTACCGACCAACCCTCGGCCACAGCAGAGGCCGCCAGTTGTTCCATTACTTTCGTGTCGCTGCACGACAGCAATGCCCGTGCATGACCCGCTGCCAATCGCCCATCGGCAAGGTACCCCTGCACGGCGGCAGGTAATTGCAGCAGACGAAGCGCGTTGGTAATCGTGGTGCGGTTCTTGCCCACACGCTTTGCAATCTGATCGTGCGTGAGGTCGAAGTCGTCGGCCAGTTGTTGATACGCCGATGCCTCTTCCAGTGCGGTGAGGTCCTGTCGGTGAAGATTCTCCACCAATGCTTGTTCTACCGAGCCCAGTTCACTGATCTTGCGCACCACCACGGGCACAACAGCGAGCTTGGCCCGCTGTGCTGCACGCCAACGTCGTTCACCCGCAATAAGTTGGTATTTCCCTGGTGACGTCTCTTGCACCAACAAAGGCTGAAGAACGCCAATCTCTTTGATTGATTTGGCCAGATCGCTCAGCGAGTCTTCATCGAAATGAACACGCGGCTGATGTGGGTTTGGCACGATGGCATCGATAGCAACGTCGCGCAAGGCAGATGCAGGCAGTTCTTCTGCTGGTGCGGCTCGTGGTGTTGCCGGTGCAGCCGTTGCAGGCTCCGCGGGCTTTTCAGTTCTCTCAGTAGGAATGAGAGTGGATAATCCCCTACCTAGTTTTCGCTTTTCGGCCATTACTCAACTCCTTTGCTACTGCACGATATGCCTTTGCGCCTTTTGATGTACTGGCGTGCTTCAAAACACTGTGCTGCATAGATGGTGCCTCGGCGAGTTTGACGTTGTACGGAATAACAGCATTAAATACTTTTTTGCCGAAGGCATTGCGCAATTCGCTCTCTACTTCTTGCGACAATTTCTTGGTTCCTTCGCTCATCGTCAATAGATAATGGGCAATTTCAAGGTCCGGGTTCAGCGCGGCACGTACTTGCTTCACCACTTCGCTGAGATCACGCAAGCCTTCAAGTGCAAAGTATTGGCACTGCACGGGAGCCAAGATGGCATCAGCTGCCATGAACGCATTGACAGTAAGGCGACCCAGGGTAGGAGGGCAGTCCATCAAGATGTAATCCCAATCATCGCGCACCGCGTCGATAGCATCCTTCAGGCGTGGCTGCGGGAACATCTCGGCTACTAATTGAGCTTCCACTTCGGCCAACATCTGGCCAGTTGGCGCCGGAGCAACAAACAAGTTCTTCTCGGCCGTTGGTTCCACAATGGAGTCAAGGGTTTCCTCGCGACGCAAGACATCAGCGATTGTGGGCGCATCGTCAGGGGGGTGAATGCCGAGCCCAGAGGATGCATTGCCTTGAGGGTCAAGGTCGATAATCAATGTTCGAAAGCCCAACTCGGCCAGTGCAGCACCTAAGTTGATGGCCGTTGTGGTTTTGCCCACACCGCCCTTTTGGAGCGAAATGGCCAAGACAACCGTGTCAGAACCGTTCATGGAATTCTCTCTCCTGCTCGACAGCAATGGGATGCGATACCCGTCATCATAGGTGCGGCCTGTGGAAAACTGGTGGATAGGACTACATGTTTCACGTGGAACATCTCATCAGGAGGGCCTGTCGGGGAATGTTTCACGTGAAACATCTGAAGGTTTTTACTCTCGCCCATGTTTCACGTGAAACATTATGGAGTCCTTATTTTTCAGGGGTTGCAGTCAGGACTACTACGCCCTGGAGGTATTCCGGGGCCCCAAAATGGGTCCTCTGGAGGAGGTCTTCGGGCCATCGAGAAGGGTCAAAAAGGGGTGGTTCTGACACCACTAGCCTTCCTCCGTTTTTTAGGAGGGCTCGAGCGAGCCTCGCCGTGAGGTCGGGTGGACCAAACCCTCGACACACCACTGCATCGAATTGTGCGGCGTGCTTAAGGGAGCTTCCCATGGTTTCCACATCTTCAATCAGCACTCGCACTCGGTCCGACAATCCCATCGAGGCGACGCCGCGAGACAGTTCATCCATCCGGTTTTCGCGCCGATCAACCAGCACCATGTCTAGATCGGGACGGTCGACGGCTATCACCAAGCCAGGCACTCCGGCTCCTGTACCAATATCTGCCACGCATCCCGTCACGCCTTCAAGTGCCTGCACGAAATAGCGGGCGTGCTCAATTACCTCAGGAATGGGGCGATCACCCAATGTTCCTAGGCGTTGAGCAGCCAGAAGCACATCTTCAAGGGTCTTGCGTGAGGCAGTCATCTGCCATTGAGAGTAGCGATGCCACAGCACCGCATACGGTTATTCGGCTGGTTCAACCACGACGCGACGGCGAGGATCTTCGCCTTCGGAACGTGTGGTGATGCCTTCAACTTCAGTCAACGAGTCATGAACGATCTTGCGATCAGCTGATGTCATTGGTTCAAGCATGCGAGATGAGCCTGTTTCCTTGACTTCTGCTGCCACTTTGAGGGCAAAGCGGGTCAAGGCTTCACGACGACGCTCGCGATAACCGGCGATATCGATACGCAAACGAGTGTCCTGATCGCCGAGGCGACGCTGGCTAGCCACGCGGGTGAGGTCTTGGATGGCCAACAATGTTGCTCCACCAGGGCCAACCATGAGACCAAGCTCGGTGCCGTCGACACGCACTTCGATCTCGTCTTCCTCGCGGCTGACAGAGACAGAACCCGTGGTGCCAAAGGCTGTCACGAGACCGGTCAAGAATTCGGCTGCTGCTTCACCAACAATTGCTGGGTCCACTTCTACCTTCTCGCGGGGCTCACGTGGCTCGCGCGGTGGGCGTTCTTCGCGTGGTGGGCGAGGGCGACGCTCTTGTCCTTCGCCACGTGGCTTTGACTCACGACGCTCGCCTGACTTCTCGCCACCCTTTTCCTTGCGGGGGCGACGCTCCTGATTGCCGCGTGGTGTTGCTGGGCGAACCCGTGCACGCACGCGTGCTTCGCCGCGGGTGCGACCAAACAGGCCTGCCTTTGGCTCGTCGACGACCTCGAATTCGGCATCGTCTTCAGCGACACCCAACTGATCGAGTGCGGCCTCTTTGGCCTCTTCGAGTGTGTTTCCTGTTGTTTCTACCCATTCCATGATGACCTCATCTTTTATGTTGTTGTGCGCGGGCGACCCCGGCGTTACTTGTTTCGCTTGCTGGGGGGAACCGGGCGAGACGGCTTTCCACTAGGGGTCGGCCTGTTCTTGCTGGGTGTCACCCTCTTGCTCTGAATAGGAGCGGGTGCTTGCGATTGTTCGTTCTTCTGCTTGCTTGGTTTAGCGTCTTCGTCCTTCAGGTCGCGCGCCTTCGCGCTTGCAGCCTGTGCTTGACGCCCCAGACCATCTTCTCCGTAGAAGCGGCGCGTGATGTAGCCCTGTTGCACAATGCGCACAACGGTTTGGGTCATGTAATACACGACCAAACTGGTGGGCAAGAACACTTGGAACAGTGCAAATGCCACAGGCATGTACTGCATGATCTTTGCCTGCACGGGAGACATTCCCGCGTTTGATGGGGTGCGGCTAGCAACCATGCGCTGTTGCACAAGGAAAAGCCCGCCCAAAATCACTACGAGAAGCGCGTACCAAATACCACTCACAAAGTCGGCCTTCATGGCGTTTTGTGGGGTAATTGCAAGATCAAGCCCAAAAGACATCATCCTCGTGGCACCATCGAGGGCGTCGTACAGTTGCGAGCCCGACTCAAGGTGCTTCGGGTCGAAAGTGCCGTCGGCGCCCTTACGGGTCAGGCCGTTCAACACTTGGAACATGATGATGAACACGGGCATCTGCGCCAACAAAGGCAAACACGAGGCCAATGGGTTGACTTTGTGCTCCTGATAGAGCTTCATCATCTCTTCGTTGAGACGCTGGCGATCACCCTTGTACTGGTTCTGCAGCTTTTTCATCTCGGGCTGCAAACGTTGCATTTCCAGCATTCCCTTGGTGCTCTTCAATGTGAGCGGGGTGATGAGCAACATGATGGCCAAAGCCACCAGGCCTACAGCAATGGCGTAGTTATGTGTCCATCCGTAGAAGGTGTCGATGAGCCAGGCAAATGGTTGAAACATGGTGAGCCCTTTCTAGGCGTGCCCTTTGGGGGGTGGGACGGGGTCAAATCCGGAAGGTCCGAATGGGCGACACCGCAAGAGGCGACGGGTGGTGAGCCACAAACCGCGTGCAGAACCATGTGTACCAATGGCTTCCTCGGCGTAATGAGAACACGAAGGGTAAAAGCGACAGGGCGAAATGTGGCCTTGGCGTGCTACTTGATAAAAGCGGATTGCCTTCATCATTAGACTTTGTGGCTTTGTGAAAGAGGTGAGGGATGTCGACTGGGTCATTGGGCTTGGCCCTTTGCAATCAGTGATTCCATGTGGCGTTCCACATCGGCATAGGCAAGGCCATTGGCTCTGGGAGAAGCACCAAACACATACATACCAGGGGCCAAAGGGGTGGGGCGAAGACGCAACACCTCACGCATTTGGCGGCGCAAACGGTTACGGCGCACGGCAGACCCGAAGCTGCGCCCTAAGGCGTAGCCCACTTGGGGTTCGAGAAGCGAGGAATCAAGCAACATGGTGCACGACAGGGGACCGGAGCGGACATGGCGACCTTCTTCGCGGATGCGAACAAAGGCCGAGCGACTCTGGATGCGGCCGATCAAGCGCTGAGGCGGTGACGGCCCTTAGCCCGACGCGACTTCAAGATGGCGCGTCCTGCGCGGGTGCTCATACGTGCACGGAAACCGTGCTTACGTGCTTTGCGTCGGTTATTTGGCTGAAAGGTGCGCTTCATGGCGCCTCCTATGGGGCAAGCTCCTTTGGGGAGCGCGGACTATGGGGTTATTCCTGTGCCAGCGGCACGAGACGAACAACCTCCACAGGCTAACGGTGCGCGCGACCGACGCCACACATACCCACCCCCTCAAAGCCGGGGGCCGGTTCATTTTTTGGATATCCACAGTTCCTGCTACGGTCACATTCCCTAGCAACATCTGCTAGCCAGTCGTCCACACCCTGTGGATAGTGCTGTGGACGAGACTTTAGGAGGCGGAAATGAACAATCACGAAGCCGTGTGGAATGCAACAGCACAACTCCTTAAAGCTCAAGTCTCCGAAGGTGTTTGGTACTCCACTTTCAACGATGTTGTCGCACTCACAAGTGACGATGAATCATTACGCCTGCAAGTTCCGAACGCTCACGTACGTGATCGCATTGTCACTCGTTATCGCCCGCTGGTCATTGACGCGCTCGACGAGATCGGCGAAAGCGATCGCGAACTCATTATCGAGATCAGCGATATCCAGCCATCTGTTGAAAACGATGCTGTCTTGGTCGATGCGCCTACCGTCGACACAATCCCTGTAAAAGCCAATAGTGGCAAGGGTTTGGCTGTTGGTCTCAACCCTCGTTATACCTTCGACAACTTCGTGAAAGGTGCATCAAACCAATTCGCTCTTGCTGCCGCACTTCGCGTTGCCGAGACACCTGCACGTTCGTATAACCCACTGTTCATTTACGGTTCAGCTGGACTTGGTAAAACTCACCTCTTGCAAGCCATCGGTTGGTACGTGCACGACCACTACGCGCACTACGAAGTTCGCTATGTCTCCACCGAAACTTTCTTGAACGAATATGTCGACGCAATTCGTACAAACACCACCGCAGCCTTCAAGCGTCGTTACCGAGACGTGGACGTTTTGCTCATCGATGACATTCAGTTCATGGAAGGAAAAGAAGGCCTCCAAGAGGAGTTTTTCCACACCTTCAACTCCCTCCACGGAGCCAACAAACAGATTGTTATCTCGTCTGACCGCATGCCAGATGCCATCCCCACCCTGGAAGATCGCCTTCGCGGCCGCTTCCGTTGGGGCCTCATCACCGACATTCAGCCTCCAGACCTTGAAACCCGCCTCGCTATCTTGCGAAATAAGGCTGAGCGCGACAACACCCCGTTGCCAGCCGACGTTCTTGAGTTCATCGCTTCCAACATCACCTCGAACATTCGTGAACTTGAAGGCGCCCTTATTCGCGTCACGGCCTATGCCAACCTCACCCGCGAGGACGCCACCGTTGCCATGGCCGAGACTCAACTGGCCGACCTTCTGACCGCCACCGCCCCTAAGCACCGCACCGATGAAGAGATGCTCACTGAAATTGCCGGATATATGGGATTCAGTGTTGAAGCCCTCAAAGGCAAGTCTCGCCAGCGCCCGTTGGTATCTGCGCGCCAGATTGCCATGTACGTCTTTCGCGACATGACCGAGTTGAGTTACCCCGCCATTGCTCGCCTCTTCGGCGGCCGCGACCACACCACCGTGATCCATGCCGTCGACAAGACCCAACGCCTCATGCGCGAAGACAAGCAGACCTTCGACCTTGTCACCGACATCACCGCACGAATCAAGAATTCGTAATTGCGATGACACACGGGCCTGTGAATCTCATGGGGATGACCATGTGGACTGCCTGTGAGGGGTCGGGGACAACTATGGGGTTCTCCACAACTACACAAGTTGCAAGCGTGCAACCTGTGCGTATGGGGGGTTCGCCGTACACATGGCCTTTTCAACGTGCGCAAGGCTCAATCGGTCGCTGTCCACAATCCACAGCACTTATTACCACTATTAAACATATACATCACTTCTCGGTTCCGGTAATCGCTTCGTCATACAATGAACCACAGAGCATGAAAGTACGACTATGAAGTTCAGAAGCGAACAAGGGATCCTGGCAGAAGCACTTGGTGCATTGGCGCGTATCGCCTCCAGTCGAAATGCCGGCACACCCGCACTGTCTGGTGTGAAAATGAATCTCACCGGTGACAACCTGGTTGCATCCAGTACCGACAACGAAATTTCGTTGCAATTCGTTTTGCCAGTAGGCGGAGACACCGATGGTCAGTGCCTAGTTAGCGCACGTATGTTGAATGACATTGTTCGCGTAATGCCTTCAGGAAAAATCACTGTTGAATTCGCTGGCGACAACGCAACTATTTCTGCGCAACGTTCACAATTCACAATTCCCACACTGAACGCAATTGAATTTCCCCGTTCATCACCACCGTCTGGTGAACCAGTTGTCATCAATTCAGAAATCTTCAAAGCTGCTCTTGCGCAAGTTGTTCAAGCAGCCAGCACAGACCAGAACAAACACAACTTGTCTGCCGTGTTGTTGGCCTCAACCGGAAAAGCAATTCGTTTAGTTGCTACAGACGGCTATCGCCTCGCAATGCGCGACATTGAAGGCGAGCACACGGGTTCTGAGGATTCATTCCTGATTCCCGCGCGCGCACTTGCCGAATTGCAACGGCTTCTCGATATGTCAGACGAAATCACTGTTCGTTTTAATGACCTTGACGCAACATTCCAGTCACCGAAGATGACATTGTCCACGCGGCTCATCAATGCTGAATATCCGCCGTACCAAACAATCATTCCGAAAAACAATCCGAACTCGGCAATTGTTAATCGTGAAGAACTCCTCGACGCATTACGTCGCACACGCGTGCTTGCTTCCGAGATGACGCCTGTTCGTATGCGTATGTCTTCGGAAGGAATTCGCCTTACCGTGCAACTCACCGATGGATCAACAAGTGTTGAAGATATTGACACTCAGTTCACTGGCGAAGACATCACAGTTGCTTTCAACTCCGAGTATCTCGCTAATGGCGTTGATGCATGCGGTACCGAAGAAGTTGTTATCGAAACCAGTGCGCCAAACAAACCTGCAATCGTTAAGCCAGTCGGAGACACGTCGTATCTCTACTTGCTCATGCCACAACGTCTGTAGCGTGTCGCTGCTGTGGTGATTCGCCGCATTGAACTCATTGATTTTCGTGTGTATCAACACGCGATCATCGAGCTAGACCCAGGCGTTACCGCTGTAATCGGCCGCAACGCACAAGGGAAAACAAGTTTGGCGGAAGCCATGAGTTACTTGTCAACACTTCATAGTTTTCGCGGCGTACCAAATGACGCGTTAGTGCGACAAGGCGCAGACTCTGCTTATTTGCGCGCCGTTATTGTGCACGACGACGGCCGCGAAATATTGGTGGAAGCCGAAATCAACCGGGCAGGGCGCAACAAGGTATTAGTGAATAAACAAAGGCTGGGTCGCGTGCGCGACTTGCTGGGCGTTGTGCGTTCCACAGTGTTTGCACCTACAGATTTGCAGTTGGTGTACGAAGGCCCCGGCGTGCGACGCGACATGTTGGATGATGCACTTGTTGCGTTGTCGCCAAAGCTAGACACGTTGCGTCTTGAAGTGGATCGCATCATTAAGCAACGCAACGTGTTGCTGAAACAGTCGCATGGTCGCCTCACGCCAGATATTGAAATGACCCTCGATGTATGGGACACGCAGTTCGCGCAAAAGGGAACGCAACTCGGCGAAGCACGCGCAAAATTAATCGCTCGCCTCGCACCGTTTGTGAGTGAGGCATATGAATCTCTGGCCGCAGAAGCAACGCCCATCGATCTTGTGTATGAACCCGAATGGCGTAGCCCAGGTCTTGTGGCCGCATTGGCCGCAGCACGCCAAGACGACATTCGCCGAGGCATGAGCACCGTTGGCCCACATAGAGACGATGTTGTTCTGCACATCAAGGGAATGCCAGCGAAGTCTCACGCCTCACAAGGGGAGTGCCGGACCCTGGCCTTGGCCCTTCGCCTAGGTATTCACCGATTAGTTACCGAAGTGGTGGGAACAGCACCGCTTTTGGTGTTGGACGATGTGTTGTCCGAACTGGACCCCGTTCGCTGCGAGAGCTTGTTGCGCAATATGCCAGACGGCCAAGTTGTCATCACTACAGCACACGTTTTGCCCCCAGCGGCACACCCCGACAGCATCATTCATATTGCAAATGGCCAAGTGGTTCCCACACAGCCAATACACACGGAAGAGCAATCATGAGTGACGACGAATGGACAAGCCCAAGCAAAGCTCCACGACCATTGTCTGAGGTGCTCGGAAAAGTGTTGCGCAAAATGAAGGTGTCTGATGAGACCACTGCATTAGGACTGTTCTCTCATTGGAGAGAAATTGTGGGTGATCCCATCGCCGATCATGTGCTTCCAAAACGTCTTGAAAAAAGACGACTCGTTGTAGAAGTTGACGATGCTGCATGGGCAACACAATTGAAATTCCTCGAAGCACAATTGCTCGCCACATTGAAAGAGCACGTCGGAGATGAAGTGGATTCTCTTGAGATTCGAGTGCGACGTTCCCGATAACGACACCTCAAAATTGGTAGGATATTTGCGCCATGGTTGCATCTAAAAAAGAGTCCTCAAAGAACCCCTCCGCCGATTACGGCGCCAAAGATATTCAGGTTCTCGAGGGACTAGATCCCGTTCGTAAACGCCCCGGTATGTACATCGGCTCCACCGGTCTTGCTGGTTTGCATCACCTCATTTGGGAAGTTGTCGACAACTCCATCGACGAAGCAATGGCTGGGTTCTGTACTCGCGTTGGCATCACTCTTCTTGAGGATGGCGGCTGCCGAGTCGACGACAACGGCCGTGGAATTCCAGTAGATCCGTACCCATCGGGCCCCCACAAGGGCAAAAGCGCGGCCGAAGTCGTGCTTACCGTGCTTCACGCCGGTGGCAAGTTCGGTGGCGAGGGCTACAAAGTCTCTGGTGGTCTGCACGGTGTAGGTGTCAGCGTTGTGAACGCCTTGTCGCGTCGCGTTGTTCTTGAGATTGACCGCGACGGAGATCGTTGGGGCATGGAGTTTGTCGACGGTGGCAAACCAAAGGGCAAGCTTGCAAAAACAGGTAGCACTCCAGCACGTGGTCGCAAGAACGGCACCACAGTTACTTTCTGGCCCGACGAAACCATTTTCGCTTCTGAAGGAACCGAGTTCGTTGCGCGCACAGTTATGGAGCGCTTGCAGACAATGGCATTCCTCAACAAAGGTCTCGAAGTTGTCTTCACAGACGAGCGTCCTGGCAAAGAACAAACCGTCACCTTCCAATACAAGGGCGGCGTTGTCGACTTCGTAAAGCATCTCAATGCCACGAAAGAACCTTTGTTCAGCAAGGTTGCATCACTTGAAGACGAAGACGAAAAAGAGGGCATGCAACTCGAAATCGCTATTCAGTGGAACACCGGGTACTACGAAGGTATTCACGGGTACGCCAATGGTATTTCCACTACGGAAGGCGGCATGCACGTTGAAGGCTTTAAAACAGCCCTCACATCAGTGCTCAATAAGTATGCGCGCGACAAGAACATCCTTAAGGAAAAAGAGGACAATCTCCTAGGTGAAGACATTCGCGAAGGCATCACGGCCATCATCGCGGTGAAGCTTCGCGAGCCACAGTTCGAAGGCCAGACCAAAGCCAAGTTGGGCAACGTGCCAATGCGTTCGTTCGTACAAAAGAGCACCAACAAGTATTTGGCCGAGTGGCTGGAAGAAAACCCTGCCGAAGCAAACAAGGTTGTGAAAAAAGCAACTGCTGCTGCGCAGGCGCGTCTTGCAGCAAAGAACGCACGTAACGCTGTTCGTCGTAAGACTTCATTGTCTGGTGCAGGCATGCCCGACAAGTTGAAGGACTGCTCAAGTGGCAAGCCTGAAGAGAGCGAATTGTTCATCGTGGAAGGTGACTCTGCTGGTGGCACCGCGGTAGACGCACGCGACCCACGTACACAAGCAATTCTTCCTATCCGCGGAAAGATCCTCAACGTTGAGCGAGCACGCCTCGACAAAATGTTGAAGAACAACGAAATTCAAGCACTCATCACAGCTATTGGTGGCGGAGTTGGCGAAGAATTCGACGCTGGAAAGGCTCGCTATCACAAGATCATCGCATTGGCAGACGCCGATGTCGACGGAAGCCACATTCGTACGTTGCTACTCACCTTCTTCTATAGGCAGATGCGCCCGATGGTGGAAGCAGGGTTTGTGTACATCGCACAACCGCCGTTGTATTCCACCGAAGTTGGCAAAGAAAAGATTTATCTGAAAGACGATCAAGCAAAGAATCGTTTCTTAGCAGAAAAGCCAAACCACAAAAAAGAATTCCAACGCCTCAAGGGCTTGGGTGAAATGGACTGGCAAGAACTTAAGAGCACCACCATGGACAGCGCTACTCGCACATTGTTGCAAGTCACTGTTGAAGAAGCAGCTATCGCCGACGAAGTGATGAGCGTGCTTATGGGTGACGACGTAGAGAGTCGCAAGAAATTCATCACCACCAATGCCCGCGATGTTCGCAACCTCGACTTCTGATCACAGGAAATACACATGACCGACGTCAATACACCAGCACCAAGTGATCCAATCCAGCCCGTTCCTTTGCAGGACGAGATGGAGCGGTCGTTCCTCGATTACGCGATGTCCGTCATCATGTCGCGCGCATTGCCCGACGTGCGTGACGGCTTAAAGCCAGTTCACCGTCGCATCATTTGGGACATGGAACAACAAGGTTTCCGTCCCGACCGTCCATTCGTGAAATGTGCACGCGTCACTGGTGACACCATGGCGCGTTATCACCCACACGGTGACGGCGCTATTTACGACGCGCTCGTTCGTATGGCTCAGCCGTTCTCGTTGCGTCACCCACTCATCGACTTCCACGGAAACTACGGCTCTCCAGACTTTGGCCCGGCCGCTGCTCGTTACACCGAAGCACGCCTGCATTCATTAGCAATGCGTTTGCTCGACGGCATCGACGAAAACACAGTCGACATGATTCCGAATTATGACGGCACAGCAGAACAACCAAGCGTGTTGCCTGCTCGTTTCCCGAACTTGTTGGTCAATGGCAGCCAAGGCATTGCCGTTGGTATGGCTACATCAATTCCGCCACACAACTTGGGCGAAGTAATCGACGCAACCGTGCACCTCATTGATAATCCTGGCGCAACACCAGACGATCTCATGAACTTCGTGAAGGGCCCCGACTTCCCATCGGGTGGTTCCATTCTTGGTCGCGCCGGCATCATCGACGCATATCGCACTGGCCGCGGAAGCATCAAAACACGCGCGAAGGTTTCTATTGAAGAAGGCCGTAAGGGCCGTATGGAAATTCGTTGCACCGAACTTCCATATCAAACAAGTTGCTCTTCTATTGCTGCTCGTATTCAAGAACTTGTTGACGGCGGAGACCTTGAAGGTATTTCCGATGTCAACGACAACTCATCTGGTGGCAAGACAAGCCTCATCATTGAGTTGAAGCGTGAAGCAAACGCAAACGTTGTTCTCAACAACTTGTTCAAGATGACCTCGCTGCAATCAAGTTTCCCCGTAAACATGGTTGCTCTTGTTGATGGTGTACCTCGCACAATCAACTTGGCCGACGCGCTAAAAGGTTACGTTGCGCACCAAATTGAAGTTGTTACACGACGCACACAATTCCGTCTCGATAAAGCAAAAGATCGCGGCCACATTCTTGAAGGTCGCCTCAAGGCACTCAATGTCATCGACAAGATCATCAAGCTCATTCGTGAGAGTGATGATCCGGCAGCAGCAAAAGATGCGTTGATGAAGAAGCCTTACGAATTCTCAGAGCGTCAAGCGATTGACATTCTGGATATGCAGTTGCGTCAACTCACACGTCTTTCTCGTATCGACCTTGAAAAAGAACTTGCTGACGTGCAAGAACGCATCAAGGAATACGAATCAATCTTGGAGTCCGATTCAAAACTTCGCGGAGTCATCAAAGATGAACTCGCAAGCGTGAAGAAAGATTTTGCAACGCCACGCGTTTGCCAGATTGCTCACGACGTTGGCGAAATGGCACTTGAAGATCTGGTTGACGATAAAGAACTCGTCATCGTGATGACACAAGCGCAATATGTCAAGTCTGTATCTGCCGATCAGTTCCGTGCACAAGCACGTGGTGGCCGTGGCGTAAAGGGTGCAGCACTGAAGGAAGACGACATCGTTCGTCGCGTTATCTTCACTACAGCACACGCACACTTGTTGTTCTTCTCGAACCGTGGCCGCGTATATAAGGTCCGCGCAGCAGACATTCCCGAGCGTGAACGCACTGCAAGAGGCGTTCCCATCGTGAACTTGTTGCCGTTGCAAGCAGGCGAAACTATTCAAGCGATTATTGATACGCGTGAATTCCCTGGCGAGCGGTTCTTGTTCTTCATTACAAAGAGCGGTCAAGTTAAAAAGACTGCGTTCGATGCATACAACTCCAGCCGTCGCGATGGTCTCATTGCTCTCAACCTCAAAGGTGAAGACGAACTGGTCCGTGTTATCGAAACATCTGGTGACGACGACATCTTTATTGTCAGCCGAAGTGGTCAAGTCATTCGATTCTCCGAAAACGAAGTGCGTCCAATGGGCAGAACTGCAGCGGGTGTTCGAGGCATGAGGCTGAAGGCAGGCGACGAAGTTGTGTCGGCAGACCCAGGCCGTGGTGACGATGCATTGCTCATCGTTTCTTCTGCTGGTTATGCAAAGCGCACGCAGATTGTTCACTTCCCACGTAAGGGTCGCGGAACGCAAGGAGTCATCGGCGTAAAGATCAATGAGAAGAAGGGCAAAGTTGTTGCCGCTTTCATGGTTGGTCTTGAAGATGAGATCGTGGCCATTGCATCAAATGGTGTCACCATTCGTACCGAGGTCAAGCAGATCTCTAGTCAGGGTCGTGCTGCCACCGGCGTGAAATTGATGAACGTTGATGATGGCGCAGTCGTTGCTTCAGTCGCACCAATTCTTTCCACCGACGAAGAGTGAGCCTTCGCGCGCGAGCGTGACAATGATGTCCATGTTGTGGTGCGCATGCACCGCAGTGTGTGTGTTTCTAGTTGCCACTGTTGCTGGTCAATATCTGCGCATCACACGTGGGCACATAAATGCCGATGCAATCGCATTGGCCTATGTGCTCGGCGGATCATCTAGTGCGCAATCTCTCGCTGCTATCACTGGTGCTCGCATCGAGTCGGCGAATGAAGACATTGGGGGAGTCATCACCGTGGTTGTCCAGTCTGAAGGCTTACGGATTCAGGCGCAAGCATCGCGTTGACCATCTTGGGTGTCGCGTAGTCAATACACTCAGAGTGTGAGTACAAGCGCACCAACCCCCACATCACGTCGCCGTGTGCGCAAGGTGTCACGAGTCTTGCGAGACATCGATGCGTGGAGCGTCTTCAAGGTGGGTCTTGTCTTTCACGCCGCTTTGTACTTAGTGCTCATGATCACTGGTGTCTTGCTTTGGAATGTTGGCTCAGCCACTGGCACCATCAATAACCTCGAGCAGTTCATGGCCTCCTTCGGCTGGGACTCTTTTGCGTTCAAGGGATGGGAGCTCTTCCGAGGCTTTGCATTCTTTGGCCTCTTTGGCATCGTGCTGGCAACAGGCATCTGGGTGCTTGGGGCCGTGGTTTTCAACCTGATCACCGAATTGGTGGGGGGTATCCGGGTCACCGTCCTGGAAGAAGAAGTGGTGGCTCGCACGGTTGAGCCTGACCATACCCACGGATAGAGTGAGCAGTCCCGTAGAGGGGCTATAGCTCAGTCGGTTAGAGCGCATCCCTGATAAGGATGAGGTCGCAAGTTCGATTCTTGCTAGCCCCACCATCTGTCCCACTCTGAGCCAGAGTCAGGAAAAGGAGACCCAGTGAAATTCATCCGCCAGGCCATCCTTGCTATTTCCTTGGGCGGCATCATTGCCGCTGTATTGCGCACCAGGGGTAAAAGCCCCGATGCCCCTTCACAGGGCGGGTGGCGCGAGGTCACTCCGCAGAGATAACTGTTGTGACCGCCTCAGGTGACTTCAACATTGGCATTGTGGGCTCTGGCGTTGTCGGGTCCCGCGTAGCACTACACCTTCAGTCGTTGGGCATTCGCCCGCGCACTACGTCATTTCAACACGCATCCGAACTCTTTGATTGTTCTGTAGTCGTTCTCACACACGGTGCGCCTCACGCCACGCTTGTCTCTGCATTTATCGCGCAAGGCGTTTCTGTAGTTTCCGCTAGCGACAACTTGCAAGACGTCATGTCTATTCTCGATGCACACGATCGTGCGGTTGCGCGCGGTGTGTCTGTCATTACAGGCGCAGCTTGTTCACCGGGCATGACTGGTTTGTTAGTGCATCATGTGAAGCGTGCATTCGAATCAATAGACGAAGTACACGTTGCGGTGCACGGCACGGGTGGCCCGGCATGCGCACGCCAACACCACGAATCTCTAGCTGGAGTTTCTATTGGCTGGCACGACGGCGAATGGTTGCAACGTCCCGCTGGCAGTGGCCGCGAATTGTGTTGGTTCCCAGACCCTATTGGCGCACGTGATTGCTACCGGTATGGCAGCCCCGAACCGTTGTTACTGCAACGCGCTGAAATTTCTTTGCAACGCATTACATCGCGCGTATCTGCCACCAGACGAGATCGACTCACTGCGCGTTTGCCAATGCTTGCGCCACCACACCCTGAAGGCGGCATTGGCGGATTACGCGTAGAAGTGCGCGGCGTGCGCAACGGAAACAGACACGTGGAAATTGTTGGCGTTGCTGAACGACTCGCGTCGGTGGCTGGCGCAGTTGCATCTAACGCTGCACTTGCAATTCACAACGGCACCGTTCCACCAGGCGTGCACAATCTTGGCCAAGAGAGACTTCCGAACGACACAATTCTTGACGGCGTGCTTGCAACAGGAACCACGTTGCATCAATTCGTAGGGAACTAACAATGGCGGCATCAATCCTTGGTGTGATTGAAGGCTTCTACGGTCAGCCGTATTCACACGAGGTGCGATTACACATCATCGATCGCATGGTTGATTGGGGCTGGAACACCTATGTATGGGCCGCAAAATTAGAACCTCGTCATCGCGAACAATGGAATGAACCGTTCACGGATGAAGAGTTGGAGTGTTTTTCGGAACTATCTCATCGCTCCTCCACGGTGCAAGTGGCCGTTGGTTTGACCCCTGGTGATAACGCAACCGAACAACAAGTCATCAATAAATTGCTTCCCGCCATTCATGCAGGGTGCAAGGTAGTGGTGTTGTGTTTCGATGACTTGCCTGTTTTGAAAGCCGCAGCTGATCATCAACGCTTGGCACATGCAGTGCGTGATGCATTGCATGTACCTGTGTGGATCACGCCAACGCATTACGCAGGCCTTACCTCTTCGCCATATCTCGAAGCGTTATGTACTGGTCTTAGCGACGACATTGAAGTGATGTGGACTGGAAACTACGTAGTGAATGACACCATCACGGTGGAAGATGCGATTGCTCGCCGAGATGTCACTGGTGGTCGTGCACCATTGGTATGGGATAACGCCCCAGTGAACGACGCAATGATGCACGCACATATGCATTTGGGCCCGTTACAAGGTCGCGAACACGGACTGCAAAACATGTGCAGTGGTTTCTTGTGGAACCCCATGGTGGAGCCGTTTGCTTCACTACCAATGTTGGAGTCAGCTGCTGCATGGTGGCGTGGCGACGATGCAATGACAGCGTGGAACACAGCAGTTGATCGCGACGGCTGGCGGTTGCTCGCCGAAGCTACGGCGTACCGTGGAGACTTGCATTGGCCAGGTGAATCACCAACGCGCGAATGGTGGGAAGCAGTGCGCGATATGCCAGACATGAAAGACGAAGTAATGCCATGGGTGCACGCGGCGCGCTCTGGTGCACGTGTTGCTCTTGCTGCACACGCAATCTTGGATGCAGATGTATCGAAATTGTCGCAGGAGGATCTCGGGCGTTTGATGCGTCCGTTAATGGAGTGGCAGACGCATCGCATTGCGCCGGCATTTACATTTGGTCGCGGTCCACGTCAACGTCCGCTCGCTACTCAAAATGATCAAGGCAAGTTCGTCCTTCGGCCAGGCACCATTGCTGATTCGGAGTCGTTGGTAGACACCGTGGTGCAGAGGGCGTTAGCCCACATAAACAGTTGATTCTCACTCATTCTCGATAGCGTCGAGACCATGGCATCGCACCAACATTCAGACCCCGTTGCTGCTGCCGACATCGCACACCACGTGGCCACCAAGTTGGGCGAAATTGGTCAACGCTTTACGACTGGGCGACGCGACATTGTGAGCGCACTGGCCGCCGCTCAGCGACCCTTATCAATTCCGGAAATTCTTGATCAAGCAAAGGGGTTGGCACAGTCGTCTGCGTATCGCAATCTCACGGTGTTAGAAAACGCGGGCGTAGTGGTACGAGTCATCACCACAGACGAATGGGCGCGATATGAGTTGAGCGAAGATCTAACGGGCCATCATCATCACATGGTGTGCAGTGTGTGTGGTTCTGTTGATGATGTACGCATATCAGATTCAATTGAGCACGAGTTAGATGCAGCCTTAGAAAAGGTTGCGCAAAAAGCAGGTTTCAAAATGGCGCACCATCGCCTTGACGTTGTAGGAGTATGTAAAACATGTCAGTAAAAATCGGAAGCACTATCGATGTACCACCGTTGCTCCCTGGGCGCATTATTTCTCTCCCTGGCCGCGGCGAGATGTTCGTGCGCCATCATCAGCACGAAGACCCAAACGCACCCACAGTGTTGTTATTGCACGGTTGGACTGCGTCGTCCGATGTTAACTTCTTCACCACCTATGAAACGTTGTCTAGTGTGTACTCAATCATTGGTGTCGATCATCGTGGCCACGGTCGTGGTTTGCGCCCCAACCGGCCGTTCTCATTAGAAGATTGCGCTGACGACGCAGCATCAGTAGTGCGATCACTTGGCGTGAAATCAGTTGTTGCAGTGGGCTATTCAATGGGTGGCCCCATCACTTTGTTGTTGTGGCAACGTCACCGAGACTTAGTGAAGGGAATGGTGTTGCAAGCCACTTCTCTTGAATGGAGCGGCACTCGCAGAGAACGGTCCGGATGGAAATTCATCATTCCTATGTCGCGACTCTTCAGCCGACCACGTTTCATGCGGTGGGGAATAAAGCGCATCATTCCACGCGGTCATGAAATGGCGCGTTATGTGCCATGGCTTATGGGAGAAATGCGTCGCAATGACGCGTGGATGATTGCTGAAGCTGGCATAGCTATTTCAAAATTCGATGCACGTGGTTTTGCACACACTGTGGATGTACCTGCTGGTTTTGTTCTCACCACAAAAGATCGTTCAGTACCACCAGAAAAGCAAGCAGCATTGGCTGCGGCATTGCGCGCAACAGTGGTTGAGTTTCATGCTGATCACATGGGTACGTTGCAACAGCCTCGTGAGTATGCAGCAGCGACGCGCGAATCAGTAGATGCTGTTATTCAGCAGATTCGCTAGGACCAAGTTTTTCAATCGCATCGGTGATGCGATCTAACTGTTCCCTCAGGTCTTCCATGGTGACAACGTCTGCCAAGGCAAGACGCACACCAGCAAGTTCGCGAGCAAGATATTCAGTATCGGCCTGTGTGCGCGCTGCAAGTGCACGGTCGCGGTCGAGCTGTTCGTTATCGCGATCTTCTTGACGATTTTGGGCAAGCAAAATAAGTGGCGCAGCATATGAAGCTTGCAACGACAAGATGAGCGTGAGGAAAATGAATGGGTAACCGTCGAACTGCAATTGCTGTACGAAGTTCACCACCACCCAGGCGCAAACAAAAATGGTTTGAAGAACGAGGTATCGACCCGTTCCCAAGAAACGAGCAATTGTCTCACTGAACTGACCGAATGCATCGGGATCGTAGTGAATACCTACACGACGACGCTGACGTGGCGTAGAGAGATCGTTGCGGCGCTTCATGATGTTGCCGCCTGACGTCGTCGTTGTCTCCAGTCGGCCGGCAACATGCGGTCGAGAACGTCGTCCACGGTGATTGCACCCAACAGATGACCGGCGTCGTCACACACACCTACTGCAAGCAAGTTGTATGAGGCCAGGAATTCTGCAACTTCACGGTCCGGCAAGTTGGCAGAAACGGTTGGTTCCTTCACAACACACCGACCAAGTTCTGTGCTTGGTGGTTCACGTAGCAAACGCTGCAAGTGAACAACACCAAGGTACGTGCCTGTAGGTGCTTTGAATGGTGGCTGGGTGACAAACACTTGGGCGGCAATAGAGACCAACCAATCGGGGTCGCGTACTTGCGCCAATGCCTCTGCAACAGTTGCGTTTGCTCCCATCACAATGATTTCGGGTGTCATCAATGCACCGGCAGTACCAGATGCATACGACAACAAGGAACGCACAACATCGGCATCTTCGTCATCCATTGCGTCGAGCACGGTAGTGCGCTGTTGCGCCGGCATTTCTGCAAGCAAGTCGGCAAGGTCGTCGAATTCCATTTCCTCTAACACGTCAATGACGCGGTCGAGGTCGAGGTTTGCAATCAGTGCGAGCTGTTCACTTTCGGGAAGTTCTTCCAGCAAGTCTGCAAGACGATCGTCTTCCATTTCGATGGCCAGCAATTGACGCTGTGCATGTGGCAACGCGCGAACAACTGCGGCCACGTCGCTTGGGTGCATGTCGCGAAGGCGCGCAGCCTCGGCGGCCATTTCGGTGGTGGCGGCAAACAAGCCACTCACGTCGTTCCATTCCACCAGGCGATATGTGGCACGGCGGCCAAGGACCCCACGGCGAGTGAGGCGCACTTTGGCCACTTCCCAGCCAGCCTCACGGGCAGTCTGGGTGGGGCGCAGGGCTACGTCGCTCACGGTCTCGCCAGACACCCGAGAATCAATGATTGTGGCTCCCAGCAAGTGCTCGCCGTCGCGGGGCTTGAAAGGGTTCAGGTCCACGTCCCAGCTGCGTAGGCGGGCACCCTCGGTGTCGAGAGCTGACACCCTGTTGGCGTTTACAAAGATGCGGCGGCGCTGGCTGGTGGCCACAAAACCCGTTACTCGTGGGGCTTCGCCGCTACGGCCAGGAACCACCACGATGTCGTCGATACGGCCGATAGCCGCTCCACCTGCGTCGAGGAGCGGAAGGCGCATGATTCGAAATGCATAGATGAGCTCGCCAGCCATGGACATAAGGGTACCCCTGCCTGCCCCCGAGAAGGGGATGAGTTAGAGCCGCTGCGGCCGTCACCCGATAACCTGACAATTCCAAAACACGGGGACGTAGCTCAATTGGTAGAGCGCCTGCTTTGCAAGCAGGAGGTCGTGGGTTCGATTCCCATCGTCTCCACCACTTTTCTCGCCGTTACCCTTCATCATCTGTGAATCTCTCGGCCGTCCTTCGAATCTCTTGCCCAGACAAGCCCGGCATCGTCGCTGCAGTCGCTACATGGGTTGCAGCAGTCGGCGGAAACATTGTTCACGCAGAACAACACACTGATATCGCCGACGCCATGTTCTTTCAACGTGTGGAATTCACACACACAGGTGTGGATTCTGTTGATGCGCTCTCCGCGGGGTTTGCACCACTCGCAGCACATTGGGAAATGGCGTTCACACTTGATGCTTTGCCGTGGAAACCGCGAACCGCAATTCTGTGCTCAAAACAATTGCATTGCGCAGCGGACTTACTGTCGCGCACAACATACGGAGATCTCGGTCTAGACCTTGTCGCGCTGATTTCCAATCATGACGATGCTGCTCCGCTCGCAACATCATTTGCAATGCCGTTTCATCATGTTGCGGTTGGCGACAAAGCAGATGCGCGGGCAACTCAAGAATCTCAGATTGGCGAGCTATTACAATCCCTTGATCTTGATTTAGTGATTCTTGCGCGCTACATGCTGGTTCTGCCATCGGAAATCGTTGCACCCTGGACTGGGCGCATGATCAACATCCATCATTCATTTTTGCCAGCATTTATTGGCGCTAACCCGTATCGGCAGGCGCATGATCGCGGAGTCAAAGTGATTGGTGCAACAGCACATTATGTAAGTGATGTTTTAGATGAAGGCCCCATCGTTGCTCAAGACGTAGCACATATTTCACATCGCGACGACGTAGCGGAATTAACACGACAAGGCCGAGATCTAGAAACAGTGGTGTTAGCCCGAGCAGTGCGGGCTCATGTAGAGCACAGAGTTTTAGTCTTCGGTAATCGCACTGTTGTATTTGGCTAAGACACTTACTGCGGTGGCAGTAACGACACCAGCATGCGTGTCAACAATGCGCGCCAGGCTTCTTCACTTGGAAGATAGTCGCCGTACACATTTGCCAGCGCCGTACCAAGCGGAATCACTTCCAACATGAATGCCAGAGCGTTCTCATCTACCATCGGATCAACAAGGCCATCTTTTTTGGCTTGCCGAACAGTGGTAATGATTTCAGTGGTTAGTCGGCCCTCAGCGTCTGTCAGGCGTTGCCCAAGTTCGGGGTTGTGACGCATCGCAACTAAAGCTTCCATGCGATCCAGGCGGAATTCATTGCGCTCTGCACTACGTGGATTGGAAAAATCATCAACAATGATTTTCAATACTGCATCAAGATCTGCTGTGGCGCTGACGACATTCGCCAACATCTCAACATCGCCTTCAATGTGAGCTAGGAACTGCGACTCGCGCACGGCTGCAACTAGAGCATCTCGATCTTTGTAGTAGTGGTACAACAGACCAACAGCAATACCGCATCGTTCGGCAAGTTCGGTAACACGAAATGCCACCTCGCCATTTTCCTCCAGCATCTTTCTTGCCTCAGCAAGAATCATGTCTGAAGTCTCTTTGCCGGTACTCACGGCTTTAACTTTACGACCATCACAGCCATCTCGCTAAATGAAGTCGTTAGTTCGTATCCTTGTGCTGTGGAAAAAATTGTCATAGTTGGTGCGTCGTTGGCCGGAGTCCGTGCCGCCGAGACTTTGCGTTCTAGTGGCTTCACAGGCCCCATTACTGTCGTTGGTGCAGAGCGACATATGCCCTATGACCGTCCTCCACTGTCGAAGAAGTTCCTCTCTGGTGAATGGGAAGCAGATCGCATTGCATTACGCAAACCGGAAGACCTCGCAACACTCAATATCGAATGGAAACTCGGTGCAGTAGCAGTTGCGCTAGATATTGAAAAGCAAACTGTGTCGCTCGAAGATAGATCACTTGTCCAGTACGACGGACTCATCATTACAACCGGTGGTGTTGCACGTTTGCTTCCCCATCAACCACCACTTGCAGGCATTCACACGTTGCGCACAATTGACGATGCCATTGCGTTGCGTGACGACATTCAGACAGGCAGTCGAGTTGTAGTGATTGGTGCAGGCTTTATCGGGTTAGAAGCAGCAGCAAGTGCCGTACAACGCGGCGCACATGTAACGGTGCTTGAAGGTCTTGAAGCACCACTGATTCGTGGGCTTGGGCGCGACATGGGTTCAGCAATTGCTCAAGTACACGAGAAAAACGGCGTGTCTGTTCGGTGTGGCGTTCAAGTGGCCGCCATCCAAGGTGATTCGCGCGTGAGTGGTGTGTTGTTGTCCTCGGGTGAACTCATCGAAGCAGATGTATTGGTAGTGGGCATTGGTGTTTCGCCGGCAACGCAATGGTGCTCAACATCTGGTCTCACTATTCGCGACGGAATCGTGTGCGATGAATTGTTAAACGCAGGTCCACGCAATGTGTTTGCAGCTGGCGATGTTGCACGATGGCCAAATGCACTCTTTACAGATATTGAATCTGACATGCGCGTTGAACATTGGACCAACGCTGCTGAGCAAGGTGCGCACGCCGCTAAGAATCTTCTCGCAGTCATGCGCAATGAAGAGGTTGAACCGTATGCCGCTGTGCCGTTCTTCTGGAGTGACCAGTTTGACGCACGTATCCAGTTCTTAGGCCGCGCCACAGCAGACGCCGTTGTTGATGTAGTTGCTGGAAACACGGCCGATGGAAAATGGTGCGCCATTTACAGCGTAAATAATCGGCTCACAGGCGTGCTCGGTGTGAGCATGCCAAAACTGGTAATGCCAAGTAGAGCACTGCTGTCCACTCACACATCTCGTACAGATGCCCTTGCACATTTTGAACGTGTATTGGCAGCACAAGCAGCCGCACCACCACCGGCCAGGTAACACAATGACACTGCCCGATTACGAACGTCTTGATGTGTGGAGATCATTTCTTACAGCTCACGCAGCAATGAGCAAAATGTTGTCACGCGCACTGGAAGAAGAGAACAACTTGCAATTGCCGTGGTTCGAAGTGCTTGATGCACTGGCATCTGCCGAGGAGGGGTCGATGCGATTCAATGATTTGGCCGAGAAAGTGATGGCCCACCCATCTAGCTTGTCTCGCCAAATTGACCGCATGGAAGAAAAGAAACTGGTGGCACGAGAAAAATCAGTTGCCGATGACGGCAGAGCCACTGTGCTTGTTCTCACACCCAAAGGTCATGAAGCGTGGAAAGAAGCCAGCATCACCTATTACCGTATTGTCCGGCGAGTCTTTACGAATTGGCTCACTGAAACAGATGTGGTGGCGATGCATCGTGTTTTTTCCAAAGTTCTCGACGCCGATTAGCCACGAGCGCCCCAAACAGGGCAGACTTTGTGCTTACTTCGAACCGAAAGGCTCATCATGCAAAACGCAGTCATCGTTGACACGCTTCGTACGCCACTTGGAAAGCGCAATGGTCGCTTAAAGGATTGGCACCCAGTCGATCTTGCCGGCACTGCATTGAAGGCACTTGTTGAGCGCACAGGTATCGACCCTGAACTTATTGACGACGTCATCATGGGCTGCGTTATGCAAGTAGGAGAGCAGAGCCTGAACGTTGCTCGCAATGCTGTGCTTGCTGCCGGATTGCCTGAAACCATTCCTGGCACAACGGTTGATCGTCAGTGTGGTTCAAGCCAACAAGCAGCGCACTTCGCAGCACAAGGCGTGATGGCCGGTGCATACGACATCGTGATTGCAGCAGGTGTTGAAGTAATGACTCGCGTACCAATGGGTTCCGCAGTTGCAGACGGCAAGTACGGATATCCGTTCGGCCCTATGGTGAGTGCGCGCTACGCACCAGATGGCGGACTTGTTCCGCAGGGCATCAGTGCAGAAATGATTGCTGACAAGTGGGGAATCACTCGCGAAGAGATGGACCGCTTTGCAGCACGTTCACAGGCATATGCAGCTCGCGCAACAGCCGAAGGTCGTTTCGAACGCGAGATTCTTCCAGTTTTCGACTCTGAAGGAATTTTGATGACAACCGACGAAGGAATTCGCGAGTCGCCATTCGAGAAACTTCAAACATTGAAGCCAGCATTCCGTAGTGAAGAAGATGGTGGCCGGGTTACAGCAGGTAACTCCAGTCAAATCACCGACGGTGCATCTGCAATGTTGATCATGAGCGAAGAGAAGTGTCGCGCACTTGGCCTTACGCCACGCGCACGTTTCGTGAACTTTGGTCTTGCGGGTGACAACCCACAACTCATGCTCACAGCTCCAATTCCCGCGTCACAAAAGGCGTTGGCAAAAGCCGGTCTCAGCATTGAAGACATGGATCTTGTTGAGATCAACGAAGCATTTGCTTCCGTTGTTCTTGCATGGGAAAAAGAACTTCACCCAAACATGGACAAAGTGAACGTGAACGGCGGAGCAATTGCTTTAGGTCACCCACTTGGTGCAAGCGGTACACGCTTGATGACCACATTGTTGAACGAACTCGAGCGCACCGGTGGTCGCTACGGATTGCAGACAATGTGCGAAGGTGGCGGCATGGCCAATGCCACCATCATCGAACGCCTCGGATAATCACTAGATTGATTGCTGTGATCGCAGCATTTCCAACATTCAGCGCCATTATCTGGTTTGCTGTCGGCCTACTCATTATGCGTATCGTGTGGCGTTTTGGTTTTGGCATGTTGAAATCAATGACATCTACGTTGCCGCCTCCACCACCGACGGGTGAGATGCGACGCATCAATGTTCGTTATCGATGCAGTGTGTGTGGCGTGGAGTTACGTCTCACTATGGCACCAGATGAAGATCCACCACCGCCACGCCATTGTCTAGAAGACATGGACATCGTGGCACCGATTGAATAGCGAATATCGCCTCGGCATTTGGCACTGTTGAATTAGCCGAGCAGCTCTTTCATTTCTGTGATCTCTGCGTCTTGACCCGACGTAATTGTATTCGCCAAAGTTCTTACAGCAGCATTCTTGCCGTCTTTCAATACGTCGGCTGCCATCTCAATTGCACCTTCATGGTGAGCAATCATGCCTTCTATCCAAGCACGGTCAAATTCGGTGCCGCGCAATGTTGACAATTTAGTTATATCTTCAGCGCTCAACATGCCACTCATCATGTCGGAATGATTCATAGAACCATCCATGGTGAGGGGCTTCTTCCACGAAGTGAGAAAGCCTTTCATGGTATTTATCTCTGGGTCTTGCGCGCCCTTAATGCGTGTGGCCAATGACTTCACCACGTCGCTTGCACCAACTGTGGGGTCGAGCGCAATGTCAGACATTTCGATTGCTTGCTCATGATGCGGAATCATCATTTGGGCAAACATGACATCGTCGTCATTGAAGTCAGTCACTGCTTCAACAACATCTGTTCCGGTGGTGGTGTCTGACGAACTTGCGCATGCGGTGAGTAATGCGATTGAGGTCAATCCCAAGAGAATGATTCGTGTGTGTTTCATAGTGTTCCTTTTGTAGTTCTGGGTGAGTGGGCTCTAATAAGAATGAGTTAGTTGAAAGATGCTGACACAAGTACGGCCGTCACAAGCATCACCAGTCCACCGTTGGCAATTTCGGTCATGCTTGCTCTGCGTAGAAGGGCCACTCTATTAGCCACCCCTGCCTCGTCCGCGGGTAACTTACGCAATAGGCGACGCCGATTGATGTCGCCAATCTTCAGCATGGCTGCAACAAGTACCAATTTCAGCAGCAACCAACGACCGTGGCTCTGTGTAAACAAGGTGATGATACTGCCATGTAAGCGAAGAGTTTGGATTACACCCGAAACAACCATTGCGGCCACGGCATACGTTGCTGCTGTTCCGAACCGACGAAATGCTTCGATGCTTTGGCTGGGTTGCAAGGTAGGAAGTACAAAGAAAACAAACACGATGAGGCCGCCCAACCACACCGCAGTTGCTGCCGTGTGGACGACGTCTGCAGGTACACCCAAGACCGGCCACTTCATCGAACGCGAGTGGCCTGTGTAAGCAAGCGACACGAGGTAGGTACCGGTTGCAACCAACATAGGTGGAGACACCAGAGTTTTAGATGTGGTTTGTCCTGCGCGAATCACGCCTGTTAGTAACACGGCTGCAGCGAAAAAGCGCACAAAGTGCATGGAGCCCGCCGTAGTGTCGAATGCTTCCAAGATGTGGAAGAGCGATGGGAACACACCAAAATCGCGAGAGTCATCGAGGAAGATCAATGTTTGAAGCAATGGGGCGAGTGTGAGTACAACACCGGAAGCAAGGAGAACTTCACGTGCTCTTGCCGCACCGATGATTCCTTGAGCGATTGAAAACTCAGTAAATAACATGCCGCCAATAATTAGTAGTGCTGCATATCCAAACAACCGCAGTCCTAATCGAACTGGCTCAGGTGTCAGAGACTCTTTAAAAGATATAACTGTTGTGTCTTGAGACGTACTGTCAACATTTGTTGTTGTTCCCGCAAGAGTCGTGGTGGTGGATGCAACTGCAACGTCTGCATTATTCACAGTAAAACTGACGCGCTCTGTCACAACGTGACCATCTGCACCTACCAATCGCCACCGCGCGGTAATTGCTCCGTTGAGATCTGGTGGCAAAGCAAACACAATTTCTTTTGTGGTAGCACCGTGTGTAGGTGCAGGCAGTGCGGTGCGCACACCATTTGCTACGATGAATTCTGCTGTAGCGCTGTCAAGAGGAACTTCTTTAGTAAACGTCAGTGACCATGTTGCAGGGGATTGCGTAAGCACCGCACCGCTCGCCGGGTTACTGGAGGCAAGGGCATTGTGAGCACTTGCAGGTTGTGCACCGAATCCGGCAAAGGCCAGAGTCAGCAAACACGCGACCCCGATTAAGCGTCGAGTATTTCCAAGAAGAGTTCTCATATGAATATGAGAAGTGTAAAAGAGTGCAGAGACCTAAGTCGGGCAAGGGCAGAAGGTTTTCCCCAGAGTGTGGATAACCGTGTTGAGAACTACACCTGTGTGATTCACAAAGCGCCTGCTCACCCTGGTGTAGGGCGCCAAGTCAGTGGTATTTGGTGGCTGTGTATAACCCGCCAAGAAGCGAGCTAAGACCTAGCGCTAAGTACCAATTACTGCGCCCACCGGGCACGAAACCTAAGTAATAAAACAAAATGATGAGTGCGCCAAGGCCCAGCAAAACAAACATGAGCACTGGTACCCACTGCGGGCTTTGCTTCTTGTATTCAGGCACCGGCGGCGTGTATCGACTGTTGGGGCTGATGTCTTGAGCATTGGTGCTGTGTGTATGTGAAGGAGCGTGCCCACCCTTTGGGGTTACTCGTCCTCCGCGATTCTTCTTTTGTGCCACGCCAAGAGTGTAGAACGCCACGGGCCACCTGCCCTAACGCCACAAATAGTTTCACAATTAGCCCCTTTTCACGGCAGGCTTGGTACATGGCACGAATCCTCGTCATCGATAGTTACGACAGCTTCGTGTACAACATCGTGCAATACCTGGGTGAACTAGGGGCAGAGCCAGTGGTGGTGCGCAATGATCAACTCACTGTGAACGAAGCAGTTGCTCTTGCACCAGATGGCGTGTTGTTGTCGCCTGGGCCTGGTCGCCCTGAAGAGGCCGGAATCATTTGCGATGCCATTCGTGCGTTCGCCGGAAATGTTCCGGTATTCGGTGTGTGCTTGGGTCATCAAGCAATTGGTCATGTGTATGGCGGAGACGTTGTTCGCGCGCCGCAACTCATGCACGGCAAGACTTCTTTTATTACACACCACAACACAGGTGTATTTGAAGGATTGCCTTCGCCGTTAGAAGCAACGCGGTATCACTCGTTAGTGATTGATAAAGCGAGCATGCCTGCTGAGTTAGTGATTACTGCTGAAACAAGTGATGGCGTTGTGATGGGTGTTCGCCATCGCGATGTAGATGTTGAAGGTGTGCAGTTTCACCCTGAAAGCATTTTGACTGCGTCTGGTCACGACTTGTTGAGCCGTTTCCTGCAACGCTGCAACTAAGGCATTTCCCTGGGCTTTGCGAGCCCGCGAATCCATTCGGCTAGTTCCACTTCGGGAAATTGGCCAGCTGCGACGGAGAGCATGGTTGAGACAGCATCGTTGAACGGAACATGAAGTTCATATCCATTGAGATCACAGAACTGCACCAGTGAAATCCAAGCCAAGCGCTTGTTGCCATCGGGAAGTGGATGATTTAGTGCGATACGTGAACACAGAACAGCAGCCTTCATAAAGAAGTCTGGATAGAAATCTTCGTCCTCAAATCCGGCTTGAGATGCGTGGAGCGCAGAATCAAGTAATTCGGAGCGCGAAATATTGACTAGATCGTGAGCTTTGATTCCGGTTACCAACTCGCCGAGCACAAAAGCTTGTGCCAGGGAGAGGTACTTCACTTTGCTAGTTTGTCAAGAATTTCTTTGTCACGCTCGACGAGCTCTATTGCACGTAACATAAATTCGGTGTCTGCGCGGACACGATCAATCTCGATCACTAAAGAATCGATGATGAGTTGGTTGACGCTGGTGCCCTTTGCGCGGGCAACAACTTCGGCCTTATCGGCGAGGTCGTCGGGTAGACGGACTGTGGTTTGCTTTGCCATGACATCATGATATCACGACATCATGAGTTATACAAGGATTTATCCGGCGGGGATGGTTCCGTCGCGGCCCACGGTGAGAACCACCTTGGTGGGTGGGGCAATCATGGTGCCAGCAGGGGTTCCTTGTGAGATCACTTTGCCAATGTTCACGTCGGCGGCTGCGAGGTTCACATATTCCACTTCGGCTCCGAGCCCCACTGCGGTGAGTTTTGCTCGGGCGTCAGCTTCGGCAAGGCCTTTCACGCTTGGTGTCGCCACTGGTTGTGGGCCACTCGAGACATACACAGTCACCGGAACACCAGCGTCAACCAAAGTGCCAGCAACAGGATCGGTGCGAACAACGATTCCCTTAGCGATGGTGGCGTTTGCTTCTTCAGCAATAGTGACAACAAATTTGTATGGCTCGCCCTGCAAGAACGTTTGTGCAGATGCTGTTGTCTGACCAATCACAACATTAGGAACAGCAAGTTGACCTGTGCCACCAGACAGGTTCACAGTAACGGTCATGCCCTTTGCAAGTTGTTGACGACCCGCAGGATTCTGCACGGCAACTTGACCAAGTGCGTATGTTTTGTCGATGACGTCGGGGCCTTTAGAGAACACAAACCCAGCGCCTTCAATTGCCGCACGCGCCGCTTCTTCGGTAAGTCCCAAGAGTGGCGGTACTTCAACAGTGGCCGCAGGAAACACAAGAGTGATGATCTCGCCTTCTTTAGCGGTGTCTCCACTAGACGGATCTTGACTCGCAACTATTGCTGTTGCATCACACACAGTTTCGGCTGGGCTAAAGGCCACAGATAACTTCAGCGCTTCCATCTGTTGCTTTGCAACATCGCACGTTGCGCCCTTCACATTAGGAACGGTGATGCCCGAGTTGCCACTGCCCAAGCTTGTGATGAGAAAAATGATGCCACCCAGTATCACAAGACCTGCGAGTGCAGCACCCACGATGTAGTTGCGCTTATTCGCCGGTTCTTCGTCGTAATCGGGAAGTGTTTCCACTGGCGTCATAGTGGTGGGCATCACTTGTGTATGAGGCAATGCTTGCGTGGTTTCTGGGTCTTGCGTAATAGGGGCCATCACACTGGTGGCCTGATTGAAATCAAATGAACCACGTGGTGCAAGACCGCTCGCAATACGCGCTTCATCCATTGCCATTGTGGGTTGGTTGTTCAAGAAATAACGCAAGTCGTCACGCAGTTGTTCTGCTGAGGCATAACGACGTGTTGCTTCCTTCGCCATACATTTCGAAACGATTGCTTCTAATGCTGGCGGCACATCGGCAACATGGTCTTTCATGCGCGTTGGTACGTCGTGCACTTGCTTGTATGCAGTTGCCAACGCAGATTCACCACTAAACGGTGGCTTACCGGTCACTAATTCATACAGAACAATGCCCAATGAATACAGGTCTGAACGAAGATCGAGTCCGTCGCCTTTTGCCTGCTCTGGCGAGAAGTATGTAGCGGTGCCCATAACAGCGCCGTCTTGCGTGAGGCCACCATCGTGTGCAGAGTCGAGCGCGCGAGCAATACCGAAGTCCACCACCTTGATGTCGCCGTTTGACGCCATCAGAATGTTTGCTGGCTTAATGTCGCGGTGCACCACATTGTTGCGGTGTGCATATGCAAGTGCATTGGCAATGCTTCCGCCAACTGATGCTGCTGAACGCGCAGTGAGACGACCTTGGCGGCGCAACACTTCTGCAAGCGTGCGACCCTTCACAAACTCCATTGCCATGAAGTACGTGTTGCCCGTTTGGCCCCAGTCGTACACGCCCACAATGTTTGGGTGGTTCAGGCCAGCAACGCTTTGGGCCTCGCGGCGAAAACGCTCGACAAAGTTCGGGTCTACGGCGTGCTCGGGGAAAAGAATCTTGACGGCCACATCTCGGTCGAGCAACAAGTCGCGCGCCATGAACACGTCGGCCATTCCACCGCGGCCAATGCGCTCGTGGAGTTCGTATCGATCGTTAATGATGATGTTTTGCGGATTCGACATAAGGCTCTATAGAGGCTACCCGTGTGGGCTATTTGCTCGGGGGCAAGGCAAGCGCAACATCAAGAACTTGTTTGGCGACGGGGCCCGCTAAACGCCCACCAGTACTGGCGCTCACGGCATCATTCACGCCCTTGATGAAAACAGAAATCGCATATCGCGGTGCTTGTGCAGGGGCAAATGCAGTAATCCATGCGTGAGACCGTTGTTTTTCACCCTCGGCATTCAATTGGGCCGTACCTGTCTTTGCGGCCACGGAAATACCACCGTTGAGTTGCAAGCAACATGCTGCAGTTCCCGATTGTGCGACACCCATCATCAGTTGCGTCATGGTTGCTGCAGTTGTGGCAGACATTGCGGTCTTCCATGCTTCAGGGTTGGTACGGCGAATCACATTGCGGTTGTGAGTAAGAGTCTGTTGCACCACGAATGGCTTCATCATCACGCCGGCATTAGCAACCGACGAAGTAATCATGGCCATGTGTAGTGGTGTGATCTGCACTTGGCCTTGGCCGAAACCATGAATGGCTAGCAGTGCCAACGAATCGGTGAAGTCTTCCGCTGTGCCGCCGAACGTACTGGCGGCAGCACCGGGAAGATCAAACGGCACCTTTGCGTCGAACCCGAAACGAGTGGCGGCATCCACCATGGCTACTGGGCCAACGTTGACGGCGGTTTGTGCAAACGGAATGTTGCAACTGCGACGGAACACTTCAGCCAAGTCTCCACCACATACTTTCTTGCCGTAGTTACGAATGGGCTTCTTGGTGTTTGGTGGTGTCCATGAACGTGAGTTCTTGAACACACTCATCAGGTCAATTGTTCCTGTTTCCAAACCTGCAGTTGTGGTGACAATCTTGAATGTAGAACCTGGCATGTAACGCTCTTGGTACGCATTGGCCAGCAATGGCTTACGCGGGTCGTCTTGCAATGCAGTAAGTGTCTGGCCCACAGAGCCGGTTTGTGCCACGACATCGTTCGGGTCAAACGTGGGGTTTGAATACATAGCTAATACGGCACCAGTAATGGGGTCCATCACCACAACAGAACCTTCTCTGTCTCCTAGTGCGCGTTTGGCAGCCTTTTGAATGTCATTATTCAGCGTCAGCTGCACAGTGCCAGAGAGATCTTCTTTTGAAAACAGACCACCTGTTGATTCCAATTGTTGTTGCGCTGTAGTGCCAGCTAATACGTCGTTGTGGGTGCGTTCTAATTGTGTGCTGCCAAAACCAAGCGTGTAATAGCCACTGATGTTGGCGTACAAATCTTGAGTGGGGTACACACGTTGAAAATCAAAACGACTGTTGGGTCGAAGTGCAGGGTCAATGGGTTCGGTTGCTGCAATCACTGTGCCGTCTGCAGTCACTATGGCGCCACGCATTTTGTCGAACTCACGAACAGTGATGCGGTTATTGCGCGCGTCGGCCACCAAAGTGTCGCGTTGCAACACCTGCCAGTTGGTGAGTTGCACAAACAAAATGCCAAACAATGCAATGAGTGCAACCGTGAGGTGGCGAATGCGCTGGTTCATGACGCGTCTGCCTTTGCGTCTGTCTTACGCGTGCGCCATGCAGCAAAACGTTCAGACAAACTGGCTTCGTCTGGTACTTCGTGTAAGCCACGTGCAGTGGTGTCGCTAATGCGAACAAGGATGGCTAACAGTACATAGTTAGAAACAAGTGATGAACCGCCGTAACTCATGAACGGAAGCGTGACGCCTGTGAGTGGCACTACGCGCAACACACCACCAATGATGATGAATGTCTGCACAGCCACAATGGTGGTGAGACCAGTTGCTAACAGTTTGTCGAAATCGCTTTGTGCGCGCAGTGCAGTGCGCATACCTGCACCTACTAGCAACACAAAAGCAGCGAGCACGGCTGTAGTGCCAAGTAATCCAAGCTCTTCACCTAATGCAGCAAAGATGAAGTCGTTGTGTGCGGCTGGAATTGCGGCTGGGTCACCCAAGCCAAGGCCAGTGCCGCCCATGCCGCCATTAGCTAACGCAAACAATCCTTGAATGGGTTGGTAGCCGCGTCCGGTGTATTGGTCCCATGGGTTGAGCCAAATATCTACGCGTGTCTGCACGTGTGCAAACAGTTTGTAGGCAATAAATGCACCGCCGGCAAAGAGCCCCACACCAACTACAAGAAAACTGGTGCGCTCAGTTGCTATCCACAGCATCACTACAAACAGTGTGAAGAACAAAAGGGACGAGCCGAGATCTTTTTCTCCCACCATCACCACAACGCTCACGGCCCACGCCAACAAGATGGGCGCTAGGTGTTCAAGTGCGGGAAGCGTGTAGCCAAATATCTTTTTGTCGCCACGCGCAATCTGCATGCGGTGTTGGCCCAGGTATGAAGCAAAGAAAATTGCGAGCAGAATTTTTGCAAACTCACCTGGTTGGAAGTTGATGGGGCCAATGCTCACCCAGATGCGTGCGCCACCACTGGTAAATCCAATGCCAGGCACCATGGGCAACAGCAACAAACCAAGGCCAAGCGCAAGTGATGTGTATTGGTAATTCTGTAAGTCACTAGGCCGTTCAATGAAAAACAGAGTGAGTGCAAATGCGGCAACGCCTACAAGGCTCCACGTTGCTTGCAAACCGGCCCAGTGGTCGCTGAGTCGCGCGATCATCACATACCCGAGGCCATGCAACAACGCAGCAGTAGGTAGAAGTAGCGGGTCTGCGCCACGCGCCACAAAACGCACCACCACATGCGTAACTACCAATAGCGACAACACAAACACCATGAACGGCACAATGCGCGCCGGCATAGATGCACGTTCACCTAACGAAGCAAGTACATATGCGCTTGCCGTAATGATTCCAGCAAGAAGAACTAAGCCAAGTTCTACGCTGCGCCGTGCACGAGAGAGCGTGTTATCGAACGGTGGTTGTAGTGCTTGTGGTTGTTGTTGCATCGATGATGGCTATACGGATAAGGGCTAGGTACTTGCTTGCTTGGCTTGAAGAAGAGAATTCACGGTTCAGCGCTACATCGCGCAAGATGTCTTCGGGTAATTCTTCGCCAGACATGCTTGTTTGGGTTTCAATTGTTGGCTGAAACCACAGAATGCCACCAACACGCCCACGGTAGATGGCTACTTGATCATTGGAATCAAACCCAATGAAGTAACCACTGCGTCCGTACACACCAATAACGGTGATGGCACTAAACACAATTGCCACAAGCGCACTCCAGAACAACACCATGCCAACCTTTGATTTCTTCGCAGGAGTTAACTGCATTGGTGCAAGCGCTTCCATCGGTGTGGTGTTGTCGGGTGTAGGAAGAACTACTGGTTCACTAATGTCGTCCAGCACATCAATCACAATCACGGTGGTGTTGTCGCGACCACCTGCAGTATTGGCAACCATTACTAATGCTTCGGCAGTGTCTTGTGGGTCGGAGTGCTGCCCGAGCACTACGGCAATGTCTGCATCGCTTACTTCGTCAACAAGGCCATCGCTGCACAACACAATGCGATCACCCGTGCGCACGAGGTGACTAAATACGTCAACCACTACAGAGCGGTCTATGCCGAGCGCACGAGTAACGATGTTGCGTCGTGGATGCACACGTGCTTCTTCAGGAGTAATGATTCCTTCGTTCACAAGTTCTTGCACGTAACTGTGGTCTACTGAGAGTCGTGTGAGTGCGTTATTGCGCCACAGGTATGTACGCGCATCGCCCACGTTTGCCACAAGCACGCGTGGTTCTTCGCCAGCAACAATGCTAAGTGCAGTAAGCGTGGTGCCCATGCCGCTTTGTGTGCTGTCATCCAAACTGGCTGTGTAAATAGCGGTGTTTGCTTGTTGTACTAATTCACGGAAGCGTTCAACAGAGTCAATGCCAGTGCGTGCGCCGGCTTTCAATGTGGTGACAGCTAATGCACTTGCAACTTCGCCTGCGTTGTGGCCACCCATGCCGTCGGCAACTACATACAGATTTTCTTCAGCAAGGTACGAGTCTTCGTTTTGCTGGCGCACCATGCCCACGTCGGTACTTGCGCCCCATTTCAATTTCATGATCGCATCTCCAACACTGTTGAGCCCACTTGGATTCTGTCGCCTTTTCGCACGGATCGCTCACCGGTGAGGCGTTGGCCGTTCACAAAACTTCCGTTGGT
>SYAZ01000065.1 GCA_005788815.1 Actinomycetota bacterium | reverse complement strand
CCTGACATCAATCAAACAACGACAACTCTTGGTTCCACTGACCTAACGCCACCAGCCGGTGGAGGTTTCATTAGCGCCTACGGCTCGCGCCCGTAGTCGTGTGCAAATTCCGAGGTGTTGAGGGACTTCAGTCAATGATTGTTCGGCGTGGCGTTCAGATGAGGTAGTTCCAAATCCAGTCAGCAAAAATACTTGTTCGGTGGCGACCGCCCGATAGGTAAGCAAGATGTAGAGCAAGCCACGTCAGCCAAGCGAGTGAGCCTTGAAACCTCAGCCATTAACGCATTTCAGCAGCAGCTTTTCGACAACTACTTCTCGACCAGTTTTGGCATGAGCTGGCCAGTTGCATTCAATGGTGACGTCACAGATTTGTCTGCAAGTCCGAATTCAAAGACAATTTCAGTGAATGAAGGGCGCAACGAAACTATTGGCACTGACACAGGGCATTGGATAAATAATGATGCCTGTCTGTGAGTACCCTTGCCTTCATGTCTTTAAGCCATCTTGATTTGTCGCACAATGTGATTGACATTGTCAAACAGAACTTTTCTGGTCTCTATTCTGGGCTCTTGGGAATTAGTTCAATAACTGGAGGCCAAACTGCCGCTAATCAAGCCCTAGAGAATTTGGATATTACTGGATACGCCAATGCGCGCAATCAAGTGTTCCCAAAATCAAGTCGTGGGGCCTCGGTATTGTCACCTTATATCCGCCATAACATGCTGACTCTTAGTGATGTCTTTAAAGCAGTCCGTACGGCGCCGTACAAAGATCGTGAAAAGTTTCAAGACGAACTCTTGTGGCAAGAATATGCGAGACATTTGTATGCGCGGATAGGCGTTCAGCTTTTTGAGAATCTCCGGTTTGAAACAAATAAAGATCAGGCTGGCGATGGCTGGAATCGCGAGATGCGATGTATTGATGAGGTTGTTGCTGAACTAGAAACTGATGGATGGCTGGTTAACCAAACCCGAATGTGGTTGGCTTCTCAGTGGACAGTTCGCGATGAGAAGGGTTGGCTGTTCGGACAAGAGCGAATGCATCAACAACTGCTCGACGGGTCACGAGCTGCAAATCTTCTTGGCTGGCAGTGGACTGTCGGTTCCGGAACCGGAAAACCGTACGGTTTTTCAAAGTGGCAAGTTGACAAACGCGCGCCTGGCTTATGTTCGAATTGCGCACTTGTTGGCAACTGCCCGGTTGCTGAGTTTCCTGAGGAGACGACGCTTGGTCACACTGCGAACAATGACCGACTAGAGATTGACCCCGAACTTGCTGTAACTCGGGGGCCAATAGTGCCACAGTTGAATAAGAGTGCGGAATATGTGTTGCTGACCATTGATTCACTGGGTGATGCTGACCCAGCGCTAGTTGCTCATTTAGAACTCCCAGTTGTATTCGTGTTTAACGAGCCTGCCCTACGAAAACTTCAACTCAGCTCACAACGAATCGCGTTCTATCTTCAGACTCTTCAAGATTTATCAACACGCAGAGATCTTCGTGTCTATCTCGGTGACCCATACCAATTCGCAATGGACCACGCAGTCGCAGTGACCTTTGCACCAGTCCCTTCATTTAAGAAGTACAAAAACCTTGCAGAGGTCTATCCGTACCCGTGGTTGCGAATGCCTCATGCGGGTTCTGTCAAGAGCTTCTCCTCATGGCGAAAAAACTTTCCCAAGAATCACTAATTCGGCTCAGGTATCTCAGTCTTGTGGGTTGTCGTGGGAATAGACCACATTTCATAGTCCGAAGTATGTGCGGCCCTGCCTTGGTTCTATTGCGCATGGCGTATACATTCGATGTGAGATGAGAAAAAGAACAATAACGACATCAGTATTCGCACTCTTCCTATTGAGTGGAACAGTTGGTACTCAGAAGTATGTCTCATCGCAGATAACTTCACGCGTTGAACGAGAAATGCCGAAAGCATCAGGCGTTCGAGCTTCTATCCCTTTGGCGGATTTGCCAAGCAACATTACATCTGACGCAATTAAGGCAGTAATCGTTGACATAAATAGTTATTTCCTCAAGGAAAACAACACAAATGTTTCTCTGAAAATTACTGCCAAAAACATCAGTAAATCTAAGCCGACTCTTGTCGGATCATTAGAGGTAATAGCCACAATTCCTGAGTCGACGATTGTCGAATCAGCAGAATTCAATGATGCAAGAATTGTGGGGAACACACTGCAAGTCTCTGTGGGTCCAGGTGGTGCAGGAACTGCGATACTGAATCCAAGGTATTCAAATAGCCAACTCTATTTTGAAATTCAAAGTGTTTTATTCATGGGCAGAGAAATTCCCGCGTCGTCTTTGCCTTCAGATTTACAAAGTCAGATTAAGAGCAGGAGCCAGCGGAGTCTGGCCCCTCCTAAAGGACTTGAAGTACAGTCAGTTTCACTGAGCAGCAAAGGACTGTCCTTACAAATGCTTGGAAACAATGTGAAGTTGTCCAATTTGGGCTCGGCGTTATAGGAGTAATCGTGAATTTAGATATCAATACAGTGTTTCCAACAGACCCTGCAATCTTTGAAGGTTCTCAAGTTGTCCGAGTTGTCTTGGCTCTGCTTTTAGTGGTGATGGTGATGCGTAGCTGTGTTCACTTGTTTGCATCCGATGGCGGAGCTCACCGCATCGCAGGCATTGATACTTCTGTGGAAGGTGGAAACAACATCATCGCCATATTTCATCAATGGGGAGCGATTCAACTCATTCTGGCCGTGCTTCTTTCTGTGCTGTTTTTCCGCTATCCAGGATTCACCCCATTGATCGTGCTCACCATGGCGTTCGACCCAATCATGCGTTTTGTTGCTAGTCGCAAATTAAATGTGACCTCAACTAGAAAACCTCCGGGTGCAGCATTAAACGCCCCCGCCTTTGTCGTAGCAATGCTGTTGTTTGTCGCCTCAATCTGGAGATAATTAAGTGCGATATTGAGTTTGTATGTTTAGAACTCCTGTAATGCGGGAGTCTTTAGTCAATGATTGTTCGGCGCGGCGTCCAGACGAGGTAGTTCCAAATCCAGTCAGCAAAAATACTTGTTCGGTTGCGACCGCCCGATAGGTAAGCGAGATGCAGAGCAAGCCACGTCAGCCAAGCGAGTGAGCCCTGAAACCTCAGCCATGAACGCATTTCAACAACAGCTTTTCGACGACCGATAGTCGCCATTTGGCCCTTGTCGCGATACTTAAAAACTTCCAGAGGTTTACTTGACTCACGCCGCTGAATCTGGCGCGCGACATGCTTTCCTTGCTGAATCGCCACTGGGGCAACCATTGGAAGTGGACGCCCATTGCTATCGGGGGAACTTGCGACATCACCAACAATCCAAATCGAGTTGCTGATTTGCAAATGTGAATTGACTTTGATTCGGTTTCCCCGGTCGGTTTCCCCAAGAAATTTCCAATGCGGAGGCGCAACAACGCCTGCCGCCCAAATTCGAGTGCCAGCAACGATCTCACTGCCGTCTTTCAGTCGCAGCGATCGGGGAGTCGCCTCAACAACGGCAGCATCAACCTGAACATGCACACCCATTTTCGTGAGGGTTTTGAGCGTGTATTTACTCGAGTGCGGATGAAAGGTTGGCAACAACCGAGGACCCGCCTCAAGAAGTGTCACGGTTGCTTTTGGTGCGATGTGCTCAAACTCACGATGAATTTCACGCTGCAGTTCCTTTACTGCTCCAGCAAGCTCGACACCAGTCGGGCCGCCACCAACAATTACAACGTTAAGACTCTCGGGAGGCAATAATCCATCTTCGACACTCTCGTATGCACTCAACAACGAATGTCGAATCCCGCGAGCATCACCGACCGACTTCATTTGGTATGCATTTTCTGCAACACCTGGTATCCCAAATGTTGTGCCTTCTGAGCCAACTGCGAGAATCAAATCATCGTATGAAATTGTTTTGCCATTCGACAGCGTGAGTTCTTTCTTGGCTGCATCAATATTTGTAACTTCGGCGCGTAAAAATTGCACATCTTTATACGCCGTGCGAACAGGAAATGCGATGTCATCTTCTGGTAGAGACGCTGTGGCTACTTGATATAGAAGCGGCGAGAATAATTGATAAGGATTTCGGTCAATGAGGGTCACTGAGTAGTAGTCCGACTTACGCAATTTTTTAGCGCAGGCTAAGCCACCAAAGCCGGCGCCAATAACAACTGCGTGTTTCTTCATTGGCCGTCCGTCAGAATCAGTATTCATTGCTTAAATCTACGACTTTTGGCCCACCGGGAGTGTCTTGAATCCTCAAAACTCTGTTTAAGGCGAAATCTCTGGCGAACTTGAATGATTTATACACTCAGGACGTGTGTTTGACTCATGACAGAGCTGTTCGCACCATCCCCGCTCCCGTGAGGCTGGTGCGAAATTCTGAACCCCAATGTTGATGGGGTAGTGGCTGCGGTTTCAGTAAATGTTTGGAACGCGAAAGGCCGTTTTTTGGAACGTCGTCACCGCAGGGGTCAATGTGACCTAGGGTGCCCAATGGCTACTAATCAGTTCAGGTCTTATTCGCGTCGATCAGCTGGGATGTTGCTTCTTGTTGGCATCTTGGCTGCGAGCACCTCGAGCGCAGAAGCACAACAGACGGGCAAGCGTCCTCAAGTCGAAGTCAACGGTTTCACATGCACCATCGTGGGTACGGAAGGAAATGATGTGCTCACTGGAACCGAGGGAAACGATGTGATTTGTGGTTTGGGTGGCGACGACACCATTAATGGTCTCGGTGGCAATGACGTAGTTAATGGCGACGATGGAAATGACATCATTTCAGCTGGTCCTGGCGCCGACAAACTTTTTGGAGGCGACGGCAGTGACGCATTAGTCGGTGAAGACGGAAGTGATTATCTTGATGGCGGCGAAGGAAACGACAACTTGAATGGTGGAAATGGAAACGATCTACTGACAGACGGGTTGGGTGACGATTTTGCTTTTGGTGGTCCTGGCGCCGACAAGCTTTTTGGCGGCAGTGGAGCTGATGCTCTGAAAGGTGAAGATGGAAATGACTATCTTGATGGCGGCGACGGGTCTGATTCGGTTGATGGCGGGGGTGGCGTTGACTATTGCGATATAAACCGCGCCGATACAACTGTCTCTTGTTTCAATGACAGCAAGTCGCCAACGCTAATTTCTATTGCTGTTTCTCCATCATCGGTTAACACCGCAACTGGGCCGGCTGAAGTAAAGGTTCGTCTCCGAGTCAAAGATGTAGGTGCAGGAATTGCCGGATTCTGTGTGGAAGGACAAACGCTGAACCCTGCTGGAGTTGATTGCACTTCGTGGCGAATTTACCTTGTGTTTGGTAGCGGAAAATTAGAAGTCACTTATGGGCTAGACATGCGATTTTGTGACGCAAACGGATTGTTGCCAGCATCCACCGAAAAAGCTTCTTTAGCTCAGAGTGATTCAATGGGGTATCTATGTCGTACAGCAGGCACAGCAAATGACGGAATTTATGAGGGAACGTTGTTGTTAACAGCGATGAAGAGGGCGATGTATCGACTCAGCTTCGTTCAAATTTTTGACGATGCCGGAAACTCTAATAATTATAGTTCCGAGCAATTGGCTACAAAGAAATTAAACGTCTCCTTCACCCAGTCAAATGCCGGGGACAAAACCCCACCCGTTTTAGTTTCTGCATCCTTCATTACTGGCTCAATCGACAGCAGTGGCGCATCTCAAGTTGCCGCTATTCGCGTTCGCATCAAAGACAAAGGCTCGGGCGTTCCCGGCGTCGTCGGATCAGTAGCTTCACGTGGTGCAAGTCCGGTGCAGATCCCAATTGAATCGTTTACCCGAATCAGTGGCACCGCGAACGATGGAATCTATGAAGGAAACATCAATATTCGACAAGGAACTCAGTCGGGCAAGTTCTATCTTGACTATCTCGACTTCACGGACGTCGCCAAGAACAATACGACGATGTTTGCAAATGAATTCAAGAAGCGCAAGTTGGTGATTTCGTTTAGACAATCAGGCCCCGGAGATGGCCAAATGCCACGTGTTCAAAACATAAAATTGTCTTCTCCTGAAATTGATGCAGCTTCAGAATCTCAGAGCATCACTGTAGATGTCAGAGTGACTGACAACAGGGGACTCTTCTTGCCGTCTTCAGCAGAAGCGGGGTCAACTGACATACGGGAGTCTGAAATCCGTGGGTCATTTACATCTGCTGATAGAAAACGGAGTATTCAATTTTCCATCACCATCCTTCAGCAAGATTGCTCCACCGTGTCAGCGGTGAACCAGACAGGATGTCGAGTAAGTGGAGATGTCACTGACGGCGTGTATCGCACGGTCATTGTCATTCCGAAGAACTCCGGCAAAGGCAGATATTCCTTATTTTCTGCTGTTGCAGTTGATGACGCTAAAAATAACTTAGCAATAGAGGGTGCAGCCAACATAGCGAAAGCTGGAATCGCGACATCATTTGTCGTTAAATAACAAAAGAATTAGTCAGTTAATTGATCCAATGGTTCTTTGCGGGCAGTACAAGTTGACGGCGCCAGACTGACAACATCTGTGCAAATTTGGTGGGGTTGTGTGGAGGCTGGTGCGTAATTCCAAACCCCAATGTTGATGGGGTAGTGGCTGGGGTCTCAGTAAATATTTGGAATGCAAAATGCTATTTTTTGGAACGTCGTCACCGCAGGGGTCAATGTGACCTAAGGTGTCCAATGGCTACTAATCATTTCAAGTCTTATTCGCGTCGATCAGCCGGGGTTTTACTCCTTGTCGGAGTTCTAGCGGGTGTCACTGTTGGTGGTGGTGTTGGAGTAATTGCTGCATCGTCAACGAAGTCTGTGACGGTGTGTGCAAACAAAAAGACGAATGTGTTGCGTTATGCCAAGAATGGTAATTGCACAAAGACTGAAACGAAAGTGGTGTTGAATCAAACGGGTGCGGACGGTGTTTCGGGTGCTGCTGGTGCGAAGGGCGACACTGGTGCGACTGGTGCGACTGGTGTGACTGGCACGAGCGGAACGAACGGAATAGATGGGACGAACGGTGCTCTCACGAATTCGCAAGCCAAAAATATTTGTGGGGTTAATGGATCAACCGCGTGTGCTGTTGGGCTTCAGGGTCCTGGTGGTGGGATTGTTTTTATGACTCCGTCAACCTTGGGTAATACGTCCGGCTTGTTTTATGAGGCTGCACCATCAACTTGGTCATCTCCGGCGGGGGACCCAACGTCGGCGTGGTGTGATAACACAACTGAGTTGCTTGGGGTTGCTTCCGCGATTTCTACCAGAGGCGCGATGGATGGCGCTAACAAAACGGCTGTGATGTTGGGTGTGTGTGCGAGTGGAGCAGCAAATCTTGCTGATGCGTATTCAGCAACAGTGAATGGTGTTGTGTATGGGGATTGGTTTTTGCCATCAAAAGGTGAACTGAACCAGATGTATGTCAATAAGACTGTGATTGGTGGTCTATTCCCTGGCGCCTACTGGAGTTCGTCTGAGCTCAGCGCCAGCCACGCGTGGACCCAGGATTTCTTCAACGGCCGTCAGAACGACTCCAGTGGCAAGGTCACCACGTCCGCCGTTCGTCCGGTGCGGGCTTTTTAACTATTCACCCATTTATCTATTTGTGTTTGGACCGCCATCGGAGGTGAGAGCACAAAAAATTATTTTTGAGATGTAAACCTTCGGGGCATTGCTCTTTCCACTCTGAGCGCACTCCAGTAACCTCTATCTAGATGACGCAAGGTGTGTCGGCGAATTTCGCACCACATTTCGCACCATCCCCGCTCCCGTAGCTCAGTGGATAGAGCATTGGTTTCCTAAACCTTGTGCGCAGGTTCGATCCCTGCCGGGGGCGCGCATGATCGAACCACGAAGTGTTTATCTAGAGCCCGAAGCGGTGATGTCGCTCGCCCAAATTCTGGGCATCATGCTCGACCAAATGTTTGAGCCCGGTACGCGCATGGCCTGGACTTCTGAACAGGTCATTGAATTGGAGAATCGCCTTGTTGCGCCGGCTGAAGGTGAACCGATTGTTCTCGGAATTGATGATGCTGCATTACTGCTGCAGGGCATGGCATTCACCGAAGTGATGTCAGAAGATTTGCCGTGGATAGACACGGTGCGTTGGGTGACAGATTTTGTGACAGCTGAATTACGTCAGCATTGGACTGAAGAGGAATGGCAGTCGTATAACACGCGTTGATTGTGCAACAGAAGTGTTACCAGTGCTGTATCTGTTTGCGCGTTAACTACGGAATAAGTAGAACGCGGCCAAAAGCCTTACGGCTCTCAATGTAGGCGTGAGCACCTGCAGCATCAGACAATGGGAATGTCTTATCGAGAACCACTGTGAGTTCTTTCTTTGCAATACGAGCAAGAAGGCTGTCAATCATGGGGTGAGTGCGTTGCGGATTCATTGCCATTTCAGCACCCAAGAACACACCACTGATGGAAGCATTCTTTTGCATGATGGGCCACACTTCTGGTGGGCGCTCTTCGCGACCAGCACGACCAACCCAACTAATGCGACCGCGATATCCGAGCATCGCAACGCTTCCTTCAAGTGTTGAACCACCAACGGAATCGACAACTAAGTTGACTCCTGCATCGTTTGTGTACTTCATCACTTCTTGTGCTGCATCTACTTTGGTGTAGTTGATGCCGTGATCGAGGCCGTATTCCTTGAGACGCTCGAGACGTTCATCACTTGAAGCCGTTGCTAGCACTGTTGCGCCAGCAGCTTTTGCTAACTGAATTGCTGCAATTCCGACACCGCTTGCGCCCGCCTGAATAAGAACAGTTTCTCCCGCACGTAAGTGACCAAACTCGAAGAGGCAATCATCTGCAGTGCCGAATTCAATTGGTACGCCTGCTGCTTCTTGCAGTGATAATCCATTAGGTACAGCCCATACAGAACCTGCAGGCACACTAATGACTTCGGCATGCGAACCGAATCCCATGGTGGCTACAACGTGTTGTCCTTTGGTAAAATTCGCCACGCCTTCGCCCACTTCGCGCACAACACCTGACGCTTGATAGCCAACGATGTGTGGTTTCGACGCCATGATGCCGCCTGTGCGATTCAGTGTGTCTCCACCTTGAATGGCAATCGCTGCAACATCGATGAGCAAGCCACCCGAGCGGAGTTCTGGTTCAGCAACCTCTTCGTATTTGAGGACTTCTGGCGCACCAGTTTCGTAATAAACAGCAGCTTTCATACACGCGACCCTAGTGGCGAGTTGGCGTTACTTCGCTTTCGGAGCAAGAAACACAGAAGGGTCTTTCTTCTGTGCCTTCCAGGTGCGAAAGATATCTACGTATGCAGCGACGATGTTTGGATGTGGTGCTGGCAGGTCGTTACCAATTAGTGCATGAAGTTGTGGCAGATTGCGATAGGGAATCGCGGGGTACATGTGGTGTTCCAAGTGGTAGTTCATATTGAGATACAAGAATCGTGATACTGGGTTCATGTACACCGTGCGAGTATTCAGGCGATGATCGAGCACGTCTTCTGCGAGGCCAGCATGTTGAGTTGCCCCGTACACCATCAACAACCAACGTCCGTAGAGCGATGGTCCGCCAACAAGCATGATGGGAAGAAAAGTGCGTTGACTGATGCTGATGACTATTACAGCTATCCAAATTCCTAAGTGAACACGCCCCCAGAAAATAGCCTTCTGCTGTTCACGTTCCGGAATATAGGTTGCTTCTGCAGCAGTAAGGCGACCAACAAGATGTGAAAAGTATTTCTTGAACTCTTCTCGTGCGCTGACAATGGCAAACATCTCCAAGAAGATTTTGAAGAATGATGGCGGCCGTTGAAAAGCAATCTCAGGGTCACGACCCACGATAATGGTGTCGGCGTGATGACGCAGATGACTCCAACGCCAGCTGATTGGTTCACGAAGATCCATAAACGATGCGATGTGGTACACAATTTCATTTGCACGCTTCGAAGCGAATGCCGTTTTGTGTCCGCACTCGTGCCACCGTGGATCGCATACAGAGCCATACAAAGTTCCGTATACAAATGCTGCAGGCAGTGTCCACCATGAGAACCAGGTAGTGATGAGCCACCACGCAGAAACGCCGAGCAGCGCAAACCATAAAGCGGTGTGCCATGCGGCTGTTGTATTGGTGCGAGTCATGAGTGCGAGAAACTCTTGACGATCAACAGGTGAGTGATACCAGTCGGCTCCGGCTAATCCGTTTTCAACGGCGGTGTCGCCTTCTGGTCCGGTGAGTGAATAATCCCTCATGAGCACAACTTAGTAGTTGAGAAGGAAGGGCGATTTAGTTGGCGATGAGGGGCTTGGCCAAACGCAATGTGGCTAGTTGGTCTGGTGCCTGAAGGCCAGCGAGTGCAATGTCAAAGTCGGGCAGTTCGTACACTTCGCCATCATCGGTAATCATGATGAATCGGCTAAACCGTGTGAGGAATGTGCGGTCGTGGCTCACTGCGAGCACAGTTCCTTCGAACCCCTCGAGTGCCATTTCCAACGCCTCTGAGGACTCAATATCGAGGTTGTCTGTGGGCTCGTCAAGCAACAACACGTTGTGGCCAGCAAGTTCCAGACCAAGTATTTCAAGACGTGCTTTTTGGCCACCCGAGAGTGTTTGAAATTCTTGCTTTGCGTTATTGCGAAGCCCATAGCGCGCAAGCGCTGCCATTGATTTTTGTTCGTCTATCAGTTTGTCGCGCACAATGTCTACGCATTGGCGGCCTTGAAACTCTGGCCGATCATTCACTTGGTTGAACATGCCTACAGAAGTCCGTGGCCCGAAAGTGATGTTTCCAATAAGGCCATCAGTCTTTCCATTGAGTGCATTCAACAGGTGTGTCTTACCGGTTCCGTTCGGCCCGATGAGGCCGACTCTTTCACCGAAGTGAATCTCATCGGAGAATGGTTGGAATAAGTCATCAACTGCAACTTGTTCAAACTTCACAACTCGACGTGCGGAGTCTGCGCCAGTGAATCGAACATATATTTGCTGGTCTGGTGCAGGAGGTGGTGGGGGACCAGCCTTCACGAATTTTTCCCAACGTGTTTCAGCACCATTGGCTTTCGTTGCGTTCTTGAAGTTTTGCGCCGCGCGCTGCTTCATAATTTTCATGTGGTGAAAGAGGCGACGCTCTTCATCATTCCAACGCTTTAAATCATCACCAAGAAGTTCCTGACGTTTCTGTCGCGCTTCTGGCCATGTTGCATATGAACCCCCATGCACCCACGCACCAGAACCTTCTACGGCAATAATTTTTGTAGCTACTCGTTCAAGCAGTGTGCGGTCGTGGCTCACCATCAAGATGGTGCTCTTGCATGCACGAATCTGTTCTTCTAACCAGCCGCGCGTTGGGATGTCGAGATAGTTGTCAGGTTCGTCAAGGAATAAAACGTCGGCTCCTGAGTTCAACAGCAGATCAAGGACAAGTCGTTTTCTTTCTCCACCAGAGAGTTGACCAACCAGTCGCGTTGCAAAATCTGTGACTGGTGTTTTCACACTACGTTGCGCAGCAGCTGCCCACTGAGTTTCCAACTCGTAACCGCCAAGATCGCCCCAGTCTCCAAGTGCTTCGGCATACGCCATACCGTCGTCTTCACCACTCATCATGGCTTTCTCTGCGGCGAATAGTTTTTTGCCTGCTTCACGAAGAGCGGTGGGTGCTACTTCAATGAGCATGTCGCGTAATGCGTCGTCTGGCTTGTTCATGCCGACGTCTTGTGTCATCTGCAAGAAGTTTCCACCGATACTGAATTCACCATCGTCTGCTTCGTATTGCCCAGTGAGAATCTTTAGGATGGTGGATTTACCTACGCCGTTTGGCCCAACGATGGCGGCGTGTTCGCCCGGCGCTACGCCAAAGCTGACATCGAAAAACAGTTGCTCTGCACCTGGCGGGCTGTACGCAAGCTCAGAGACAGATATTGACGACACGGTGTACGAGTCTCGCTGAAAACTGCTTCAGTTCCACCGATGTTTACGAGTCAAGTTCGGTGGTGTATTCCAGCCACTGGTTTTCCAGAACTGCGATAGCGCTCTGAATTTCAGCGAGTTCTTCGCCTAGAGCTGCAAGTTTCACGTGGTCGCCTCCAGCATCTGCAATGTCTTGATACAACGCAGTTTGGCGAGTGGTGCGCTTTGCCATATCTTTCTCCACGCTTGCAATCAGTCGGTTCAAGGTGCTCGGGCTGCGCTTGCCGGACTTCTTCGCTGGTGGCGGGGGAGAGTTCTTCATTGGTGCAGAACGAGGAACATTTGGTTTCGCTGTGCGTTGACGCAACCAAGCATCCACTCCACCCACTACTAGTGCAGCGCCACCTTCACCATCGAGGGCAAGAATCTCTTCCACGGTGCGATCAATAAACGCACGGTCGTGACTCACTACAACAACAATGCCTGGCCAGTCGTCGAGGTAATCCTCGAGTGCGCGCAGTGTGTCAAGGTCGAGGTCGTTTGTTGGTTCGTCGAGCAACAACACGTTTGGCTGTTCGATGAGGGTGAGCATCAATTGCAATCGACGTCGCTCACCACCAGACAATGTATGAATGGGTGCGAACTGCGCATCGCCATCAAACCAAAACCGCTTCATGAGATTGAGGTCTTCAACCGACGGTGCGCCTTTGTCGCCAGCCACAATGTCTCGCACTCGTTTTGTGAGGTCGAGCTCTTTTCCTAACTGGTCGTAGTAGCCCACCTGCACAGTGCGGCCAATATCAATGGTTCCTTCAGTGGGCGTGAGGCGGCCCGCAATCATGTCGAGCAGCGTGCTCTTACCCGCGCCATTAGGACCAACAATTCCTAAACGATCGCCAGGTTCCAATGCATGATCAAACGCACGCAATACTTCGCTGCCGTCTGGCCACGTAAAGCTGACGCCAAGAATTTCAATTCCTTTTGAACCGAGTCGTTTACTGCCGAGGTCAAGTCCTAGTTCGCCCTGTCGCGCCGGTCCATCGGGTTTATTCGCAATGAGTGCTTCGGCAGCAGCAATACGTGCCTTTGGTTTTGCCGTTCGCGCTGGTGCACCACGGCGCAACCATGCCAACTCTTTCTTTGCTGCGTTCTTACGTACTTGCTCTGCAGTTGCTGCATTGTCTTCACGCTCAGAACGGGCAGTGAGATACGCGGCATAACCAGAACCCGCGTTAATACCTGCAGGAATATGTAGGTATGCGTGACCACGGTCTATTTCCAACACTCGGTTTGTTACGCGGTCAAGCACATGACGGTCGTGCGTAACGATTGCTAATCCACCAGGAAAGCGGGCCAGAGTTTCTTCAAGAAAACTAATTGCATCAAGATCCAAATGGTTAGTGGGTTCATCCAAAATGAGGCAGTCCCATTCGCCAGCAAGAAGTTGCGCAAGAGCAACACGCTTTAGTTGACCGCCAGACAACTCTCGCGTGTCAGCTTCGGTCATGTCGCCCATCCCCAATTTGTCGAGCATGGCTTCACCTTGCCAACCGCCACCCACGGCGTCGCGCACGGTGCCATTTGGCAACACTGGCAACTGGGGCAACACACCAATGCGTGCGTTACGGCCACGGCGTACAACACCGACATCTGGTGCTAACTCGCCAGACAAAATGCGAAACAGTGTGCTTTTGCCACAGCCATTGAGGCCTACAACTCCAAGACGATCGCCAGTACTAATGGTGATAGAGACATCTTCGAACAAAGTACGTCCAGGACGTGAAGCCTTGAGTCCCTCTGCATCAATCAGAATCATTTCAGTCCCGACTGCCCGCAAGAATCGGAATCAATGTCAATGCAGGCTCGTCTGCTTCAAGTCGTTGCAAGCGGTACTTGCTTTGGAACAGTGCAACCAGAACATCGTCGCTGCGACGCAAGATACGAATGCCACCAATCTCACGAAGACGTGAAATTGATTCTTTGTCCGTGATGCGAATGGCTTGATAATCCGCATTCAGAATTTCAACTGGTGCATTGAACTCATGCTGAAGGCGGTGTGCCAATACTTCAAACTGCAATTGCCCGACGGCAGCAAGAATGGGGTCGGCGTCTCCCATGTCTGGGTCGCGCAAAACTTGAACAACGCCTTCTTCGTCAAGCTGCTGCATGCCACGGCGGAATTGTTTGAACTTGGATGAATCAAGCGGGCGAGCAGTGGCAAATACTTCAGGTGCAAAACGGGGAAGTGCGGGAAACGCGACTGATTTACCTGCGTGCAATGTGTCGCCAATTTGTAGCCCGGCAGTGTTGATGAGCCCAATGACATCGCCTGGGTACGCCTCTTCGATTGTTTCGCGCTCGGAACCAAATGCAGT
>SYAZ01000064.1 GCA_005788815.1 Actinomycetota bacterium | reverse complement strand
CTATCCACATGCAAATGGTGAATGTCCATGTGTAATCAAGAACTGTGAGTGGCGCCAACGCAAAACCCACGGCCATCTGCTGACTAAAGGTCTTTACTTTTGCTGTCTTACTTGCCGGCATTGACACACCACGTGAACCGACAAACACTCGATACAAACTAACAATGATTTCGCGCGCCGCAATAATGATGACGGGCAATACCCAGAACACATCGCGACTCACCAATGTGAACATGGCGCCAAGCACCAAAATCTTGTCGGCAAGTGGGTCTAGGAACGCACCACTACGCGTGATGCCATGCTTGCGCGCAAGATAACCATCGAATCCATCACTGCTGCAGAGAACGACCCACACGACAAAAGCAACCCATGACCCGCGTCCATCATCGGGAATGAGTGCAAACAAGAACGGCGAGGCCAACACGCGACCCACGGTGACCATGTTGGCCCAGGTGACAATGGCGGTTTCGTCAACGGGCATTTGCAACACTTCCCTCGACTGCAATGAGATCTGGTCCAAAGACTTGCTCAACTGTCACTGTGTGGAAACGTCCGACCTCAAGAGAATCAGGCACCTGCACGACACCATCAATTTCTGGTGCTTCACGGAAGGAACGGGCGATACCGGGCTCATCCACCAACACCTCAATAGTTTCCCCGAGCAACAAGTCGCGACGATCAGATGAAATGGCATCTTGAATCTCACGAAGTTCTGCAAGACGTTCGTTCATGAGTGATACATCAACATGATCGGGAAGAGTCAATGCGTGAGTTCCTTCTTCAGGGCTGAAAGCAAAGAAACCGCACCAGTCAAGTTGCGCTTCGCGAACAAAACTCAATAACTGATCATGGTCTTCTTCGGTCTCGCCTGGGTAGCCGACAATAAAGTTGGTACGAAACGCCGCGTGGGGTGCCAATGAGCGAATTCGCTCAATGCGCTCAAGGAAACGTTGTCCGTCACCCCAACGACGCATGCGGCGAAGGTGTGGCTTGCTGACGTGTTGCAAAGACAAATCGAAGTACGGAACCTTGGTTTCCAAAATCGCATCAATGAGATCATCTGAAAGGTCACTCGGATAGAGATACAGAAGACGCACCCAATCGGTCATCTTCGTTACATCGCGAACAAGCTGAACGATAGATCCGGCACCTAGTTCTTCTGGACGATCCTTGCCATAGCTTGCAAGATCTTGAGCAATGAGCACTACTTCGCGAACGTCGAGTTGTTCAACTTCCGTCAAGATGGAAGAAATATCTCGACTGCGTTGCGGACCACGGAAACTTGGAATAGCGCAGAACCCACAGTTACGGTCGCATCCTTCAGCAATCTTCACATATGCCCAAGGTGACGCAGACTTTGGTCGTGGCAAGTTCAGAAGATCGAATGACGGCACGTCGCCAGTTACTTTCAAAGGCTTGCGACCCAACTGAATAGGAACACCAAAACCAGCGACCTGATCTGCTTCAGGTAATGCTTCAGCAAGTTCATCGCCATAACGCTCTGCCATGCAGCCAGTCACAATGAGACGAGACGAACGCTTGCGCATGTCATCGAGCGTCAACATCATGTCGATGCTTTCTTTACGAGCTTCTTCGATGAACGCGCATGTGTTCACAATGACAACATCAGCTTTTGATGGGTCATCAGTAGAAGTCAAACCATCGGCGATGAGGGTTCCCGCAATTTTGTCGGAATCCACCTGGTTCTTCGGGCAACCCAAAGTTTCAATGTAGTAGCGCTGCCCCATCGATAAGAGCCTACTGGTTATTGAGTTTGAGCCCCTTGTATGGCCACTTCATGGAGAGTAAACGCCCTGTAGATGACGCTGTGATGTAAGCAGTCTGGAAACCTGGGCCCCCAAAACAAATATTGGTGGTGATGCGATCATCTACTGCGATGTGCTGCAGTATTTCCCCTGACGGAGATATCACCGTGATTCCTCCGTTGATCAAGGTGGCGACACAGACATTGCCATCACCGTCGACTGCCAGTGAGTCCAACAGTTGATATCCGGGCAATCCACACAAGACAGCAAATGCGCCATCTGGCGGCGCCAACACACCTGGCGAAGTGATGGTGCGTTGGAATACGCGACCCGTGTGAGTCTCTGCCCAGTACAACGTGTCCTCGTTTGGCGATAAGCCAATGCCGTTTGGACCATCAGTTGGGAAAGCAATTTCAGTGATTGATGAACCATCGGTGGTTGCATAGTAAATACCTGTGCGGTCTGCCGTACGTTCATCTCGCGTGCCGTGGTCGGTGAAGTAGAAACCACCGTGCTTATCGAACACAATGTCATTCGGTGCACGCAATTGATGCTCACCACAATGCGTGTACAAATCTGTGACAACACCTGTTGCGATATTGACTCTCTGAATTCGACCACCGATGTATCGCGATGGGTCAAATGGTCCGGGATACAGCAAGCCACCCATGTCGACTTTTGTAAATGCATTGCCGTTGTTGCACAGGTACAAGTCTCCGTCTGGACCAAGTGCTAACCCGTTTGGTGCACCATTGATTTCAGCAACGGTTGTCTTTGTGCCATCTGGTGCAACTCGCGTGAGACGCGAGGCAAACATTTCGGTGAGAATCACACTTCCGTCCGGCATTGACACCGGACCTTCTGGAAATTGCAATCCGTTGGTTATCTCGGTGAATGCCTGATCGGCCATGTGTTATCCCCCCATGCTGTCGAGTTCTTCAACGCTCATCATTACGGTGCGCGCCTTGGAACCTTCGCTTGGCCCTACTATGCCACGCTCTTCGAGTTCATCCATTAGTCGGCCTGCACGGGCAAAACCCACCTTGAGTTTGCGCTGCAACAACGAGGTAGAACCCACTCCCGAGCGCACCACAATCTCTATGGCGCGCTGAATGAGATCATCGTCGTCGCCGTTGCCATTGCCGCCTCCGAAAAGGCCTCCACTGCTTGAACCGCCTGGTTCATCGCCTTCAACTCCAGAGACATACACAACTTCAGGAGCCTGACGACGCCAGTGAGCAACTACCTTGCGCACTTCGTCCTCATCGACCCATGAACCTTGGATTCGGTTAGGCACGTTTGTGTTTCCTGGCATGAGCAACATGTCGCCCTTACCCACAAGTTTTTCAGCGCCAGGTTGATCGAGAATGACTCGGCTGTCGGTGAGGCTGCTGACAGCAAACGCCATACGTGCAGGAATGTTTGCCTTGATAACACCAGTGATGACGTTTACTGATGGTCTCTGTGTTGCAACGATGAGGTGAATACCAACAGCACGTGCTTTTTGAGCAATACGTGTGATGCTCTCTTCAACGTCGCGAGCAGCAACCATCATGAGGTCGTTTAATTCGTCAACCACAACAACGATGAATGGCAAACGCTCGTACATCTTTGCGTTTTCATCGGTGGGATCATTGACCTCACCTCTATCGAATGCTGCGTTGTAACCGCCAATGTCTCGAAAGCCCACTTCCACCAAAAGGTCGTAACGGCGTTCCATTTCTTTCACTGCCCAGCCCAAAGCGTTTGCGGCTTTCTTTGGGTTTGTGACAGGAGCTGTAAGCAAATGTGGCAGACGAGCGTATTGACCCATCTCTACTTGCTTCGGGTCAATGAGAATGAGACGCACTTGGTCAGGCGTGGAACGCATGAGCAATGAAGTCAAGATGGAGTTGATACCACTTGATTTACCGGCACCAGTAGCACCAGCAATAAGGAGGTGAGGCGTTGCAGCAAGATTCAAGAACACTGCCCTACCTGCAATGTCTTTACCAACAGCCACATCGAGTGGATGTGTAGCCGAACGTGCTTCTGGCGAATTAATCAAGTCACCAAGAGAAACAAGTTGACGTGTTTCATTTGGAACTTCTACACCTACAGCCGACTTACCTGGAATAGGTGCCAAGATTCGAACGTCGGTAGCAGCCATTGAGTACGCAATGTCGCGGTTCAAGCTGGTGACCTTGGCAACCTTGACACCAGAGCCAAGCTCTAATTCAAAACGAGTGACGGTGGGGCCAACAGTCATTCCCACTAGGCGTGTTTCCACTCCGTGAGACGCAAGAGATTCTTCAAGCAAACGGCCGCGTTCAGCAACACGCGCTTTATTCACTTCGTGCACTTCTGTCATGGACAAGATGTCTGTGGATGGCAATGTCCACACGCCAGGAGTCGACGGCACATGTGATGCAGCGTCATCGTTCTTCGAGTCTTTGTTCTTCGTACCTGGCTTGCCTACAAACTCTGGCGTGATGGGTTCTACTGAACCCGGCTTTGGCTTACGGCCTACTCGCGGTTTTGAAGGACGCAGTTCTTCATCTTCGGCGGCGTCATAAATGCTGACTGGTTCTTGTGGGCGACGCGGACGTTCCATTTCACCAGGCACTTCAACAAGATCGTCATACGAATCATTCGAACGGTTAGCAGTTGCCTTACGCGCAGCATCTGACGCTGAACCACCCACTTTGGCGGTCCACGTGCGGATGACAATGAGTAACTCAGGAACAGTTGTATCTGTAATCAACATGGTTCCGCCGAGTGCTATGGCAAGCAACACCACAAGTGCCCCTGCCCAACTGAGAGTGGAACGAAGTGGTTCACCAACGACGGCACCAAACCAACCACCGGCTTGCGACATTGCAGATACGTCGGCCACGATTTTGTCTGCACCATTCATGATGTGAAGCAAGCCAAGAATGGCGAACACCACAATTGTCCAGCCGATGGCGAGACGCACACGGTGTTCAATGCTGCGGCGGCGCACCATGGCAACACCGATTCCCACCACGACTACTGGGAGCGCAAAGCGACCAAGACCTAGCAACCAACCAAATGTGGTGTCGATAGCTTCACCAAGTGGTCCGGCGATATGGAGATACATAGACAACACGAACAAGATGCCCATGCTGATGAGGCCCACACCCCAGAACTCCACTTCGCGTCCACGCACAACTTCACGAGCAGCAGAATCTGGGGTAGCGGCGGGTCGCTTGTTGCCCTTTGGTGGAGTCTTGACAGAGCTACGGGAGCCAGCAGACTTCTTGGATCCTTGTGATGATGGTCGAGAACCCTTGGCAGACATAAAAAAACAGTACCAACGCCGTGTTCGGGGGTTCGGGATACCTAGATATAAGTGGCTATTCTCAGCCCTTCAGACCATCTCAGGTGGTCATTACCACTGGCACGATCATGGGGCGACGCTTGGTGCGGTCACTCACAAACTTTCCAGCGGCTTTTCGCACTATTCGCTCGAGACTGTCGATGTCTGAAATTCCATCGTCAAGGGCCTGCACCAGTGCTTTTTCAATATG
>SYAZ01000013.1 GCA_005788815.1 Actinomycetota bacterium | reverse complement strand
GTTGTTGGTCGCGCGGGTGTTGGTCTTGACAATGTTGATGTTGAGTCCGCTACAAAGCGCGGAGTAATGGTTGCCAATGCTCCCGAGTCAAACATTGTGTCTGCAGCCGAACACACCATGGCGATGTTGCTTGCAGTTGCGCGCAACGTGCCTCAGGCTCATGCAGCGTTAGTGCAAGGCCGTTGGGAACGTAGCAAGTGGGAAGGCGTTGAACTTTTCGACAAGACACTTGGCGTTGTTGGGCTTGGTCGTATTGGCAAGTTAGTTGCGCAGCGTGCTGCAGCATTTGGCATGCGCATTGTTGCATTCGACCCGTTTGTGTCTGAAGAGCGCGCACGTGCATTGAATATTGAATTGTTGCCGTTAGATGATCTTGTGGCGAAATCAGATTTCATCACTGTGCATCTTCCAAAGAACAAAGAAACAATCAATCTTTTCAACACGGCGATGTTTGCAAAGGCCAAGCCGTCGTTGCGCATTATCAACGTGGCTCGTGGCGGCATCATTAACGAAGCAGATCTTGCACAGGCAGTAACCAACGGTGTGATTGCCGGAGCTGCCCTCGACGTGTTCGACAAGGAACCAACAACTGAGTCTGCTTTGTTTGGCGTGCCAGGCATTGTGGTGACACCTCACTTGGGTGCAAGTACTACCGAAGCGCAAGACCGCGCCGGATTAGACATTGCAGACCAAATCATCTTGGCGCTTGCTGGTGACTTTGTTCCGTATGCAGTCAATATCTCGGCTGCAGATGCCAACGAGACATTGAAGCCGTTCTTGCCACTAGCAGAACGTTTGGGTCAGTTGTTCTCATCTGCTGCAGGCGCCAATGTGTCTGAACTCGAGATTATTGCTACTGGTGAAATCGCTGGTTACGACACGCGCATTCTCACGTTGTCGGCCTTGAAGGGTTTCTTTGCAGCTCGTCACGACGACACAGTGACATACGTAAACGCACCACAAATTGCTGCTGCGCAGGGTGTCATTGTGAAAGAGAATAAGGTTCCTGCTGGTTCGGCCAATAGCGACTATGTGAACCTCGTTACTTTGCGCGCTGGTTCACACAGCATTGCGGCCACGCTTGTTGGCCCTCGCCGCCAAGCTCGCATTGTGATGGTGGATGACCACATGACTGACGTGCCACCTGCCGACCACATGTTGGTCGTGCGTAACGACGACCGCCCTGGTGTTATTGGTTTAGCAGGCACCTTGCTTGGCCGTCACAATGTGAACATTGCAGACATGGACGTAGGCCGCGCGCTCACGCCAGGTACTGCACTCATGGTGATTGTGCCAACAGCAGAAGTTTCAGACGAAGTTCTGAACGAATTGCGTGCACAGCCAGGCATTATCGAAGTCACGTCGCTTCGCGCGCAGCTATTGATTTAGCGATGCGCGTTGAGTGCGTCGCGAGTTTCGCGGGCTACTCGTGCAGCCGCAGGCATTGGATCTACTTTGTCGGCATACAAGATTGCGCGTGATGAGTTCACAATCAATCCGGTGCCAACAGAGTTAGCGCCGTTCTTCACAACTTCTTCAGGGTTGCCGCCTTGCGCGCCAACACCGGGTACCAGAAGTGCCATGTCGCCAACGATTGCACGCACTTCAGCAAGTTCTGCTGGGTACGTAGCGCCAACGACGAGTGCTACTTCACCCTTATGAGACCATTCGTTCGCTGCACGCTCGGCAACAAGTTGATACAAGGGTTTTCCGTCAACAAGTTGCGATTGGAATTCGCCACTTCCAGCATTTGATGTTCGACACAGCACAATCGCGGCGCCTTTTGGATGCACAAGATACGGCTCAATGGTGTCGCCACCCATGTATGGGTTCACGGTTACTGCGTGAGCGCCGTATCGGTCGAATGCTTCGCGTGCATACATAGTGGCCGTATCGCCAATGTCGCCGCGCTTCGCATCAAGGATGATGGGAATGGTGGGGTAGTTGGAGCGAATGTAGGCACAGATGCGTTCGAGTTGTGCTTCTGCACGCGCGGCTGCGAAGTATGCGATCTGTGGCTTGAATGCGCAGGCATATTCGGCAGTTGCATCAATGATGTCGATGCAGAAGTATTCGATGCCGTCTGCATCGGGTGAATAGTGATGCGTGAGGCGATGTGGGTCGGGATCAAGACCAACGCACAGTAATGAATTGGATTCCTTCCAGCGTGCTGAAAGAAGTGACGAGAACGACAAGAGTTAGCCCTCGATAGTGATGGCAGCAGTCGGGCACATGTCGGCAGCCTGAGTGACTTTGCCGCGGAGTTCTTCGCCTGGCTCGTCGATCAAGATGTAGAGGTATCCGTCGGTGCGTACTTCAAATACTTCTGGTGCAATCTGGGTGCACGCACCGGTTGATGCGCAGATGTCGTAGTCAACGATGACTTTCATGGTGAGCCTCCTGGTTCAGTTCCAAACTAGTCGGTACTACTTGGTAGAGGAATGGCGTTCGAACGCGCCAAGCACGGCACGAAGCACTGCAGAGGTGGTATTTGGGTCTCGGCCCACACCCCAGCGAGTATCTGTGCCATCTCCAACTTTCATCTCCACGTATGCAACAGCAGTTGCCTCAGAGCCTTGTCCGAGAGCGTGCTCGCTGTAGTCCACCACATCAATCGATGTATTTAGGCCAGCGTTCATTGCGTGTACAAAAGCGTCAACAGGTCCGTTTCCTTCGCCTGAAATGGTCTTGTGTTCTCCGCCAATCACCAATTGGGCGGTGATGGTGGTGCGACCAGACGCTGAATCGCTGCGCATCTCATGACTCTCCAGTTTCATCTGCGGTTGTTCAGGCAGATACTCGGTGCTGAAGGTGTCCCAAATTGCGGTTGGGCTCACTACGGTGCCGGAGTCTTCGGTGATGTGTTGGATGGTCTTTGAGAATTCCACTTGAAGCCGACGTGGAAGATCGAAACCGTGTTCTTCATGCATGATGTATGCAACGCCGCCCTTACCGCTTTGGCTGTTCACACGAATCACAGCTTCGTAGCTGCGGCCAACATGCTTTGGGTCAATCGGCAAATACGGAACACCCCAACGCGGGTAATCGTCTGGCAAGGCAGCAAAACCCTTTTTGATTGCATCTTGATGACTGCCAGAGAACGAGGTGTACACCAAGTCGCCCACGTATGGATGACGCGCAGGCACATCCAAGCGATTGCAATATTCAGCAACGCGACGCAGTGCATCAATGTCAGACATATCAAGTTCCGGGTCAACACCATTCATAAACATGTTCATTGCCAAGTTGATGACATCTACGTTTCCAGTGCGCTCGCCGTTACCAAATAATGTTCCTTCAACACGGTCTGCGCCGGCCATGATGCCGAACTCTGCCGCTGCCACACCACAACCACGGTCATTGTGCGGGTGCAATGAGATAACAACTGAATCACGATGTGGGATGTTGCGAATGAACCATTCAATAACATCGCCATAGACATTGGGGGAGTAGCACTCAACAGTTGCGGGCAAGTTCAAGATCAACGGGTTTTGTGCTGTTGGCTTAATGACATCCATCACCGCCGTACAAATCTCTATGGCGTACTCGGGCTCGGTCAGCGTGAAGCTTTCGGGTGAATACTCGTAGCGCACGGTGGTGCCAGGAAGTATTGATTCAAATCGTTTGCACATGTGTGCTGCTTCCACTGCGATTTCGGTAATGCCGGCTTTATCCAAACCAAAGACAACGTCACGTTGCAATGGGTTAGTGGAGTTATAGAAGTGCACGATCGCTTTTTTCACGCCACGTAAACATTCGTATGTGCGTTGAATCAATTCTTCGCGGCACTGCACCAATACCTGAATTGTGACGTCATCAGGAATGAGGTCTTCTTCAATCAACTGACGAACGAAGTCATAATCTGGCTGGCTTGCCGAAGGGAAACCCACTTCGATTTCTTTGAAGCCCATGTTGACCAATGCTTTGAACATGCGCATCTTGCGCTCTGGGTCCATCGGGTCAATCAGGGCCTGGTTGCCGTCACGCAAGTCAACACTGCACCACAGCGGTGCCTTCGAGATGGTGTTGTTCGGCCATGTGCGATCGGCGAGAACGATGGGTACGTACGGTGCGTACTTCTCGAATGGCATTTTTTTCGGTGTCACGTTTTGTGGAGGCATTGTTTGTTTCCTTTAAGAGATGGGTCAGAACTGAAGTGGGGCAAAGAAAAAACCCCCTGTCCGAAGGCAGGAGGTTTCGACAGCAACGATATGCGGCTGCTGCCGTTACATAAGGAGGAGCAGGGTCGCGGTTGTCATTGGTTTTTAGGTTAGCCCCCGAAAGAGCACAGCGCCACCCTTCGAAAGGGAATCAGTGCCTTGGGCTTAGGAAACGAGGAAGTTGCCGAATTGCCACGGGTCGCTCGGGTCGAGCAAGGCAGCGTGGTCGGCCCACTGATCAAAGATGTCCTTGCGGGTGCGCAATGGGTTCCAGTCGGTGGGGCCAGAGAATTGCGTACCGAGGTATGGCTTTGCCTTTTCAAGAATGAACTCGTATGGCAAATCATCGGGAACGCACACGCCAGAAGATGGCGAGACAAACATCCACTGAATAGCCGACACGATGGAGGCCGCTACTTGCAACGTGGTGGCACTTTGATGTGGCAAAACCTTGCGTGCTTCATCGATTGAGAGAAGTGAACCTGTCCACCAACCTGTGAAGTCATGACCAAGAAGCAATACACCAAGTTCGTCGCGACCACTGATGATGTCATCATTCAGTAAGCGCTGCTTTGGTTGCATTTCCCAGTCACGCATTTTCAATTCGTGCACACTGGCAATTGCTTCGTTTGACGGGCAATATGCGTAGTGCACGGTGGGGCGATACGCATCAGTGCCGTCAGAATTTTTCACAGTGAGGTGTTTACACATTGTGTATGCCTCGCCATGGCGAATGACCATGCCATGAGATTCACCACTTGGTACCCACGTGCGTACCCATGTATTCATGCCGGGCTGTGCAATACAGATCTGATTCCGCGGGCCGTCATCGTTGTGCGTGTATGCGCGAGGCGGCAGCGTGCGTTCATGTGTGCCCCAGCCAAGTTCGGCTGGCGCAATGCCTTCTTCGTAAAAACCATCGACCGACCAAGTGTTAACAAATTCATTCACTTGTTTTGGTGCGTTGGTGATCTGTGTATCGCGCTCGGCAATGTGAATCACTTTGGTGCCAGTGAGCATGGACAACTTGTTGAACTCGCCTTGAGCAAGCGCAGTCTCGAGTGCGGCTTGCCTGTCACCGGCACGACCTTCGGTGAGAATCTTCGTAGTGATTTCAGCGAGTGCTTGTTTGACGAAGTGACTAACTAGGCCAGGGTTTGCACCGTGTTCTAGTACTGCAGTGGCACCACCATTGCCGCCCCAACCATTGATCATCTTGGTCAGTGATTGATGTCGTACGTACAGTGTGCGATCTGTTGGCGAAGTAGACGCCATGTCTTCGTATGGGTCCCACAGTTCAACTGACGTATTCAGATAACGAACATTGTGGTCGTGACACCAGGTGAGAATTGTTGGTGCATCAATGTTCCATGCAAGGTCGAGCAACATGTCGCCATCGGAAAGACGTGCGCTCAAAAACTCATCGATGTTTTCCTGCGTGACACGACCGTTCTCCCAATTCAAGCCAAGCGCGATGAGATCTGCAATGCGATGTCGATTGTCGACGAAGTCAACAACAGTGATGGAGTGCGGGTCTACACCAACATCACGAACAAGAAGTGGGAGAGTGCACTGGGCAACTCCGCCGCAACCGAGAACGAGAATGCGGCGGGGGATATGGCTGGATTGTGAAGCGTTAATGGATATCCACTACCCCAACTCGGCAGTGACAGAGTCGTCACTG
>SYAZ01000063.1 GCA_005788815.1 Actinomycetota bacterium | reverse complement strand
CAAAGTCTCAGCTGAGATTTCTAGGGCACGTGCAATCTGCTGCAAGATGTCGGCAGATGGCCGCCGGATGCCTCGTTCAATTTGAGACAGATACGGATTTGAAACGCCTGCAGACCGCGCAAGGTCGCGAATACTCTGCTGCGCATTTTCGCGCTGTTGGCGAATGAACTCGCCGACATCATGCAATTTATCTGAAGGACGAATGGCCATTACTGATCCTTCACCACAGAGCCTGCACCACTAGCGCGCACACTTGCAACAAGAGCTGCGGTTAACGCATCGATTTTTTCAAACAGATCGTGACGAAGTTGAGAACATGACTTTTCAAACATGCTGAGAGCGCCCGCAAGTTCAGAAAGCGACTTCGAATCCAAATTCTCTAGTGATTCAAATTCATAGTGCTCACATAACTCATCGAGTTCTTTCACTAACGGATGATCCGCAGGAATATTTGTTTCACGTGGTGGTCGCGCACTGCCACCGCCATGTTGTTGACCAAATACATCTGCAAGTCGATCAGCAAGTGACCCCACTGGCGTTTCAGTTCCACTCGCACGACGACGTTCTTCGTCTTGCACCAGATCAAGACGGCCTTGCGCTAGTCGGCGAACAAAAGAAATGGCATCTTCTTCAGCCTGTAACGCATTGCGTTGGGCGCGAATCTCTGCAACGGACTGTGGTGGTTCAGTTGCCATTAGATTCCTCCCGAGACAGGCGGCAATACCGCTACCTCATCTTTATCGCTCACGAGGTGGTCGCGTGGCACTTCTTCGCCATTCACCCACACTTTGCTCATGGCAATCACACGCTGGAGGCCCTCACCGAAGGCAATAACGGCGTTATCCAATACATCGGCCACTGTTGCGCCTGCGATCTCGGCCTGGCCAACACCTGCTGCTTCTCTCGCTTGAGCAAAAAAACGAATAACAGCCACGGTGCGCATCGTATCGGCGTGGTGCTATCGGATTTCAATACCTGGTGTCTCGCCTGTGAAATGGCCAATCTGTGTCCACTGGTCTGTGGAGCACAATGCCTCAGCAACCTCGGCCGTAACTGCTGCAAGGAGTCCACCGGACGTCTGCGGATCCATACATAACGCCACATACGAATCATCTGCTGTTGCGGTCAATCGATCTGCCACGTATGCGCGGTTGCGCGGGTCGCCTCCTGTGCGATGACCAGACGCAGCAATCTCGTGCGCACCTTCATATAGAGGTAACGACGCGCTTTCAATAATGAGACGTGCGCCAGACCTATCGGACATTTCCCATCCGTGGCCAGCTAATCCGTATCCGGTCACATCAGTGACTGCGTGCACGCTGTCTTGATGTTCTCTCAACTGTTCTGCAGCTGCGCGATTCAAAGTACGCATTCCAGCAATGGCAGATTTCTTTTGTTCCGCTGTGCCCGCTGCAGTCACAAGACCAGTTCCGAGTGGCTTCGACAAAATTGCAATGTCTCCAGGCAACGCCCCACTCTTGCGGAAAATATGTCGCGGATCAACAACACCTTGTACTGCCAAACCAAAAATGGGTTCCGGATTGCGAATGGTGTGTCCACCAGCAATCGTGCCGCCTGCATCGCGCACTGTCTCTGACGCCGCAGTAAAAATTGCTGCAATCACATTGCGTGGTAACTCTTCAGGGAACGCTGCAATGTTCACAGCCAACACCACGCGACCACCCATAGCGAAAACATCACTACAAGCATTCGCGGCCGCTATCGCACCAAAGTCAGATGGGTCGTCCACAAGCGGTGGGAAAAAATCGGTTGTGCTCACCAAGGCAACTTCGGGCGTGAGTTGATACACCGCAGCGTCATCAAACGGTGCGAGTCCCACGAGCAGAGAAGCATCAAAACTTTCGGGCAGGTCGCTCACCAAATCAGAAAGGAGCGATGCTCCCCACTTGGCGGCGCATCCACCACACGAAGTCCATTCTGTCAACTTGATGGTGCTCTCGTTGTTGTTCACAGTTCGCAAACTACTAGGTTGACAATCGTGAGCAACCAGCAAGTGCACCCCCCGTCTGTCGACGCTATTGCACGTGAATTGGCTAAGTCGTTCACATTGCCACATGCCGTACTTGTTCATTGTGCTCGTGAAGCAGTGCGGGATGCTCCACAAGATGCTCAAGGTGTGGCGCAGGACAACGCTTTGCATTTCTCACAGTCGTTGCTCACCACCGTCGTGAACGGCACCGGCGTGTTGCTTCATACGAATCTGGGACGCGCACCACTAGCAATGACCGACTCTCACAGACCAACGAATCTTGAATTCAATCTTGCAAATGGAGAACGTGGCTCGCGGCATTCATCCATTTCGGAATTGTTCGGGCAACTACTCAATGTTGAGGATGCAATTGTTGTCAACAACAATGCAGCAGCTGTCATGTTGGTGCTCGCTGCACTTGCAGAAGGCCGCGACGTGGCAGTGTCACGTGGTGAAAGCGTTGAGATTGGCGGTGGCTTTCGAATACCTGACGTTATGGAACAATCTGGTGCGCGTCTTGTGGATGTAGGCACAACCAACCGCACTCGCCTACGCGATTACGAACGTGCCATTGATTCGCGCAAGAACGACATTGCGTTATTGCTGAAAGTGCATCCTTCAAATTTTTCTATTGAAGGTTTTACAGAACAAACAACTATCTCCGAACTTGCCACACTCGAAGTTCCTGTTGTTGCCGATATTGGTTCTGGCCTCTTAGACAACACTGCACCGTGGCTACAGGGATACCTTGACAATGTTCCGTCGTGGATTGCACATGAACCTGCCGCACGACAAGCAATCGCCGACGGTGCAGACCTCATTACGTTTAGCGGCGACAAACTTCTTGGCGGTCCACAATGCGGAGTGATTGCCGGTCGTGCAGATCTGGTGGCGCAATGTGCTGCGCATCCACTCATGCGTGCCTTGCGGCCTGGCGGTCATACATTGCTGGCATTGCAAAATGTGTTGCTGTCCTACAGTGCGCGCACTGTGTGCTCACAGATTCCATTTTGGTCAATGGCCACAACGCCTCTTCAAGAACTAGCCACACGAGCAGAGCGCCTCATCGCTGCAACGGGGGTTGGTACAAGTGTTGCATTGGATTCACTCATCGGAGCAGGCTCAGCACCAGGAAGCACCATCGCATCACATGGAATCTCTTTGGCTGGCGACCAACGCGCTGCACTTCGGCGCCATGCAACACCCGTAATTGCTCGCACGGTAGCCAACACCACATATATAGATCTACGAAGCGTGCACCCCGATGATGACTCCATCATCATCGATGCTGTGAACTCTTTGAAATAACTCATGGCAGTCATTGCAACCGCCGGACACGTCGACCACGGCAAGTCTTCTCTTGTTCTTGCATTAACTGGGACAGACCCAGACCGCCTTGCCGAAGAAAAACGCAAAGGCATGACAATTGACCTTGGTTTTGCCCATTGCGTGACACCCAACGGAACATCATTGAGTTTTGTGGATGTTCCTGGTCATGCTGATTTCATTCGCACCATGATCGCTGGCGTCAGCGGAGTTGACATCGCGATGCTGATTGTTGATGCCCATGAGGGCTGGATGCCACAAACGCAAGAACACCTCGATGTGTTGCAACTGCTCAACATACGCACAGGCGTCGTTGTCATTACCAAGAGCGACAAGGCGACCGAGAGTGAGTTGACCGAACTAGAAGAAGATATTCGTCAGCGCCTAACAGATAGTTCCATCCATTGGACCAACATCATGAGCACATCCGTAGTCACGCAAAAAGGATTACCAGAACTACTGCAGCATCTCTCGTCTCTTCTTGAAAATGAAGAACCACCTGCATGTGCAAGACCACCCCGTTTATTTATCGATCGCGTGTTCACTATTCGCGGGTCGGGAACCGTGGTGACGGGAACTCTTGAAGGTGCACCTGTCAGTGTTGGTGACGTGCTGCACGTTGCGCGCACTAGCCAAGAGGCACGCGTGAGAGAGGTGCAAACTCTTGATTCGTCTGTTCAAACATGCGAACCACGTTCGCGATGTGCGCTGAACATTGTGGGCGTCGACGGCTCAGACCTTCACCGCGGCGATGCACTGATACAACAGCAGTCATATTTCATGACATCAGTTGTTGATGTGCGCTTTACTGCTGTCTCAACACTAAAGCGTCCGATGACTCACCGTGGAAGTTTTACTGTGCACATCGGCACCACCATGCAAAGCGTCACTGTGCGCATTGCTCACACTTCTTCTATTAACCCCGGAGAAACTGCCACTGTGCGATTGCGTTTCTCACAACCGCTTCCGTTGGCAATTCATGATCATGTTGTTCTGCGCGATACAGGAATAGACCAAACCGTTGGCGGTGGGCACATCATTAATCTCGACCCACAAGGGCCAGTGCGCTTTGCACATACAGATGCAACGCCCGAAGGCATCCTTCAGCAACGTGGCTTTCTTCCCATTACTCAGGCACGACTGCTCACGGGGCAAGATCTGCAACCCACAATTGGTTCGTGGTACGCACTGCCTGCCGTTTACAACGATGCAGTTGCGCAACTGAATAAACGACTTGAGAATGAAACGTCCATCACAATGACAGATCTTGCTGCATACGAACAAGACATTGTGAGAATACTGAATGATGTTGTTGTTCACAACGGTGTGGCGTCGCGTGCGAAACAAGACCCGCTACTTGATCACGCGTATGTTGCCGAGTTTCAACAAGCAGGTTTACTCACACCCGACACCGCAACACTTGATCGAAACATCATTCGCCAGTTAGTGCAACGAAACATTTTGTTCGAACATGACAATATTGCTTTTCATGTAGACACATTGAACGACGTACGCCCTCATCTGGCGGTTTTATGGCAGTCACACCCAGACGGTTTCACCATGGCTCAACTTCGCGATGCACTTGGTATTACCCGCAAGCATGCAGTACCCCTTGCCACTTGTCTCGACAAAGTGGGTCTCACCAAACGCAATGGTGACGTGCGCTTGCCGGGACATGCCTGGTGATGGCGGAGGCGGACGGGAATCGAACCCGCCGAACGGGGTTCGCCCGTTCCGTCTGTTTTGAAGACAGCGAAGCCCACCAGGTACTCAAACGCCTCCGCCGTCAGAGTAGCGTTCGGCCATGAGTTCTGTTGCGCCAGACCTTCCTAACGGATTCGTCGTCATCGTGAAGCGTGAATGCGCCACCTGCCAAATGGTGGAACCTGTTCTTTCTCACATTGCTTCTGCCACCAACTCACTGACCGTTTATACGCAAGATGATCCAACCTTCCCGTCTTCCGTCTCACCTATTCACGATGAAGATTTATCTGTCTCGTGGCACTACGACATCGACACTGTTCCCACACTGATCAAAGTGGTCAATGGTAAAGAAGTAGAACGAACATTTGGTTGGAAAGCTACTGACTGGCAACGCATCACCGGCATCGCCGACCTCGGAGCTGAATTACCCGCAATGCGACCTGGTTGTGGCTCCATGAGTGTCGACCCAGACATTGTCGACAAGTTGCGTGCAAAGTTCACCGATTCACCCGTGATTGCACGTACCGTTGAATTTTCAGCAGCAGAAGATGAATTTGAAGCCATGTATGCGCGCGGATGGACAGATGGTTTGCCTGTCATTCCCCCAACACGCGAACGCGTGTTGCGCATGCTCACCGGAACCACGCGCCACCCACAAGACGTCATCGCCATTGCGCCGCCAGACCTTGTGGAATTAACAGTGGAAAAAATCGCAATCAATGCAGTGATGGCCGGTTGCCTTCCCGAATACATGCCGTGGGTAATCGCAGCTCTTGAAGCAGTGTGCAACGACCAATTCAATATGCACGGCGTGTTAGCCACCACAATGCCTGTTGGCCCCGTCATCATCTGCAACGGCCCAGGTACACGCGCCATCGGAATGAACTCTGGCATCAACGCATTTGGTCAAGGCAATCGTGCGAACAACACCATTGGCCGCGCCGTTCAACTCACGATTCGCAATGTGGGTGGTGGCCGCCCCGGTGAAGTCGACCGTGCAACACATGGCAACCCAGGAAAAATCTCATTCTGTTTCGCTGAAGACGAAGAAGGTTCGCCGTTTACTTCGTTAGCCACAGAACGTGGAGTGCCGCTTGGCCAAAATGCAGTCACCGTGTTTGCCGGCGAAGGACCGCGATGTGTTGTTGATCAACTTGCACGCACACCAGAAGAACTCACTAATTCACTTGTGGCTTCGCTGCAAACTGTGCATCACCCGAAATTGGTCATTGGCTTCGACGCAATTTTGACAATCAGCCCCGACCACGGCCGCGTGTTCGCTGAAGCAGGGTGGAATCGCGAGCGACTCCTTGCTGAGATCACCGAACGTTCTCTCACGCATGGCAGTGAACTTGTTCGTGGTGCACGCGACATGGCAGAAGGCATTCCTCCTCATCTAAAAGAGGCCACACTTCCTAAATTCCGTCCAGGAGGAGTGCTCCTTACATATGCCGGCGGTGGTGCGGGATTGTTTTCATCCATCGTTGCCGGATGGGCAAATGGTGCAATCGGCTCAGACCCCGTCACTCGTATCGTCGGCTCGTGACATACTGATACCCATGGCAACTGGCATCACCATTCTCGATCCAACCAATGAGTCGGCGCCCGCCGTACGACAATTGCTTGCTCGCCCCGCCAGCATCAAAGGTCTCACCATTGGATTACTCGACATTTCAAAGCCACGTGGCAATGTCTTTTTGAATCGCATCGAAGAATTGCTCACGGAGCGTGGAGCCAAAGTTCTTCGTTTTTCAAAACCAACGTTTACAAAACCTGCGCCAGTTGACTTGCGGCAAGAAATTGCTACACAGTGCAACTTGGTCATTGAAGCACTAGCCGATTGAGGCAGTTGCACGTCATGCAGTGTGCATGACATTTCAGATTTAGAACTTCGCGGAGTACCTGGTGTGTTTGTGGCCACCGAGGAATTCATTTCAGCCGGCGTTGCTCAATCTGTTGCTCTTGGTATGCCCTCAATGAAACGGGTCTATACAACGCACCCCGTGCAAGACCGAACAGATGATGAAATGATTGCAATGGCAGATCAGTTCTTTCTGGAAATCCTTTCCTGCATCACTTCTGGCGACTAACAACAGTTCGAGGACTGACCTTCACCCAAGTATCCTCGTGGGGTGACTCTTCCCACCAAAATCTTGATGCTTCGCCATGGGCAAAGCGAATGGAACGCTCTTGGTCGCTGGCAGGGTCAGGCAGACATTGAACTCACCGACCTCGGATACGAACAAGCAAGGCGTGCTGCACAAAAGCTCGGCATGTTCGACGCCATCGCATCAAGCGACTTACGCCGCTCACGCATTACCGCTACATACATCGCCGAAGGTCTTGGCATTGGCTTGTTGGATGCCGACCCACGCTTTCGTGAAACCGATGTTGGTGAATGGCAAGGTCTCACCCACGACCAAATTGAACGCGATTGGCCGGGTTACCTAGAAGCACATAGTCGCCCGCCTGGTTTTGAATCAGATATCTCCATTGTCACGCGTGTCACTGCTGCACTTGTTGATCTTGCCGAACAGTTCCCCGGTGGCGAAGTATTAGTTGTTGCACATGCCGGCGTGATTCGTGTGATGCGTCGTTCGCATCGAGTAGTTGATAGTCGCATCCCCAACCTTGGTGGTTGTGAGTTCATCGTTCGACCAGATGCAACCGAAGTCATCACCGTTGGTGACGTTGTTGAGTTATTTGAACACGGCGAAATCGGCGAAGAGCTCTAACTCGATGTTTTCTCGCTTCATCGATAACACATACGCACCTGTTGTTCGCAAAAATTTAGACAGGCTCATTTGGGGTCGTCTGTTTTCTAATGCGTGCTATCGCTTTGCCCCACCATTTATTGCAGTCATCGCTCGTGGTTTAGATGTGAGCGTTGCGCAAATGGGCGTTGCGCTCATGATCGGCGAATTTGCCGGACTCGGTTCACCCATTCTTGGACGCATGGTTGACAAAGGAAATCGCATTGTCTCCATGACAATCGGCATGGTGGGCATCACTCTTGCTGTGGTCGGTGCTGCAGTGTCTACCAACTTGGTGCAGTTTTCTATCTCAATGTTTGTCATGAGTGGAGCAAAAGTCTTATTCGACACTTCACTGATTATTTGGGTCAATGATCATGTCCCCTATGAACGACGTGGGCGCATCGTTGGAGTAATCGAGACCTCATGGGCGCTCTCGCTGTTTATCGGCGTAGCCGCCATGGGTGTTGCCACCGCAGTTTTCTCGTGGCGTGCAGGTTTTGCAGTGGGGGCCATTGCCATGGCTATCTCAGCGTCGTTCATTCTCAGCGCGCTACCTCGACATGAAGCTCACGCCCCCGTTTCAGATGCAATCCGAGGCACTATCCCGCGCAGTGGCTACTTAGTTTTTGCTTTGTCGTTCTGCCTCATGGGTGCGAGCCAATGCATCAGCATCACGTTCGGCCCATGGTTTGAAGATGAATTCGGTTTTTCTAGCCTTGGCCTCATCGCCGTCATCATCGCGCTTGGCGTCTTTGAATTGGTGTCAAGCATCGGAAGCGCACGAGTCACTGATACGTGGGGCAAAGAAATCAGTGTTCGACGCGGTGCTGTCTTGATGGTTCTCGCAACAATCCTGATGGCAACAAGTACGCAACTGTCATTTGTTGCAGTACCCATGCTCATCATCTTCATCTTGGGTTTTGAGTTTGCCATCGTGAGTATGTTGCCATTAGCGGCCAACATCGTGCCCACAAGCGGCGGCATCGGTCTTGGTCTCACTGTGGGCGCAGGTACATGTGGACGCGCAATTTTCAGCACTGTTGCAACGTTTTTGTATGACTCTGTTGGGCCCATTGCACCCGCACTTGCAGCGGCAGGTCTTTCTGGTGTGGCTGCGCTATTCGTAACTTTTTACGCGCGCTCTGAGCAATAACCATTTGTGATTGGCATACGCCGATCTTTACCAAAGGCTTTCGTCGACACTCGCACACCTGGTGCACACTGACGTCGTTTGTATTCGTTCACATCAACTAGTCGAGCAATGCGAGAGACAACAGCTTCATTGAAACCAAGTTTCACAATCTCAGGAACTGTCAAATCGTCGTCAATGTAATGACGCAAGATGGGGTCAAGTTCCTCATAGGGCGGAAGACTTTGGTCGTCTCGTTGATCGGGACGCAATTCAGCAGATGGTGGTTTCGTAATAACGGTCTTAGGAATTATCTCGCGGCCGGCGCGCTCATTGATGCGGCGGCATAGTGCAAAGACTTGTGTTTTGAACACGTCCTTAATGACGGCATACCCACCGACAGAATCCCCATAAATGGTGAAATAGCCAACAGCCATCTCGCTCTTGTTGCCGGTTGTTAAAACCATCCATCCGAACTTATTGCTGAGCGCCATCAGTGACATTCCACGGCAACGGCTTTGCAGGTTCTCTTCAGTGAGGTCAGGGTCTTTACCAGTAAACGAAGGTGCAAGCATGTCGAGATACGCAGTGAATGCAGGTTCAATTGACATAACGCGATGATCAATGCCGAGAGCCGTTGCTAATTTTTCTGCGTCATCAAGCGAACCTTGGCTTGAGTAGCGAGACGGCATCGCAACACCATGTACGTGGTCTGCACCTAATGCATCGACTGCAATCGCCGCAACGATAGAAGAGTCGATACCGCCAGACAGGCCGATGACAACATCGGTGAAACCGTTCTTGCGCACATAATCGCGTGTTCCAAGTACAAGTGCTTCATACACGCGATCTAGGTCTGATTCGAAAGCAACTATGTCTCCGAGTGCAACTGAGCCATCACTTGCAATATCGACGACGGCGAAATCTGAATCAAAAGATTTCAGACGCTTCACGATGTCGCCGTGTGCGCTGACCACAACGCTTGAACCATCAAAGACAAGTTCGTCTTGCGCACCAACTTGGTTGACATACACAATCGCGCTCTTTGTTTCGCGTGCACGTTCCATCAGCATTGTTTCGCGTTGTGAATTCTTTCCTTCATGAAATGGAGACGCATTTGCGTTCAACAAAATACGAGCACCTTGCGATGCTTGTGCAACAACGGGACCATCGGAATACCAAATGTCTTCACAAATAGAAACGCCAACTGTTACTCCGTGCACTGTGAACAATCCGGCAGCCATTCCATCGTTTGTAGCGGGACCTGGTTCGAAATAACGTTCCTCATCGAACACTGCATAGTTCGGCAACAATTGTTTGTGATACACGCCTTGAATGCCACCGTTACGACACACCGCAACAGCGTTATACAAGTGCCCACCTTCAGAGTGAACAAAACCAACGATGGCCGCACAATCACCCGTGTCACTTGCGATGCGTTCCACAGCCAACTGGTTGTCACGCACGAATGCCTTTTTCAATAACAAATCCTCAGGCGGGTATCCCGTGACAGCCAGTTCGGGATACACAATCACCTGACAACCAGCTGCTTCAGCCTTGGAATAGTCGGCCTGGATCTTGCTTTCGTTCCCTGGCAGATCGCCCACAACCGGGTTTATCTGTGACAACGCCACCCGAAGGCCCTTCGGCGAGGTGGCTGGTCCGGTTGTACTCACATCGTCAGACTAACCACAGACCCCGTAAAGCCCAATATGTATAAGGCTTACCCAACATACGGCCTGCCCCTTGGCCCCGTTTCACACAGCGTTCACATTT
>SYAZ01000062.1 GCA_005788815.1 Actinomycetota bacterium | reverse complement strand
GTCGTGGATGGTGGGAACTTCACCTCAAGACAGTCTCTAAAACTTTGGATCGTGGCGCCGCAGTTCTGAACCCGGTGGCAGCTATGCCGTCTTTGCACTCTGGTCTTTCGCTTTTGGCTGCACTATGGCTTGCGAGAAACGCACGACGATGGGTGCGTATTGTTGTCTTGCTTTACCCTGCCGCCATGCTCACTGCTTTGGTGTATTTCGGTGAGCACTTCATCATCGATGGGCTGATGGGCTGGCTTGTCGTGCTCGTCGCTTGGAGAGCATCAGCATGGTGGGAACAGCGCCCCACACAAAAGACTCAGCTTTCGAATTGAATCACTGAGCGTGTGGCAACGTAGGGCGCGAATACTTCAGCACGAATTCGATTGTGTTCATCGGCAGAGTCGTATGCATGCCATGCCGCAACATCTTCGAATACTGCTGACACTGCAAAATCTGCTGCCGTAGGAGTATGACCAGCGTTTGGTCCGCAGTTGTAGGAAACAAGACCATCAAGCGTGCTGGCATATCTGCGCAACTCATTTGCCGCTAGTACAGAGTGCCCAGTGGGGACTTTGTCATTCCATGTAAACAAAACAATGTGATGAAGCATGGCGAAAAACTACAACAATCCGCCGTACGAGCCACCATCAACATGTAGTTGTACACCAGTCATGAACTTGGCAGAGTCACTACATATGAATGCTGCAATACGACCGAAGTCATCTGCATTACCCATGACTCCTGCCGGAATACCCATTGACTTCACGTCAGGAGACTCTCCGTACAACTGAGTGATGCGATCTGTTGCATGTGTACCTGGTTGGATGGTATTCACAGTGACTCCGTCGCCAGCAACCTCGCGAGCAAGAGTCTTTAAAAAACCAGTTACACCAGCACGCGCAGTGTTCGACAAAATGAGGTTATTCATTGGTTGACGAACAGCAACAGAAGTAATCGCGACAACTCTTCCCCACTTACGCTGTTGCATTGCAGGCACTGCGGCTTGACACATGGCGACCACACTCAACAGATTCTTTTGCAACGCATCGAGATACTGCTCTTCAGCAATGGCTGCAAACCCACCAGGTGGTGGTCCGCCACCATTTGCAATCAAGATGTCAACAGACCCCAATATGCCAATCGCGGTCTCTACAAATTCACGTCCACCACGATCAGTGGATACATCACAGATGAATCCCTCTGCCCCATTGCCAATTTCAACAAGAGCCGTGTCGAGTTTTTCCTGATCACGACCACACACCACGACACGAACCCCTTCTGCGGCGAGTGCTTTCGCTGTTCCCAGCCCCAACCCTGCAGTTCCTGCGGCAACAGCAGCAGTTCGACCCTGAATTCCTAGTTCCATGTGTCTCACCCTAACCATGCCTTCATGGCGCCCTGCAGAGTGTCGGGAGTCAGGCGAAATGGTGAGGTCAGCGATACGCACGCGGTCATATCAGTCTCGGGTGGGACTCCTAGGCCCTGCGCCCCTACGCTCTACCTGTGCCTTCCGAGCCTTCTACCCCACACGACGTTGCCGCTGGCCTTGCCGCTAACGGATACCTCGCCGATGAAGGATTGGTCACTGCAGTTTTTCTCGCACTGTCACTTCATCGTCCTCTGTTCCTTGAGGGTGAAGCCGGAGTTGGCAAAACCGAACTAGCGAAAACAATCGCACGCTGGCAAGGAACCGAACTCATTCGTCTGCAGTGTTACGAAGGCATCGACGCAGCACAAGCGGTGTACGACTGGGACTACTCACGACAACTTCTTCACCTTCGTGCAGCTGAAGCATCTGGCGAAGCACGCGGAAAAGACACGGCCGAACTCGAAGGCCAGTTGTACGACGAACGATTCTTGTTGAAGCGTGCCCTGTTGCGCGCAATCGATCACAAGAATGCCACGCCACCAGTTTTGCTGATCGACGAAATTGACCGTGCGGACGACGAGTTTGAAGCATATTTGTTGGAAGTCTTGTCTGATTTCCAAATCACTGTTCCAGAAGTGGGCACGTTCACCGCAACAAATCCTCCCATTGTGATTCTCACCAGCAACCGCACCCGAGACGTTCACGATGCATTGAAGCGTCGCTGCCTCTATCACTGGGTCGAGCATCCCGGATTCGAACGCGAAGTCAACATTGTGAAGCTGCGAGTGCCACAAGCCTCGGAAACTCTTGCACGTCAAGTAGCAGGTGCTGTTGAAGCATTGCGTGGTATCAATTTGTACAAGCCACCAGGTGTTGCAGAAACAATCGATTGGGCTACTGCACTCGGACGACTGGGTGTTACAGAAATCAATGAACAGGTAGTGGAGCAAACGCTTGGCACTGTGTTGAAATATCGCGAAGACCAAACCAGAGTTCGCGATCATGGAATCGCCGGAGTTGTACAGCACGCATTCGAGCGTGGACTGCTTCACGGGTAACCATGACTTTCACAGTCGAATCAGACGCGGAGCACCTTGCCGTCGGGTTCGCGCGGGTATTGCGACAACTCGACATACCCACTCCACTTGATTCTGTACTGACGTTTATTAATGCGCTTGCTCTTGTAGGTATCGACAACAGAGATTCTGTGTACTGGTCTGCTCGCGCAACGCTTGTGCGCCGTCCTGAAGATATTGCTGGGTTTAACAAAGCATTTGCGGTGTTTTGGGAACACAAAGAATCTCCATATGCACCAGATGAAGAAGAACTGCACATCACATTGGCAGTCGATACCGAAGAAGAAGGTGCCGAAGGTGGCACAGCAGAAATTTCGAACGAGCCTTCACTCACGCTGCGGTTCTCTGGCGTCGAAACTCTTCGCGACAAAGATTTTGCTGATTACACCGATGATGAGATGCGTCAAGCACAACACTTCATGGAATCACTACGTCTTGCCAGTGCACTTCGACCAGCGCTACGTATGACACCTACTCGTTCTCGTGGTCGTCAACCAGACATGCGTGCCACAGTTCGCGCATCACTTGCTGCTGGCGGTGAACCTATGCGTCGTCGTTGGACAACAAAGAGTGACCGGCCTCGCCGCATTGTGTTCCTGCTTGATGTCAGCGGCTCTATGGAGCCATATGCACGCGCATTGCTACGTTTCGTTCATGCCGGCGTAGCGGGTCGCCAGCGCGTAGAAGCGTTTACATTGGGGACGCGCCTCACTCGTGTGACTCGTGAGTTGTCATCAAAAGACCCAGACCGAGCATTGCGCGCTACGGGCGACCAAGTGCACGACTGGAGCGGTGGAACACGCCTAGGTGAAACACTGCGACAATTCAATGACGAATGGGGCGTGCGCGGCATGGCCCGTGGCGCAATTGTGGTTATTTTGTCTGACGGCTGGGATCGCGGCGATCCAGAGGTTCTTGCAGAGCAAATGCAACGCCTGCAACGTGTGAGCTTTCGCACCGTGTGGGTAAACCCATTGAAAGTCACACCGGGCTATGCACCTCTAGCGCGTGGAATGGCTGCTGCCCTACCCTATGTAGACAAGTTTGTTGAGGGCCACTCCCTTGACGCACTTGAACAACTGACAAAGGTCATCAATCATGCGTGAACTATTCGACGACATCGATCGCTGGAGAACAGCGGGTAAGCGCATTGCGCTTGCGCGCGTCGTCAACATTCAAGGTTCAGGCCCTCGTGGTGCCGGCGCCGCAATGGCTGTCAACGAAGACGGCGAAGTCATTGGCAGTGTCAGTGGCGGTTGCGTTGAAAGCGCAGTTGTTACCGAAGCGCTCGCAATCTTGGCCGGCGAACAGCCAAGTCGAGTTGTCACATTTGGTTACTCCGATGACGATGCGTTTGCCGTTGGTCTTACATGCGGCGGCATCATCCACCTTTTCATTCAGCCACTCGAATGGTAGTCATGAATCCGTACGACATTTTTTCATCACTTGTTCGCGATAACTCCCCCGTAGCTCTCGTCACAATCATTGAAGGCCCAGGTGTCGGCGCACTTCTTGTTGTCACACCGCAAGGCGTCGTAGCAGGCACGCTTGGCAATGCAGAGATCGATCGCGTTGTTTCACGTGATGCAGTTGGCGAACTTGAAGCAGGACGCACCATTGTTCGCCACTACGGACCGCATGGTGAATCAACACCAGAAGATCTCAATGACACTCAAACGGTGCGAGTCTTTATCGAAAGTTTTTCTCCCCCACCACTCATGTGGATTTTTGGCGCAGTTGACTTCACTGCTGCTCTTGCGCGTGTGGCCAAAATTCTCGGCTACCACGTCACCGTGTGTGATGCCAGAGAAATCTTTGCAACGCGTCGTCGTTTCCCAATGGCAGACGAAGTACGCGTTACATGGCCAACCCCCATGTTTGAAGAGCGTGGAATGCGTCTCGGACCTCGCGATGCAGTGTGCATCTTGACGCACGATCCAAAGTTTGACGTGCCCGCTATTCAAGGCGCACTAGCCACAAAAGCCGGATACATAGGCGTTATGGGAAGCCGCAAGACTCACGCCAAGCGTCTAGAGCGAATGGCAGAAGTGGGAATCACCTCAGCTGCAGATTTAGCGCGTGTTCATTCGCCTATTGGGCTCGATCTTGGTGGCAGAACACCTGAAGAAACTGCAATCTCAATTGTTGGCGAAATCATTGCTACGCGCACAGGCCGACAAGCATCACCACTCAGTAGTTCAGACGGCGCAATTCACTAAACCCTCAGAGACGGTACGTAGCAATCAAGCTGGGGTTTGTCCACACAACACGTGCTGCTTGTTCCTCAGACATTGTCTTGAACTTCACATACTTACCATTGAATGGTGCGTGAATCATTGCCAAGCCCATACCCAGGTAAATCTGTACATGCGTTCCTTCACCAGTTATGTCGCCAAGTTGCGCTTCGCTTCGCTCCACACGCATACGCGGATCCAACTGAGACACGGCTTGTCGCGGCATGTCTACACCCGCGGTTCTCCACGCCAACCACAACAATCCAGAACAATCGACATGAACATACGTATCCTCTTTACCTGTCACGTAGCGAACATTCAATTGTGTAAGAGCTGCAAGCGCGGCAATCTGATGATCACGCGGCGCACGACTCCAGTTTTTGTCGAGGGCGGTTGGGTCAAACTTGAATCTTGCTGCGACTTTGTCAGATACAACTTTTCGTGCTTTTCGATATGAGTGGTCGTCTTTATTCTCGGTGCGCAAAATGAGCGCGAGAGCCGTAACCGCGTCAAGCGATAACTGATTACGTTTGCGAAACTTCTCACCTGGCATCTGGGTACGCTTTGGCTTAACGTCATTTCCTTGCCCTTGAGTGGCATTGGCAACTGTGGGCACCGCAAGAGCCATCACTATGCAGAGCGTAAAACTTCTGCGAATAATGGTGGCGAAACGAATCATCTAGGGCAGGCTATTAGATATGGAGACCAACCACGGAAAGACTCTCGGAGTCCTACTGGCTGCAGGTGCTGGCACTCGGTTTCGTGGGCCCAAGCACAAGCTTCTGACGGGTCTGTTTGGCGCTCCCATTGTGGCTTCAGCCTTTAGCGCTATGCACAGGGCATTGCCTGATGTCGTTGTGATTACTGGCGCAGTTGACCTTGCGAGCATTTCTGACATCACTCCCACCCTCCACAATCCAGACTGGAAATCGGGCCAACGCAGTTCTGTCATTGCTGCCATCAAAT
>SYAZ01000012.1 GCA_005788815.1 Actinomycetota bacterium | reverse complement strand
CTCTTTAACGAGATGAATGATGCTGTATCCGGTGCCGGGTTCACTCTTGAACTTCCCGACACTGATTCTCCCTTGCTGCGCAATTTCAATGTTGCTCCAACGACCGCCATTCCTATTCTCAGATTCGTCGATGGCGTTATTCGTCTTGACGTAGTTCGTTGGGGATTATTGCCCATCTGGTCTAAGGACCCATCCAAGGGTGCGCAGATGATTAATGCGCGTTCAGAAACTCTTACGGAGAAGCCATCCTTTCGCGGATTGGTGAAGGGTCACAGATGCATCATTCCGATGACGGGCTTTTACGAATGGGAGCGCAGTAATCCGAAGGTAAAGATCCCGTATTTCGTCACTCGAAATGATGGACGCCTCATGCTCGGAGCAGGGCTGTGGAGTGAGTCACCCATTGTGGAGGAAGAGCGGACGTGCGCTTTAATCACAAGAGACAGCATTAGCGATTTAGATTTCATTCACGACAGAAGTCCTGTGGAGTTTCATGCACAAGAGGCACTTCAGTGGTTGTCTTCTTCGGAGCCACCACTGGAACTATTTGACCCAGACCATCAACCACGATTCGCAACTCTTCGCGTCTCTACTCGTGTGAATAGTGTGCGCAATAACGACGCGTCTCTTGTATTGCCACATGATGAACCAACAGAGAGCGGTGACCTCACTCTGTTCTAGTTCGAGGCCAGAGCCGCAATTATCTTCTCAGCGTGTGCTTCCAAGGTTGAACGTTCAACACTTGCAGCAGCATTGGCGAAACTTAGTTGTCCCATATTTGTTGTCGGAATGAGATGAATGTGGCAGTGGTTCACTTCATAGCCCGCAATAATTAGCCCGACCTTTTCACACGGGAATGCAACGCTGAGTGCACGAGAAATGCGGTGTGAAACCTCAAACAGATGAGATGCGATATACGTAGACAAATCCACCCAGTGATCAACTTCGTCGCGGGGGATTACCAGTACGTGTCCGTCGGCCATGGGGTTTATTGACATGAAGGCAACACACGCTTCGTCTTTGTATACGAACGTGCCAGGAATCTCGCCCTGAATAATGCGAGTGAAAATCGTTGTCATCCGGTGTAGCCACCCGACACGCTGAATACGTCTCCTGTGCAGTACTCAGATTCTGGACCTGCGAGGAATCGAATCATTTCAGCAAGCTCTTCAGGTTCACCAAGTCGACCCTTGCCGATGCGCATTGTGATTCCGGCCATCATGGTCTCACTGAAAGGCGTGAGCAGTGGCGTGCGGATGTACCCGGGGCATATTGCATTGACATTGATGCCTAATGCGGCAACTTCGGCAGCTACTGATTTGGTCAAAGTGATGATTCCTGCTTTTGCAACGGAATAGTGAGGAGCACCTGCTGCTGGATACAAACCAAGAACAGATGAGATGTTGATAATGCGACCACTTCGTTGCGGTTGCATGTGCTTTAGTGCTGCTTTGCAACCATAGAAAGTTCCATAGAGATGCACCTTGATCATGCGGTCCCAATTCTCATCGGTGAGATCCAAGAGGTAATTGGTGGGCTCCATCTCTGCGATGTTGCCAGCCATTCGTTTTCCCATGTTGTCCATCACTAGATCCATCTTTGACGCTGCATCTTGTGGTGCAATACCAGCATTGTTGATCATGATGTCTAGACGACCTAACTGCGCTGCACATGTGTCGACAGCGTTTTGAAATGCTGTCGAATCAGTGACGTCGAAAGCGAACGCCAAACCACCAAGTTCGTCCGCTACTTTCTTTGCAGCTTCCAGACTGAGGTCATTTATGGCAACGATTGCTCCATCGGCAGCTAATCGTCGAGCGGCTGCGGCGCCGAGACCGGAACCTCCGCCAGTGATGAATGCGACTTGGCCTTGTAGTGAAAGAGTCATAGTGGAACATTAGGTGCTTCACAGAAGCCGAGGAACACTCGGACTACCATCATCAGTGTGCGTGTTCGTGAAAACCTGACTATTCCCAATTTCTTGTCACTTTTACGCTTGGCTATGTTGCCTACGTTTGTGAGTCTCTTCGCCGATGGCCGTGTGGTGGCTGGTAGCTGGTTCTTTGGATTGCTAGGTGCAACTGATTTTGTTGATGGCTACATTGCCCGCAGATTTAATCAGGTAAGTGAACTTGGAAAGATTCTTGATCCGATAGCCGATAGGGCAGTCTTCTTCGTGGGAATAACTGCGGCCATGTATTACGACTATCTGCCATTTTGGTTCGGTGTTGTCATTTTGGTACGTGAAGTTTCCATTGCTCTTCTTATGGTGGGTGCAACAGCCATGGGTATGGAGCGTTTTCCCGTTACTCAACTTGGTAAGTGGGCAACCTTTGCACTGCTCGCCGCGGTGCCATGGATCACCCTTGGGTCTGCTGGCGGGAACTGGACAGTCTTTACATACATGGGGTGGGCCGCGGGGATACCTGGAATCATCGTGTCGTATAAATCATTTTTTGACTATTTGCCCTCGGTCCGTGCACATTTGGCATCAGGCAGAAGGGCCAAGCGAGTACCGTAAGAGGAGTGAAAGTTCCAGCAAACCTCCGTTACACCAAGGACCACGAATGGGTGCAAATCAATGGCACCACTGTGCGGGTAGGCATCACTGATTACGCACAGGATGCTCTTGGAGACATTGTCTTTATTCAATTACCTGAGATCGATTCCATGGTTGAGATACATCAGGGTCTCGGAGAAATTGAAAGTACAAAAAGTGTGAACGATGTGTACGCGCCAGTCTCTGGTCGAGTGTCGCTCGTAAATTCTGCACTGATAGACACGCCTGAACTTTTAAACTCAGATCCGTATGAAGCAGGCTGGATCTGCGAGATGGAAGTTGAAAGCATTGATGAGTCCGCACTGATGTCCGCCGATGAATACACGACTCTGACGGGAGCATAGAGATCCAGATGGCCTACGTCTTTTGCAATCGCTGCGGGCATCGAAATCCGCCTACATCGGGTTTCTGTTCGGCCTGTGGGTCTGTGCTCGATTTGGTGGACGATAGAACGATTACGTTGACCAAGGTTGACCCTTTGCAAGATGCTCCTGGTACAGACGACGACATTGTTGTTGATCTCAGCGAGATAGCAGCAGGAACTGCAATTCTCGTCGTGCGCAGCGGGGAAGAAGAAGGTGATTACTTCGTGTTGTCATCTGCCGTTACCACCATCGGACGTCATGCAGAATCTACGATTGTGCTCGACGACATCACCGTGTCGAGAAGGCACAGTGAAATACATAAGACCGAGGGTCGTTACTTGGTAAAAGATGCCGGTTCTCTGAACGGAACGTACGTTAATCAGGAACGTGTCGACGTGACTGAACTTCGTCAAGGTGACGAATTGCAAGTCGGAAAATTTCACTTGGTCTTTTTAGAGAGCGCGGACAAAAGATGATTACCGATCGCGATTATCTATCAATCGGTGAAGTCTTGGCATTATTGCTCGAAGAGTTTCCCGATGTAACAATCTCAAAGATTCGCTTTCTGGAGAGTCAGGGTCTCATCGAACCAGAGCGCACGCCATCTGGATATAGGAAGTTCACAGATTCAGAAGTCGAGCGTTTGCGGTTTATCTTGCGTGAGCAGAAGGCAAACTACCTTCCCTTGCGTGTGATTAAAGACAAATTGGAAGATGAGAGCCAAGACATCAGCCGCGACATTGAGATAAGCGATGTCACAACGTCTGGTCATCCCGCAGCACGTGCAGCAGTACCCCGACCCGCAGTAGTGACACAGTCTGTCGAACAAGATCCGATGGTTCCTGCATCTGTGGCAAGAGAACAACGCAAGATTGCGCTCAAACATGCTGACAAAACAGAGTCAGTGCCGCGTGATCAACTTCTCAAGCAAGTCGATATCAATCCCGCATTCCTGAAGGAGTTGGAATCTGCAGGTCTGGTAAGTGGTCACGAAGTTGGTGATACAACTTTCTTTGATCCGCATTCAGCATCTATCGCACGTACTGCTGGCCGATTCCTGGAGATGGGTATTGACATTCGCCATTTACGTGCATGGAAGACGTCGGCCGAGCGTGAACTGAGTTTGTTCGAACAGCGAATTTTGCCATTGCTTCGGCAACGTAATCCTGCTGCTCGCGATGAAGCAATCGAAATGTTGGCCGAGTTCATGGAGCTCGGCACTCAACTGCGCGAGTCTCTGCTCATGCGCGACATCTCTCGGCTGACTGAGCCGCGCTAATGATGAAATCTCTTTCGGTCCGTGCTGTTCGACTTGACCGTATGTCGAATACTCCAATAGTCACGTTGCGCGAAGAAGAATCGCCGCGTCGGCAATTTGAAATATTTATTGGTGCTCCCGAGGCAGCTTCAATTCAAATTGCTTTGGATGATGAGAAAACCCCTCGGCCTCTCACGCACGATTTATTTGTGCTTGCACTCGAAAGAATCAACGTGTCAGTCGAACGTGTTGTTCTCACTCACGTCTCCTCGGGAACTTATTTTGCAGACGTTGTTCTTCTTCCCGATGGCGGCCAAGAGACTACGGTTTCGGCTCGCCCCTCTGACGCTTTGGCCATAGCCCTGCGGGCTTCGTGTCCTATCTATGCACTCGAGACACTGCTCGACGAGGTAGGAGAGACGGTGGAAGATGAGGCTGAACAGCCCGCAGAAGCCGAAATTATCGATGAATTCCGTGATTTCATCGAAAACATCTCTCCGGACGACTTCGGGAAATAGCCCCTTGACGAAAGAGTGAAGATGCCCGTAGCGTCTTACACCCGCGTAGTTTCCAGCTTGTAACTGGACCGCGAACAGATCGGACAAGCATGAAGCACGAAACTTTCAGTGGTACACAAGCGGCCAAAGTAGTTGCCATTAGTTATCGCCAGCTCGATTACTGGGCTCGTACGGATCTAGTGCGCCCTTCTGGTACTGATGCAACTGGAAGTGGTAGTCGTCGTGAGTACACGTACCGCGATCTCTTGGAGCTGAAAGTTATTAAGAACCTTCTTGATGCTGGTATCAAACTCGAGTCCATCCGTGATGTCTTTGCGTACATGCGCGAGCACGTAGACACCGATATCTCGTCTGCACACTTGGTTATCAGCGGTTCATCAGTCGTGCTGTGTAATGGTGAAGAACTCATTGACGTGCTTCGTCACGGTCAAGGGGTGTTGAACATTTTGCCGATGTCTGGCGTGCGAGACGAAATCGATCGCCACATCATTGAATTGCGACCTGATCTACTATCGCTGCAAGATAAGCAGGAAAAGCCTGGCTTTAAGGCAGTCTGAGGTGAAGTATTCACCTCTAGATGCACAGCATCGTTTACTCGATGCAAAGATGACACCGTTTGGTGGCTGGGACATGCCACTTGCGTATCCAAGTGGAACTTTGGCAGAGCATGCGGCATGTCGCACATCGTGCGCGATGTTTGATGTGTCACACTTGGGAACAGTTCGTGTTGAAGGTCCTGGTGCTTTTGCTTCACTGCAAAAGAATCTCACCAATGACTTGAGTCGTATCTCACCGGGCAGAGCCCAGTACACACATCTATTAGATGAAACAGATGGCTCTGTGCTTGACGACATCATTATTTGGTGGGTGAGTGACGAAGTGTTCGACGTTATGCCAAACGCTTCAAACACAGATCGTGTTGTTTCAGCCATTGGTGGAGTTGACACAACCGAGACTCGTGCAGTTATCGCATTGCAAGGTCCCACGGCGCGTTCGGTAGTTGCAGCAGTTAGTGCAGAAGCAGCTGCCGTTTCTCGTTTTAGAGTCTCGGTGGTTGAGATCGCCGGAGTTTCCTGCACCGTGGCGGGAACTGGATACACAGGCGAAGAAGGTCTAGAGCTAGCCGTTCCCTCGGCACACGCACCGACAGTGTGGAATGCATTGCTTGCAGCCGGGGCTCAACCTGCAGGCCTCGGCGCACGAGACACATTGCGCCTAGAGGCTGCATTGCCACTTCACGGCCATGAACTAGGCGCAGGTATTAGTTCTCTGCAGGCGAACCTTGAGTGGGTTGTTGCTTGGGGTAAAGATGAATTTCGTGGCAAGTCAGCGCTAGAAAACGAGAAGGCTAGGGGTGTATCGCGCACCCTGGTCGGAATATCGATTGACGGGCGTCGTCCTGCACGCGATGGAACGCGCGTTCTTGATGCACACAGCAACGACATTGGGTTCATTTCCAGCGGAAACTTCTCGCCAACACTAGGGCATTGCATCGCGCTGGCTTTTGTTAACCCATCTGTGAACGTGGGTGACGCTGTGCAACTAGATGTTCGTGGCACATTACTGCCAGGGACAGTTGTTACGACTCCGTTTGTGGCGAAGAAGAAGTCGTAGAACCACCGGGTTTGTTTGGTCGAAAGCCGAACAAGCCGCCAGCATTTTCCGCCAGTGTTGTAAGTGGACCGAGACGCTTTGATAAATCACCAAGTTGTGAAGCCACTTCTCCCATGGATGCCATTGCATTCATAGCGTTGCCAACCTGGGGCATCACTCGACGCAATGGTTCTTCTACTTCGTCAAGTAACGAGTTGATTCGTGTTGTGGTTCGATTCAGATTGTCAACGGTGGATGCAAGATTTTCCATCATCACTATCAAAGCCTCTGTTGTGCGACGAGATGTGTCTATTGCTCTGCTTGCGAAATCAATCGGATCAATCGTGCCGAGTAGTCCAAGGAGGACCTCAATCGGGTTTGTCGACTTGTCGTTCGAGGTTTGTGCTGATTCGTGTTCTTGACTCACACCGTTACAGTATCCGCATCGAGAGACATTGCGTACTCCTCAATAGGCGCACACGTGCACACCAAGTTGCGGTCACCAAAGGCTGCGTCAATACGAGAAACTGGCGGATAGTAGGAACGCTTACGCAGTGTGGAAACTGGGAACAAGGCTTGCTCGCGTGAGTAACTACGCTGCCAATCACCAGCGATGTCTTCGATGGTATGAGGAGCATGGAGAAGGACTGACTCGCTTGCTGCGACCTTGCCATCTATCACTTGTTGAATCTCTTTACGAATCTGCAGCATCGCGTCGCAGAAACGATCCACTTCTGCGAGTGACTCACTCTCAGTTGGTTCCACCATCAATGTGTTGGCTACAGGGAAACTCATTGTTGGTGCGTGCAGTCCGTAATCCATGAGACGCTTCGCAATGTCGTCAATTCCAATATCTGTTCCAGCGATCACTTCTGCGACGTTCAGAATGCACTCGTGAGCAACAGTGCCGCTGGCACCGCGATACAGCACGGGGAAAGCATCATCGAGCCGTTGGGCAATGTAGTTGGCCGAGAGAATCGCATCCGCGGTGGCCTGTAGTAAGCCGTCGGCACCCATCATGGTGATGTACACCCATGGGATAGCCAGGATGCTCGCTGATCCAAAATTGGCTGCAGATATTGGGCCAACAGGGGAGTCATCGCGGAGGGGATTTCCGGGAAGAAACGGCGCAAGATGTGATCGCACTGCAACGGGTCCAACTCCAGGACCGCCACCACCGTGAGGAATACAGAAGGTCTTGTGCAAGTTGAGGTGACTGACGTCGGCTCCAAACTTTCCTGGCTGCGCGGTACCGACCAACGCATTGAGGTTGGCTCCATCGACGTACACCTGACCTCCTTGATCGTGAACGATTCCACAAATTTCTGTGATTGCAGATTCGAAAACACCATGTGTTGACGGATAGGTGACCATGATTGCAGCAAGTGAGTCACCTGATTTGAGTACTTTTGCGCGCAAGTCATCAATGTCGACGTTCCCGTTCTCGTCACAGTTCACCACAACCACTTGCATGCCGGCCATTACAGCGCTTGCAGCATTCGTGCCATGGGCACTTGACGGAATGAGACAGATAGATCTTCCTGCGTCACCGCGCGAACGATGATATGCGCGAATAGCCATTAAGCCTGCAAACTCTCCTTGGCTGCCAGCATTCGGTTGAAGACTTACAGCGTCATAGCCAGTGATAGCCACAAGCATTTGCTCTAGTTCTGTAACGACTGTGCGAAGTCCAAGGGATTCGTCCTCTGGCACAAATGGGTGAAGCGATGAAAACTCTGGCCAGGTGATGGGTTCCATCTCTGTGGTTGAGTTCAATTTCATCGTGCAAGAGCCAAGTGGAATCATGGTGCGGTCGAGCGCCAAATCTCGGTCTGCCAACGTACGTAGATAGCGAAGCATCTCATGTTCCGTGTGATATCTGTGAAACACAGACTGGGCCATGAATTTGTCTTGTCTACTGAATTCAGTGGGAAGTGAGTGCTCGGTTGATGTGATTGCTGACGCACCTAATGCGACGAGCAGTTGATTCAGTACTGCGAGAGTTGTGGTCTCATCCACGCTGAATGATGCAGTCGTTTTGTTAACAACACGAATGTTGAAACCTGCTGAGCGTGCCGAATCAGCCACATCAGCTGCGTCATCGCACGCGAAAGCAACCGTGTCAAAGAACTGATCGTGCAGTACTGCTTTGCCCGCTGCTTGCAGCGCCTTGCCAGCAGATGCTGCAAGGGAGTGAATTCGTTGCGCCAAGTTTCTGAGACCATCTGGTCCGTGCCATACGCCGTACATGCCTGCGATGTTTGCAAGAAGGACTTGTGCAGTGCAGATATTCGACGTCGCTTTCTCACGGCGAATGTGTTGCTCTCGTGTTTGCAACGTGAGGCGCAATGCGGGACGACCCGCGGTGTCGGTACTGACGCCAACAAGGCGGCCAGGTAATGCACGAGCATGAGAAGTGAGTATGGCCATAAACGCTGCGTGGGGGCCACCAAAACCCATTGGCACGCCGAAACGCTGTGTTGAGCCAACGGCAATGTCAAAGCCGAGTTGTCCGGGAGGTGTGATGAGAGTGCACGCGAGTAGATCAGTAACGGCTATTGCTATTCCGTTTGTGGCATGAACTTTTTCGGCGAGTGCAGAGAGAATCGATGGATGCTCCAATGCACCGTCGCTACCAGGTAGCGAGACAACAACTGCGAAACAATTATCTGGGACAGTTGTGATGTGTCCCGAGATTACTTCTATGCCGATCGGCTCCATGCGCGTGCGCACAACCGCAAGTGTTTGTGGGTGGGTATTCGCATCGATGAATACAGAATCTGATTTCGATTTACTAATGCGGTGAGCCATAGTGATGGCCTCGGCCACTGCAGTGGCTTCGTCAAGTAGGGAAGCGTTGGCCAACGGCAAACCAGTGATTTCTGTAATCATGGTTTGAAAATTGAGAAGTGCTTCAAGTCGTCCCTGGCTGATTTCAGGTTGGTACGGCGTATATGCGGTGTACCACGCTGGATTCTCAAGCACATTTCGCTTCACCACAGGGGGAGTGATGGTGCCGTAGTAACCCTGACCTATCAGCGAGGTGCGATGAGCGTCGCGTGAAAATTTCGAACGCAACAATGCGTGCACTTCATGTTCTGAAACTGGAGCAGATAATGTCATTGATTCACGTAGACGAATAGCCGAGGGAATGGTGGCGTCTAGAAGCGCTTCCGTTGTGGTGTAACCAACTGCCTTCAACATGTCGCGGCGATCAGATTCGCTCAGACCGAGATGTCGTGTTGCAAAGTGGTCTGCTTCGAATGCAGGCGTGGTTAATGAGCGTGGGGTAGAGGTCATGGTTGCTCCGATGGACTCTGGTACCCCCGCTGTCGTTTGTGCCTGAGAGCTTCACCACTTGCGTGGCTTTCCCCGTCGGCGGAGGGCGAGCCCTCTCTTTCCAGCGTTCGGCGTCTACCTGGTCCCTGTGCCTGAGAGATTCCGGGGTGGTTGCTCCTTCGGCGGTGCTTCAGATGAAACACACTCTCCCAAGTAGACGTTTTCTTACACCGTAGTCGGTTTGACCGGTGCGGTGATTACTCCGTGGTGGCGTATGCGCCAACTGTGCCATTGCCGCCCACAGACTCGATGACGGCTCTGTCGAGGTCTGCGAGGAACTCATCGACCAATGGAGCGTGAACAGCATTGACGGTGAGGTGAACACTGTCAGGTGGAGTCTGGCGATCCATGTACCAGCCGTACGAGATCAGGGTGTCTGCAATAGCAAAAACGTCATGACGATTTACATCGGTGACCCCAAAGGAGAGGAGAGTGGAGACGGGTTGCGCCCGCAGTTCAAGTGCTGGGTGGTTCTGGATATGTTGCGCGATTCGTAATGTGGATTCTCGTGCACTACGAGTAACGCGCATGTATCCATCGTCACCAAGATGATGCATGACGGCCCACGACGATGCAATGGGCCCACCGGATTTTGTTCCCAAAATTCCCGAAGAGCCGTACATGCCTCCAAGCCAATTGTTTGTTATGAAAGTTTGATCACTACGCAATTGTTTGTTGCGATGGACGAGTACACCGGAACCCTTAGATGTGTATCCGTACTTGTGCAAGTCGATTGAAATGGAAGTCACTCCGTCGCAACGAAAATCCCACGGATCAATTGGTTCTCCGAGGCGCTCCAAATAGGTGAGAGTGACACCACCCATACATGCGTCAACATGGCAGTTGATATTGCGCTCTTTTGCAAGTGATGCCAGCTCGTCAATCGGATCAAGAACTCCCTGCGGGTATTGCGGTGCTGAACCGACAACAAGAATTGTTTCATCGTCGATTGCATTTGACATTGCATTCACGTCTGCTCGCCAATCAGCGCCAACCGCAACGCGACGACTTTCTACTTGGAAGTAATCCGCACCCTTCTCTAATGCCGCGTGAGCCGACGAGGGGAGCACCACGTTCATATTCGAAAGATTGCGCCCTTCGCGCTGCGCACGCTTCTGTGCTGCACGAACTGCGAGCACCAGACTCTCTGTGCCGCCAGATGTCATGAATCCAGCCGTGTTGTCGTCGCCGTGGACCCAACCGCATGCTGTATCGACGACATCTTGTTGCATGGCGCGTAGGGAAGGGAAGGCGGCTGTATTCAGGGCGTTCTCACCGGAGAATCTGCGGTACGCCTCTTCAGCGAGCGCCAGAGCTTCGGGTCCAGCGCTGTAGGCCAATGTGAAGCATTTGCCGTCACGCCAGCGCACGTCGTCTGTACGCATGGCCTCCATAGAAGCAAGAACTTGATCGACTGGTTGGCCGTTGCCTAATGCACGAATACTCATGATGCGACCTTAGGTGCGGCATTCAAGTTCAGAGACATTGTGATTTGGCGTATGGGGGATACACATCGTGCAAACCGTTGTGGAAATTGTTCTCCACATAAATTACATAACGGAGATTATGGGCGTAAGGATGGAGACAAGGAAGCGGCGGCCACGGGGTCTGCGGCCTCCAAAAGCCAATTGACCATCTCCAGCAGGCTGTCCTTTGTGTGGCGCCCAGCTGCCAGATCTGTGCGTGCATCAATGACCGCACAATGCAAAACATAAATCTGATCTTTCAACGTGTCGAGTTCATCGCGTGTCACCACGAGTTCATTCTCTGACAATTCAAGTTCCGTTGCTCGTTGACGCGCCACCCAATCCCATTGTCTGCATTTTTGACTGCAGAACTCTTTCTTTCGACCGGGACCATCGGATTGGGCCAGAACATGTCGACACCATCGACACCGACTGTCTTTCCCCTGCTGTCCTGATGCCACTGGTGATTTCGTCATGACGAAATGGTACGACAGGTAAGGTCATTGGTGTGGCATTTCCTCCAGCACCCGAACGATTCTTTGCAAGTGACAACTTCAGTGGCACTCACCCGCGGTATCTCGAAGCAATTCAACGTGCCAACGCTGGACACGTTCGCGCTTATGGCGGAGACGATCACACCAAAAAGGCTGTCTCTCTCTTTCAGGAATTGTGTGACGAAGACGTTGAGGTGTTGTTCACGTTCAACGGTACCGGGTCAAACATTGTTGCTCTCGGAAGTTTGCTCGGACCTGCCGAGTCTGTGATTTGTTCTGAATGGGCACATATTCATGTTGACGAAACGGGTGCGCCTGAACATGCACTCGGAATCAAGTTGCAGGATGTTCCTGCACCAGACGCAAAGGTCACTGCTGAACATATTCATGCACTCGCCGGTGCACTCGGCAATGTTCATCATGTGCAACCTGGTGTTGTTTCTATTACCCAGGCGACGGAACTTGGATCGCTGTATTCGATAGACGAAATCAAAACACTGTGTGATGTCGCACACTCGTATGGAATGCGAGTGCATCTAGACGGTGCGCGCATTTCAAATGCGACTGCTGCACTGGGTGGCGACGCAGCCACATTTCGAGCACAGACTTTTGGTGCCGGCGTAGATGTGGTCTCGTTTGGTGGTACCAAGAACGCCATGATGGGTGCTGAAGCAGTTCTCTTACGTCGAGGTGTTGCTTCGCCACGTGCTGAGTTCATTCGCAAACAAAACACCCAACTGCCATCAAAGATGCGTTACGTCTCGGCTCAGTTTGTTGAAGCCTTGTCAGACGGCTTGTGGCTAGAAACTGCCGGTCATGCAAATGCCATGGCGGCTCGCCTCTATGGTCACCTCTCAGATATCTCAAGCCTCGAGCTCACGAAACCAGCCGTGAACAGCATGTACCCCCTCCTCCCCCCTCAGAAACGGCTTGCCCTTCAGGAGTGGAGCTTCTTCTGGGATTGGGACCTCAACAGGTCTCAGGTGCGTTGGATGACCTCCTGGGATACCTCTGAGGCCGACGTTGATGCCTTTGCTGCCGGCGTGCGAAGCGTTTTCTAACCGCGATAAGCACGGAATTGACTCGTTGATCAATTCCGCTATTGTGGAGTCCAAGCGCGGCGAAGTTGGGGGCAACCATGGCCATCGGAGAATTGTTTTCTTTCAGAGAATGGGATGACACGTCCTGGTCTGTCACTGCCGAATGTCGCGGATTGTCTGCAGTGTTTTTCCCCCCTGCTGCAGAACGTCCACAAGCGCGCGAACGCCGTGAAGCTCAAGCTCGAGAAGTATGCAACGCATGCCCAGTCATGTTTGAGTGCAGAGACTTTGCACGCCGTAATCGTGAATATGGTTTCTGGGGCGGCGAATCAGAAGAAGAACGCCATGCCGCTGGTTATCGATTGATCGCACCAATTGGTGTGCGCGCAAGAAATATTTCTTAACTCACTTTTTGCAAAGCAACAGCAGTCCATCCATCAATGGACACAGTGACAAGTTCGACGCATGAAGTAAAACACGCGAGAACATCTTCGACTTGTTCATCTCGCATTCCACTCAGAACAATCACGCCTTTGTTTCGAGTCACTTCTTGTATGACGCCTGCTAATTCACGAAGCACCGGCGCCAAGATGTTTGCAACAACAGCATCGTACGTATCGGTCCCGTAGGAGTCTGTCCACGACACATTGTGAACATCATTCCTTTGGCAGTTCTCCTCCAGCACGTGACGCGCGCCCGATGCGATATCGAATGCCACACAACTGCAACTAAGAATCTTGCTGAGTGCAATTCCAAGAATTCCTGAGCCACTTCCAAGATCGAGTACGCGAGATGCCGGAACAACATGCTGCAGAGCCAATTGCATGGCCGCGATAGTTGTCGGATGATTGCCGAGGCCGAAAGTATCTAGCGGTTCAATGAAAATTTGATGCAATGCAGGAGGTGCAGGTAACCACGTGGGCACGAACACAACGTCTTTCGTTACCCAAGTGGGCTCTGCGTGTTTGCGCCATGTGTCGGCAACCGCACGAGAGATGTTCACCAACGAGACCGATACAAACGGATATTGCTGTACGAGCAGTGCAATATCGTCGGTGGGGTCCTCCCCCATGCTTGTACGAAGTGTCACGATGTCGTTGTCGCCATGGATCTCTTCGATAGCTACAACTCCCATGGCCCACAGGGTGTCGGAGACGATTTCCGATTGTGAGATATGAAGAGAGATGTCAACCAGAGACCAAACATCTGTGTTGTCGTTAGTCAATGCGGCGCAACTCTTTTCTAAACCTGTCGCCTTTATGCAAATACGCCTGCACTGCAATGTCGATGTCGCCTTGACGAGCTCGATTCTCCTTGATG
>SYAZ01000061.1 GCA_005788815.1 Actinomycetota bacterium | reverse complement strand
CGATGGCGACAACGTTGATGTCGATCCAGGTACACCGCTAGATAATTCTGAACTCACGCAGTTGGTCGCAAGCTTGTCTGAACAGATTGATGATTTATCCGATGTCGTTAATCAAAGTGTTGAGGAACTCGACGCAGCAGTGAAGCGCATTACTGCAGCAGAGACTGGTCTTGCCGAGGCGCAATCCGATGCCACAAGTGCACTATCGCAAGCAAAGAAAGCTGTGACCGCTGCCGAGAGCGCCACTACAAAGGTCGATGAAGTTGCTGCGTCAGTTGAGCAAGTTTCTTCAGCGGTTACACAAGTAAAAACAAAACTTGTCAAAATCTCCGACGACGGCACATACACCGGCACAATCACACCGGCTCAACTCAGTCGCAAACTAATGGCAGCCGACCTGTCTGGTGACTGGCCACTGGACCGAACTTCAGGAGACTTAGATTCCGCCAAACTAAAAGCACCTACATTTGGGTGCTGGCCAGATTCTCGCTACAACACTGTTGTCACTTTCGACGCGTGGTCCCGTATCGCCTGTTTGCGTCTACCCAAGTAAGGTTGCCCCAAAAAGGGGGCTCTCATGGTGTCAGTTAACGGTTCGGTGTCTTCAGGGTATGAAGGCGTAAAAGATGCGTTCGCCGCAAATTTCAATGATGATTTTGAAGTAGGTGCATCTCTCGCAGTGATGCACAAAGGCGAAATGGTTGTCGACATTTGGGCGGGTCACCGCGAGATGGAACGCACAACAGAATGGCAAAGCGACACCATCATCAATGTGTGGTCCACCACGAAGACAATGATGTTTCTCACATTGCTCACGCTTGCCGATCGCGGAGAACTTTCACTCACGGATCCTGTGTACAAGTACTGGCCAGAGTTCAAAGCCAACGGTAAAGAAGATGTAGAGATTCGTCATCTCATGGCCCACACCGCAGGTCTCTCCGGGTGGGATCAGAAAATGTCTGCTGAAGACCTATACGACCATGACAAGTGTGCTGCAGCGTCTGCTGCGCAGGCTTCGTGGTGGAAACCAGGATCTCAATCTGGTTATCACGCAATCTCGCAGGGTTATCTCATTGGTGAAGTAGTCAAGCGCGTCACTGGTCAGTCGCTCGGTAATTTCTTCCGTGAAAACTTTGCCGAACCACTTGGTGCCGACTTCCATATTGGTACTGGTGCTGAACACGATGAACGAATTGCATTTGTCATTCCTGCGGAGCAAGGATTGCCGGCAGAAGTAGACCCGAACAGTCTTGCGATGCGAACCTTTACGAATCCACAAATGGATGCGCGTATGTCGTGGACAAAAGAATGGCGTCGTTGCGAAAGCCCTGCTGCAAACGGTCATGGCAATGCACGTTCAGTTGCGCAACTGCAATCCATCATCTCGCATAACGGAGAAGTGGGAGGCAAGCGGTTCCTCTCTGCCGAAGGAGTGAACGCACTCTTCGCCGAACAGTCAAATGGAATGGACGTCGTACTTGGAGTGCCCATGAAATTTGGAATGGGTTATGGCCTTAATTCTGAGCATTCACCGTTGAGTCCGAACCCACGTGCATGTTTCTGGGGCGGTTGGGGTGGCTCGCTTGTAGTGAACGATCTCGATGCCGAACTCACTTTTGCCTATGTGATGAATCGTATGGGCAATGGCACAGTGGGCGACTTGCGCGCTGCCGGCCCGCTCATGGCATTGTTCGGAGCAATCGCTTAGATACCTGTTATTGCGTTATACGCAATGTTGTTATCTCAAATGGGCGAAGCGTGATAGTAAATTCATTACCGGTCGACGGCAGTGAATTGGTTTCAACATTCTCTAAGGCATCGCAGCGGAACATATGTAACTGCTGGTCTGTCTGAGTAATTCTGATTGTGCCTGTCGTGCGAGCACCACGTGTCTCCCACAAGCGAATGATCGTGTCGCCACTGTCATCATCAGCTGGTTTCAACGTACTCACTAGCGCGCCAGGAACATTCATCATCAGGTTTGCGTCGGGCAAACCAGGAGTTCCATCAACGATGCGGTGCGGGTACGCAATCCGCGCTGCAGTTTCTTCGATGCCGTTGGTAATTGCGTCGCCTGGTGTGAGCATCACCGCCCATGTCAGCCGTTGTGCACCAAGATCTGCTTCGGGGTCTGGAAAGCGAGGGGAGCGCAACACGGTGAGTTGTAATGAGTTTCCACGAATGTCGTATCCACGTGGTCCGTCGGCCAGGATTGCGGCGCCAAAAGTTGGTTCGCTCACGGCTACGTATCGATGTGCACACACTTCAAACCGTGCAATGTCCCACGTGGTATTGGAATGGCGTGCTCTGCGTATGTGACCAAATTGTGTTCCACATGTTGCATCAAGCGATCGAAGGTCAGTGGGAAGTGTCCACTGCAAACGACGCTCCTGTTCGTGCCAATCAGCTTCAAGTGAGACATCGAGTTGTTCGGACGCTGCACACAATGAGTAGCGAACAACTAACCGTGACGAATCAGTCGCAAACAAGCATTCGACTGTGGCGCGTAACGGAGAAGATTCGACAATGACCGGAGTTGAGTCGCCAGCAAGTGAAACTGCTGGTGCATTTGCGTCGGTCATGTCTATGTCCCAGGCGTCGTATTCAGCGGGAGTGTCTTGACGAAGAGTGAAATGCGCTGTATCGCCAGGGGCGAAAAGGTCTCGCTCACTATTTCGAATCGATGTGATTGCACCATCTGTGTTTACAGACACTGACATCAACCCATTTGAAAGCGTGATGATGCCGTCAGTGGTGCTCACTGTTACAGGTGCATGACCACTGGGTATCTCGCTAGTTGGTGCAGCCGAACCAAATGCAGGTGCATCGATCCACATTGGCACCGAATCAACATCGACTACACCGTTAAGCGAGACTGGCGCTGGATTCATAATGTGAACTTCGGCGCCACGCACTGGAATAATTTTTGCGAGGTGGTCTTCGATTTCATTAGCAATCGCGGCATGTTCTGCTTCCGCGTCATCGTGCACCCAAGCAATAGATGAACCAGGAATGATGTCGTGGAATTGCTGTGTTAAGACGCGCTGCCACAAAGTGTCAATTCCAGTTGGGCGCACGCCACGCAAAACAGACCACAGTTCAAGTTCGTGCAACAAACGTTCACTGTTGCGATTTCCTTGCTTTGTACCTACTTGGGTGGAATAAGTACCGCGATGCTTTTCGAAATACATTTCTCCCACCCAACGCGGAGCAGAGGTACCGTATTCCTCTTCAGTCTCCGCGAAGAATCCGCTGACAGTTCCAAATGACACTTGGGGGACGCCCTCAAGGTTCGCGGCCAGGCGACCTCGCTCGATCATTGTTTGAGTAGGTCCGCCGCCACCGTCGCCGTGTCCATAGAGAACTAAGGACGTGTGAGAACCAATGTGGTCGCGGTAGTTGCGCTCAGCAAAACGCAACTGAGATGGCGTCATTATTGCGTTGTATGTATCAACGGGGCTGAAGTGAGTGAACACTGAAGTTCCGTCAATGCCTTCCCACCAAAATGTGTGATGAGGAAACTTGTTGGTTTCATTCCAGCTGAGTTTTTGCGTAAAGAACCATTTGCAACCGCCGTGAGCAACTATTTGTGGCAATCCACCGGGATAACCAAAGTCATCAGGAAGAAATGCACCGTTGCATGTACGGCCGAACCAATCTTTGAAGGCACGTTGACCCTGAACGACTTGTCGCAAAAGACTTTCACCGTCAGGCAAGTTGAGATCGGTCTCTACCCACATGCCGCCCACTGGTTCCCATCGTCCCTCGTGAACCAGTGTGACAACTTTGGCAAAAATGTCTGGCGCGTCACTCGCAACCCATGAGTAGTGCTGAGCTTGACTATGGCAGTACACGGCATCTGGGTTTTGTTCGAGGAGGTGAACTGCATTTGCAAATGTGCGAACAGCCTTGCGGCGAGTCTCTCGAATGGGCCATAGCCACGCAGTATCGAGGTGAGCATGTCCAGTTGCGGTAATGCGATGTGCAGATGGTCCGTTTTCGATTGCGAGAACTGCATCAAGAGCTTGGCGTGCGGTACTCGCAGTCTCAACCACATGAGCAACATCAAGTGCCAAGTCACACTTTTCTAATGCAGCGAAAATGCGTGCACGCTGTGGAGAATTGTCTGGCAGGTCTAGCGCAAGATCTATGGCGCAATGAAGTGCAATCGCCAGATCATTCACTTCAGAGTTGAAGGTCGCGATGTGCGCAGAACGCAATGTATAAATAGGTGTGGTCGGCGCTGTTGCTGGGTCTCCGAAAGTGGTGGGACCGTAACCGTATTCGTGGCCAGCAATGATGGGAGTCGCTGCTGCTTCAACCCAGATATCTATCTCGCCACCTGCTGGCTGCGTACCTAAATGAATGAGGCGACGGTCTGGCTGTATTGCATGCACAATTGCACCGTGACGCCAGGCGGATGCTTCAACTTGAAATCCATCGCCTCGTCCAACAAAGCCAAGGTCGACATATGCAACGAGTGGGACGTTGCCCAGTTCTTCTGGAACAACTGCCTGAAGATGAAACCATCGCGTATGCCACGCACGTCCCCATTTACTCCCTATTGCAAATGGTTGAACTGGAGAAGACGTTGCGATGTCGTAGCTCGGGGAGTCAAACCACTCTTCGGTTGCAGAGACTGTGAAGTTCAGTGGTCGTTGCGTAATAAACGGCGTGACGCGCTGGTCGAGAAGTCTTTGAGCACGCTGCATTGCAGGTGCTGTTACTTTGTGCGCCATGAAGGTCCCTTTTTGCCTAGGGGTTTAGATTATGCGTTCCATCTTCATTGTGAAAGCGGTGTGGTACCGCCACAGTAGAAATTCTCCATCTCGCTGGCGGCGAACTTCAATTCCTTCCAAATCCTTTGGTCGAAGCACCAAGACTCCGTCTTCATAGGACGCTGCAACAATCAATGGTGTCGTGAGGTCCATCTCGAAAACATCATGGCACCCATTTTCAAAGGTGCCGTCAACAACAAGGAAATCATGAATCACATGTCCCGCAGTGACGATGACGCGTCGGCCTGCTTGTTCAATGCGTTCAACGTGATTCCACAGTGGCAATTCTTTCGGCGCCGGTTCGCCATTCATGGTTACTTCGATTGGTCGCCAGGTGCCACGTAGGTCAGGCGCATCAGCGCTGAGTGGCTCGTTGCATTCAGAAAGAAATGGGCCAGGCATTTCTCCGTGCCAGCCGCCGGCAGGTGTGTTGACGCGAGGAATATCAGATGCGAGAGCCATGCCTCAACAATACGAGTTCGGTACGTGCCATCACCACACGGGGTCAACCACGGCAACCTTGCCGAGTCGTTCTTCCAGTGCGTCGCCTACTGCAAGTAAACGATCCTCTCGCCATGCATGCGTTGCAATCTGTACACCCAGTGGAATGCCATCGTCGTGTCCGACTGGAAAAGCGAGAGACGGGATCGCAAGAGATGCAAGATTGACGGTGTAGCGCAGGTCGCTCCACAAGTCGGCCATGTGTTCGGGGCCTTCGAGGTCTTCGTTCATGCGCATAAAAGGTTTCGCGAGTACTGGCATGACAAGAAGTGGGTATTGCTCGAAGAAAACATTCCACGCTCTAAAGAGAAGATCCCGATCCGCCAGTGCTTGCATCATGACTTGCGGTGTAGGTGGGGGAAACGAGGGGAGCATTCCTTGGATTGCTTGTGTTAGTCCCGAGTCATTCAAAAGTTCTAATTGTGGAACGAGCCCTAATTGAACGTCGAGTGCTCCGAGACGAAGCCACATTCCAAACAGAACTTCCAACATCGGTGGTGAAATCTCTTCCACTTCGTAACCAGCGTCTTGCAGCAGTGCGCCGACTTTTCGAATAGCGAAACGTGTTGACTCATGCATGTCTCTGCCGTCTTCGACAAGAAGCGCTACACGCAATGGTGCTTTCGCTTGGGGAAAATCATTTTGCATCGGTACCCAGAATGGATCATTCCAATTTGGAAACTGCATTGCTGAATACCCAAGGCGAAGATCTGTCATTGTGCGCGCCAATGGGCCTTGCGTCGACATCATCATCGCTGAGAGTCCACGAGGGTTTGGGTTTGATCCGCCACTTGGCATTCGGCCGATTGTTGGTCGCAAGCCAATCACACCATTACAAAACGCAGGCCACCGTACGGAACCTGCGACGTCGTTGCCCTGAGCAATTGCACACATTCCTGTGGCTACTGCAGCGCCAGCACCACCGCTAGAACCACCGGGTGTGAGATGTTGCCCGTATGGATTATGAGTCTCGCCATGAAGGTCATTACCCGTGTGTGCGCGAAGTGCAAACGCAGGCGAGTTGGTGCGTCCCAACATCACGGCACCGTCATTGAGCAGACCCTGAATGCTTGCGTGAGTTGACGCAGACGGATTGTCTTTCAGCGCACGAATTCCATTGTCCATCGGATACGGAAGATGGTCAGTGTTGATCTTGGTAGTGATTGCTACGCCGGCAAGTGGGCCATGAACATTGCCCGCGTCGACTTCTTGCGCGCGCGCTCGTGCCTCTGCATCTGTACGCACAACAACTGCATTGAGTTTCTTGTTTACATCGTTGATACGAATGATGTGCGACTCAACAACTTCAGATGCACTCAACTGTTTTGACTTAATGAGTTGAGCAACTTCAACCCCATCAAGTGCCCATGGTTCTGTTGTCATTTTGTACCCCCGTTCAAAATGTTGATTCTTTATGGCTCGACTATTGCGAAACCCATCTCAAAGATGTCGATGTTGCCGAAAACAGTCAGAAGCGCACCGCCATCGCCAGCAATGGTGATGTTGCCTTCTTGAATCTGATCCATAAAGGTGGTGGACTGAGTGACTACATCAATAAGCGTTGTGCGAGCCAATGTGACTGTGGCATCTGCGTTGTCTGCTTGTCGACCTGACGTGTAATACAAGGTGCGATTCGAAATTCCCATAATCCACAGTTCCTTAGTATCTGTGAAGTTCCAGTTGATACATGTGGTGAGGCCGCCAAGTTCTTCTTGTTTCATGCGTACAGCAAGCGAGTCGAATACCTGTTCCACTGTCATTGCCAGTAGTAGGCCGCGCCCACGAACCGCACTCGATACTGGTTTTGGTGCTCCTTTTCGGAGTTCTTGTGCACCCGTGAGATATGCGTTACGAAATGTCGATGATTCAGCTTGGTAACCGAGTTGCTCCAAAGCATCTGCTTGCAGATTTCTTGCATCAGAGTTTGTTGGGTCTGCGAACACCAAGTGGTTCACAATTTCTGTCACCCATCGGTAATCACCTGCGTCGAACGCGGCTCTCGCATTCTTCAACAACGCATCTGCGCCACCGGCTAGCTCCACATACCGTTTGCCTGCTTCAGTTGGTGCGTATCTGTTGAGGTTTGCAGGGTTCGCGTCATACCAACTGAGATAGCGCTGGTAGACAGCCTTCGAGTTGTGGATGAGGTCTCCGTAATATCCGCGAGTGTGATCATTGGCCAAGAACTCATCGGGGAGTTTAAGCATGTTGGCGATTTCAATACCGGTGTATCCCTTATTCGCAAGTCTCATTGTCTGGTCGTGCATCCATCTGTATACGTCGCGTTGCAACGTGAGGAACTCAAGCAGATCTTCGTTTCCCCAGCGAGGCCAGTTATGAGATGTAAAAAGAATTTCCGTATCAGCACCGAACAATTCCATTGCTTCATTGATGTACTTCGTCCATTTCAATGAGTTGCGCACGAGTGCACCTCTAATAGGAACCAAGTTGTGCATTGTGTGCGAGCAATTTTCTGCCATGCACAGCCAACCGAAGTCTGGGAAGAAAAAGTTCATCTCTGCAGGAGCTTCGGTCTCTGGTGTGAGTTGGAAAATAATGCGCACACCATCGACAACTAACTCTTCGCCTGTAAATGTGATGTCCTCTGTCGGTGCAATAAGTCCGGGAGGGCCAAGTGGTACGGAATTTCCAAGTCCACAATCCACGTGACCAGTAGGGCCTGCAGGAAGAAGGGGACCAAATTGATATGTGGAACGACGATTCATCGCCGGGCCAGCAATCACATTTTCTCCCACTGTTTCATGCAAGAAACCAACAGGTGCGATTACACGGCATCGTCCTGCGTCAACCTCTGCCTGGGTTGTCACTCCGAGCACGCCACCAAAGTGGTCTGCATGTGAGTGGGTGTAGATCACTCCCGTTACTTGGCGATGCCCAAGGTGGCTAGTGATGAGTTCGTAGCTGGCTCGGGCAGTGGCTTCGGTGGTGAGTGGGTCAATGACAACCCAACCCTGCGTTCCCTTAATGAACGTGATGTTCGAGATGTCGTATCCGCGCACTTGCCACACTCCGTCGGCTACTTCAAACAATCCGTGGTTGGCGTTCAAGCGAGCATGACGCCACAAGCTGGGGTTCACGGTGTCGGGAGCCTCGGGGGATTGGCGAATGAAGTCATATCGATTGGTGTCGGTCACCATTCGTCCAGACGGATCGTCGATTCGTCCGCCGGGATACGAGGCGATGAAACCACGAGTAGCGCGCTTGAAATCCCCATCGTCCATAGGGGTAGAGACAGCAGCGTTTCTAGATTTTGTATGAACTGACGCTGGTTTAGGTTGCTCGGTGCTTGCCATGGTGGGCCTCCCTTGGTCATTGCGAGAATACCCTGCGGGCCACTGAGACCAATCATGAGGTGTGCCCGACGACTTCGCTCGCCTCGGAGATTCTTGCCCTAAGGGAACTAAAGTCAAAGTATTACCTCAATTGAGGATTTGCTACAGGAGGCCCTAATGCCGAAGCCAGGAATGCACTCAGGACTAGAGACTGACGATGTTTTGAATCTTGCTATGTCTGAAAAGGCACAGCCACTTTTCAATGCAGTGAAGAAATTCATCACTGAAGAAGTAGAACCAATGGCCGAGAAGTTCTATGCGCTCGGAGAAAACCGCGAAGACCGCTGGCAGTATGCACCAGGTCAACTTGAACTACTAGAAGAAGTAAAAACAAAAGCGAAGAAGCAAGGTCTGTGGAACTTCTTCTTGCCAAACGCAGAAACTGGCGAAGGCTTGTCCAACCTTGACTATGCATACATTGCAGTTGAACTTGGTAAGAGCCCACTTGCATCTGAGAGCCTCAACTGTTCAGCACCCGACACCGGCAACATGGAAGTTCTAGAGCGTGTCGGTACACCAGAGCAAAAAGAAAAATGGTTGAAGCCACTCATGAATGGTGAGATTCGTTCTGCCTATGTCATGACCGAGCCAGATGTTGCATCATCTGATGCAAAGAACCTTCAGTGCTTGGCAGTTCTTGACGGTGACGAATGGGTCATCAACGGCGACAAGTACTACGCATCTGGCGCCGGCGATCCACGTTGCAAGATCTTGATCGTTATGTTGCTCACCAGCCCCGATGGTCCACCAAGTCGCAAGCACTCACAAATTCTTGTACCAATGGATACACCCGGAGTGCAGATTGTCGGCCCAATGGAAGTATTCGGCGAAGACGATGCTCCACACGGACACATGCACCTTCGTTTCAACAACGTGCGTGTTCCAAAAGAAAACCTCTTACTTGGTGAAGGACGGGGCTTCGAAATTTCTCAAGTTCGTCTCGGGCCAGGACGTATTCACCACTGCATGCGTGCAATCGGTGCGGGCGAGCGCGCTCTTGAGTTGATGATCCGTCGTGGTCTCACTCGTGAAGCATTTGGTCGCCCAATCGTGAGGTTGGGAAAGAACCCAGAAGTGATTGCAAAGGCTCGTATTGAGATTGAGGCATGTCGTCTCATGGTATTGCGTGCTGCAAAAGCAATGGACACCATGGGCAACGCAGAAGCTCGTATTTGGGTCAGCGCTATTAAAGCAATGGTGCCCATTCGTATTTGCGCAATCATCGATGAAGCAATTCAGATGCACGGCGCAACCGGTGTTTCACAGTGGACACCGCTTGCGCGTATGTACGCAAGCCAGCGCACACTTCGTTTGGCCGACGGCCCCGACGAAGTGCACTGGGGTGTTGTTGCACGAGCTGAAATCAACCGCTACGAAGGCGAAGCATCACCGCTGAAGCCACAGGTGTACCGCGGTATGTTCAGCGGTCCAAGCTGATTCACAATGTATTTTTCTGCTTGGGCTAACAGTGCCCACCCATGGAATGAAGTTCGTGACTTTGCAACAGCAGTAGAAAACATGGGGTGGGATGGCTTCTGGTATGCCGACCACTACATGCCAAACACTCCTGATGGTGAACCAATTGCTGGGAACTTCAACGAATGCTTCAGCGTTCTGTCTGCATTGGCAGCTACCACTTCGCGCATGCGGTTGGGTTCTCTTGTAACTCCAACCACAGTGAAT
>SYAZ01000060.1 GCA_005788815.1 Actinomycetota bacterium | reverse complement strand
GCAAAATCAAGAGTGACGTTGAACAAGTTCTCTACATCAAAGCGCAATGCATCAAGTCCGCCCTCGGTATATCCGTCGGCAAGCCTGCTTGGTGCTTCACCTTTAGCAACTTCGACTGCTGCGCCAACTGGAACAGAAATAATGGTGCCGCCATTGCCGCCAGGCGCAACCGCAAGCAATGCAATCGCGGTGAGTTCTTTGTTTGCATTTACAACAGCGAGCAAATTCACTTTTGTTTGGGGAATGTCAACAACAACACCTTGGTCAACTTTGTTTCCACCCGATTCGTTCAATAACGAATTTGCGCCTACAACAATGCCGCTCGGCAATGCGATCACTGTAAGAACAGATGACACCACTGCTGCCATCATGCGGCGACGCCGACGTGCAGGAATCGCTGTCATGACACCACCTCATATAAGTGGTGTTGCGCGATGATTGCCTGAACAGCGGGCAACGTCATCGCGCCAATGGACGCACCTGTTGCCACTGCTGTGCGAATATCACTACTCGACACATGAACTGGATCCATGGTGACCACTTCATGGCGTACGCCTTGGACTGCACTTGGCACAGACACTATGTCGGACGAACGATTCACTATGACGAGCGTAGAGAGCCTGAGTACGTCAGACAGACGATGCCATGTGTGGATTCTTTCGGCCGTGTCTGCTCCCACGATGAGAAACATTTCTATCGATGGGTCTGCGGCCTTCGTGGCTTCCAGGGTGTCGACCGTATAAGTAAGGCCCTGCCGGCGAATCTCTTGGTCGTCAACGCTCAGACCTGGGCGCCCATTCACCATGGCTGTGGTCATGGCCTGACGAATCGCCGAGTCGGTCACGACCCGTTCGCCCACTTTTTGCCAAGGCTCGTGGGCCACCACGAAACGCACCTCGTCAAGACCCAATTGACTCATCACCGCATCGGCCATAGCCAGGTGCCCAAAGTGGGGCGGGTCGAAGGTCCCGCCGAGGAGACCCACTCGGCGAACGGAGGGACTAGTCACGTGGCGAGTGTATGAGGTCTGCGCCCCCTCGCCTGAGCAGCCCGAAAACATTTTGAAATTGCCCCTAGCCAGAGCCACAGGCGCGTGTTATTCTCAACAGTCCCCCGACTAGGAACCCTCCTTGTTGAAACTTCTATGTGCCCGTTGCCACGGTGCACATGGGAACAACTACTACGAATTAACGGTTGAACACTGCATCATGAATGACTCAATTGGTCTCTATCTCAACGACATCGGCAAAGTTTCTTTGTTGACCGCCGAAGACGAGCGCGAGCTCTCTAAGGCCATCGAAGCCGGCCGCGACGCCGCAACACGTCTTGAAAACGGCGAGCGCGGAGCAGCCCTTCGTCGTGACCTGCGTAATGCAGCCGCTGCAAAGGATCGCTTCATCCGCTCAAACCTTCGCCTCGTTGTCTCCATTGCACGTCGCTACCCATTGCCACAGGGCATGGACCTTCTCGACCTCATTCAAGAAGGCAACCTTGGTCTTGAGCACGCAGTCGACAAGTTCGACTGGCGCCGTGGTTTCAAATTCTCCACATACGCAACGTTCTGGATCCGCCAAGCAATTGGTCGTGCACTCGACCAGAAGGCAAGCCTCATTCGTATCCCTGGTGATCGTTCTGCAAGCCTTCGTGCTGCGTTGCGTCAGGCATCTGGCGACGGCGAAACTCTCGACGTTGGCAATGCTGAACTTCACCGCCTCACCACTCCTGTCTCTCTCGACAAGACCGTGGGCGACGACGGTGACGCAACACTTGGTGACCTCATGGACAACGGTCAGGGAACTCCTGAAGATGCCGTTATGGCCATGGTCGACACCGAATTGCTCGACGAACTTCTTGGAACACTCGACGATCGTGCCCGCTACGCAGTGGAGGCACGTTTTGGACTTCTTGACGGAGAGCGTAAGAGCTTCCGTGAAGTGGGCGAAGACCTCGGCGTTACAGCCGAAGCTGCTCGTCGCCTTGTGAGCCGTGCTGTTGAAGGCCTACGCGATGATGCCGAGCGCATCCTCGCCGTCTGATCGCCACCCATCGTCAATAAATCCTTTGCGTTGACCCCTGGTCTGGCGCAAGGCTAGGAACCTTATGGCACGCAGTTGGACACCCCAGACCTGGCAGACATTTCCTGTACAGCAACAACCTGAATGGCCGAACAAGGCTGCGCTTGATACTGCACTCGGACAAGTCAGTAGCTTTCCTCCCCTGGTGTTTGCCGGAGAAGCTCGTTCGCTACTGACTGCATTAGGAAAAGTTGCTGCCGGCAATGCGTTCTTATTGCAAGCCGGCGATTGCGCTGAAAGTTTCGAAGAGTTCTCTGCGGTCAACATTCGCGAGAAACTGCGTGTCATCTTGCAGATGGCAGTTGTACTCACCTATTCAATGGGTGTTCCTGTTGTCAAAGTTGGTCGCATGGCTGGCCAGTTCGCCAAGCCACGTTCATCACCGACTGAAAAAATTGGTGATCTTGAATTGCCGTCGTTTCGTGGACACATCGTGAATGATGTGCACCCGAATGCTGAGGCACGCATTCCTGACCCTCAGCGTTTAGTGCAGGCATACCATCAGAGTGCCAGCACATTGAACTTGTTGCGTGCATTCACTAAGGGTGGATTCGCAGATCTGAATCGCGTGAACGCTTGGACGCAAGAGTTTGTTGCATCAAGCCCAGAAGGCCAACGTTACGTTGAGCTTTCTGCAGAGATCGAGCGCGCGCTCAATTTCATGCGTGCGTGTGGTGTGGATACCGAGAACTATTCAGCCCTGCATGAAGTCGACGTGTACACAAGCCATGAAGCACTCATCCTTGGATACGAAGAAGCCCTCACTCGTCAAGACTCATTGACCGGACAGTGGTACGACTGCTCTGCACACATGTTGTGGATCGGTGAACGCACTCGTCAACTAGACGGTGCACACGTGGAGTTCTTGCGTGGCGTTGGTAACCCCATCGGTTGCAAAGTTGGCCCTACCACTTCCCCAGAGTTTGTTCTTGAATTGTGCGAAGCATTGAACCCTGCGCAAGTTCCTGGACGACTCACATTGATT
>SYAZ01000059.1 GCA_005788815.1 Actinomycetota bacterium | reverse complement strand
GCACGGAAGTTACCGTTCCACGTTCCCGCCGCAGCCCACACCTCGTCGTACTGCAACAAGTCTGGATCAACAAACACGCGCAGTTGATTTGTATGACCAAAGGGAGGCACGCCACCATTGGTTTAGACAACCCAAGCGATGTATTAGATGCTGTCTTTTCTACTTTTTATGCGATCTCCACCAGTCAATAGTTTCCGACAGAGACTCGTTGAGTGCCGTTGCGTGATCACCGAATGTTGACGCGTAATCAGAATGATCAACAACAAAGTCTTCCTTGAATTCATACAGCACCTCTGGAAGTTCGCGCGCAGCAGGAATGAACAGTCCGCCAATTTTCATCATTGCCAAACTCAAATTCTTCGATTGCGGTTTGACTCCAGCAATCGCAGCCGCCATCTCGAGAAACTTCTTATTGCTCACTGCTGGCGCGTTTGGAACATGCCAAGCACGTCCGAGTGAACGCTCATCAAGCGCAAGACGAACTAATGCCTCACCAAAATCTTTCACATACGTGTAGGAGTGAAGCGCATCAGGATTTCCCATGACTTCAGCCTTCTTACCTGCAATCAGCGGAAGGAAAAAACGATCCCCCACTGCCGATCCCTCTGCATATGGTCCGAAGAAGTCTGATGCTCGGCCGGCAGTCGCCTTCAATCGTCCTGCTTTTGATTCTGTTTCCAATGATCGCCACAAGTCGGAACGCACTTTGCCTTTTCGCCCTGTTGCGACCAATGGAAGCGACTGAGAGATTGGCCCTTTGACGTGCCCATACCCGTAGAGATTTTCAACTGCAACAAGCACCGTTTCAGAGCCGCGCAGTGCACGGACAATGCTGTCTTGCATCGCCGGAAACTCTTCGGGCCAACGGTGATATTCCGGCTGACAGGCTTGATAGACAGCACCGGCACCTGCGACAATTTCTTTGAGACGATCGGTGTCAAGCACACTCGCTGCAATGGAACGTGCGCCAGAAACTTCTGTTCCTGTACGACTCACAACAGTGACGTCAATCTGACGTGAATTGAGCGATTGCACGATTGCGCGACACACCGGACCGGCACCGAGAACTACGTGATTCGACATGAATACTCCCTTGTGTTTGGCCCTCAGCAGATTGCAATCACGAGAGCAGTGCTCACATTACTGATACACCCCTCACAAAGCAAGAGCAGTGCTCACATTTGAGGTACTTAGTCGTAGAATCTGCATATGACAGGCATTCGCGCCAAGGCTCGCCTTGAGACCACTACCGAGATTAAGCATCTCGCCCGTGAGCAGATTGCGAGCAAGGGTGCTGCAAACCTGTCACTTCGTGAGATTGCACGAGAGATGGGATTGGCAAGCTCAGCGCTGTATCGATACTTCGCCAGTCGAGATCAACTACTCACTGACTTGATTATTGAGAGTTATGACGACATTGGCAACACGGTCGAACGTGCAGATGCAAAATGCTCACGCGAAGATTTGGCTGGGAGATGGCGTGCGGTTTCACAATCACTTCGCACCTGGGCAATCGCGAATCCGTCCGACTATGGCTTAATCTTCGGAACACCAGTCCCTGGATACGAGGCCCCAGCCGACACGATTGCTCCAGCTCTTCGATACACCAATGTTTTGTTACGCCTGCTCGCCGATGTTCAAGGTGCGGGCTGCAAGCCACTCATCACTGTCCCCACAACCAAGGGTGTCTCAAAGGAGTACAAACGCGCTCGAGCAAATCTCGGGATTAATCTGACGGACGAGATGATTCTCGCCGGACTCGCTGCATGGGCTGCACTGTTCGGTGCGATCAGTTTCGAACTATTCGGCCACGTCGACACAGTGTTCACAGATCCCGAAGCTCACTTCCGAGCACTCACCGAAATGCTGGGCACCCAGATGCTTGGAATGAAGTAACCAAGGCTCCTTGTCGCCGACCGCCCCACACGGGTCACGCCTCTACCGCTTCAAAACCTCACCATTCAGGCACTTGACACTGTCAAGTTTTTTCGTTAGACAATGTCAATATGAGCACAACATCGGAACCCACTGTGAACCCATATCTGATTGGCAACTACGCCCCCGTCACCGAAGAAGTCACCGCGTTCGACCTCCCTGTTATTGGAGAACTACCCACAGAACTAAACGGTCGCTACCTACGCAACGGACCAAATCCCATTGACGAAGTAGATCCATTTACTCATCACTGGTTCTCCGGAGATGGCATGGTGCACGGAATACGTATCCGTGAAGGCAAAGCAGAGTGGTATCGCAATCGATACGTGGGGTCAACATCAGTGAGTGCATCACGTGGCACTCCAGATATTCCTGGCCCTAACTGGAATGGCTCAGGAAATGGGCCGAACACCAATGTGGGTGGATTTGCAGGAACAACTTGGGCCATGGTGGAAGCGGGCGGATGCCCTGTGGAGTTGACATATGAACTTGAGACGGTGGGACGAAATGATTTTTTCGGAACTCTCCCTGGTGCATTTTCTGCTCATCCCAAAGTTGATCCGTCTACAGGCGAAATGCATGCGATGACATACGCGTGGGCCCAATGGCTCGATCACATTCAATACGTACGAGTGGGTCGTGATGGCAGAGTAAACCGCACAGTTGACATTCCCTTGCCAGGTATGTCAATGGTTCACGATATTTCGATTACCGACAAATACATAGTTGTCTACGACCAACCGGTACTCGTCAATCTCGATAAAGCTTTTGCTGGATCTTCATTTCCCTTTGAATGGAGCAACGACTACGGCAACAGAATCGGACTCATGCCACGCGAAGGGAACGCAAGTGACATCGTGTGGATTGACGTTCCTGTCGGATATGTCTTTCATCCACTCAATGCGTACGACACCCCCGATGGCAAAGTTGTGCTTGATGTGTG
>SYAZ01000058.1 GCA_005788815.1 Actinomycetota bacterium | reverse complement strand
GTTGGCGAACTATTGCGGTTCTTTGAGGCGTATAAGAAACGCAACCCATCGAATCTGCGGCTAGTTCTTGCCGGTGATGGTGCGTTAGACATTCCCGACAGACCCGACATAGTGGTGACGGGTTTCCTTGACGAGCAGATGAAGCGAGACATCATTGCTGGTTGCACCGCGTTAGTGCAGTCGTCGTACTTCGAGAGTTTTTCTATTGTGTTGTGTGAGGCATGGTTGGAAGGTAGGCCAGCTCTTGTGCAGGGTGCAAGTGAAGTGTTGCGAGGCCAAGCAATTCGTAGCGGTGGAGCAATTCCATATGAAGGCTTTGCTGAATTTGAAGGCGCAGTGGACTACCTGTTGGTTAACCCAGAAGCAGCTACACAAATGGGTGCAGCTGGGCTTGAATACGTGAAGAGCAATTACGACTGGGAAGTTGTGCTTGGTCGCTTTGAAGAGACGCTTGAATTGGCGAAAGACAATTACGCCAAGCGCCGACTAAAAACTACGCCGTCGCGATAATTGCGAAGTCACCGTTGCCATTTAGTTGGCGGTGCATAGCTAAGAGCGGCTCTCGCACATGTGGCGCAAGTTCAGAGAAATCTGGTTCTGGCGCAAGTGGTGATGAGTACACACCTTCAACCGATGTGTAACCCACTTCGGTTGCAAGAAACTCTAAGAGACCAGGGAAAAGTGGGCGTTCGTGTGTTGGATCAATCCAGAAAGTGCTGGCACCAACACTCAGTGTTTCAGAGTTGGGTACTTCCGCAATCAGCACTCCACCAGGAACGAGAGCACGCAATGCAAGGCGAAGGAGATGCACCATTGTTGCGAAGGGGAGATGCTCTAGAACTTGGAACAGCGTGATAGCGCCGAGAGACTGTTCTTTAGCATTTGATAAGTATGTGATGGCATCTGCATGCAACACGTTGAGACCTTGAGCTGAGCACTCTTGTACCGATGCTGCATTTGTGTCGATGCCAGTAGCTGGAATGTTGCTGTCTTTCAGAATGTTCAGCCATTCGCCACGGCCACAACCGATATCGAGCAGTGGAGCAGTTTGTGAAACAACATTCTGAACATAGGCAACGTATTGGTGTTGACGGGCACGAATGACAATGGGGTCTCCCCGGAAAGCGTCTTCGAGGGCCGTATACAAGGCATCATCAATTGTTGGCGATGAAGTAATCGGAGCAGGCGCAGCAGTAGTGGTGGTGACTGGCCCACTTGCCCGAGCAGCATCGATTTTGCGCTGCAACTGAGCAACTTCGAGTTGTATCTCATCGCGAATGAATTTGCTCTCATTTAGCAGTTCCGTACGGGCGATTCCTGCTGCAGCGTTTTGAAAGGCTTCGCCGCGCTCTTTGGTGATGATGTCTACATGATCAAACATGTGCTGATTGCGCTGCACAACCAATGAGGCAAGACCGCTAATGGCTTGTTGGGCTGAAGCCAATTCTTTAGTGAGCACCTGAATGTCGTTGCGCATACCAGCGACACCCAAACCACGCTGCAAAAGTCGAAAGAAAGGACGCAACAGTTTCTTCATAACGCAATGAAGCCTAATAGGTGGCATAGCGCTACGAGGGCAGTCTCCTAGAATGAACATGTGACACACATCGCCGTTATAGGCACTGGATATGTTGGCCTTTCAACGGCAGTTGGCTTGGCTGAATTAGGCCACGTGGTAGTTGGTGCCGACATTGATGCACACAAGATTTCAACCCTGCAATCGGGGGTTTCGCCGCTTGATGAATCTGGGATTACTGATGCTCTAGGTCGGCTGTTGAAATCTAAGTCCTTGACATTTTCAACAGATGTTCTCACTAGCGTCGCCGATGCATCCATAGTGTTTTTATGCCTGCCTACGCCACAAGGGGATGATGGCAGTGCTGATCTTTCATATATAGAGAACGTTGCGCGCGCCATTGGATCTCATCTTTCATCTGACGCTGTTGTTGCGAACAAGTCGACAGTTCCGGTAGGTACGAGTGTGCAAGTCGCCAAGTGGCTGGGGCGAGAAGATGTTTCAGTAGTTTCGAACCCCGAGTTTTTACGCCAAGGAACTGCTTTACAAGATTTTCTGCATCCGAACCGGATTGTGGTGGGCGGCGACAACGCAACAGCAGTAGAAAAAGTTGCTTCTCTCTATTCAAAGATTGATGCGCCTATCTTGCGTATGAATGCAGCATCGGCCGAAGCATTGAAATATGCGGCTAATTCATTCCTTGCGACCAAACTCACTTTTGTCAATGCAATTGCAGATATTTGTGAACTAGTGGGTGCAGATATTTTTGATGTTGTCGGTGGCCTTGGCCTGGACCCACGTATTGGTGATCAGTTCCTGAACCCTGGGCCAGGGTGGGGTGGAAGTTGTTTCCCGAAAGACACGAGAGCCTTAGTGAAGATTGCCGAAGAGCAGGGGTACGACTTTGCGTTGCTTCGCGGTGTGATTCAAACCAACGACGAACAATACGAACGTATTGCTCTGAAAGTTGTTGATGTGTGTGGCGGCTCCGTAACAGGAAAGACCATCGCAGCGTGGGGCTTAACTTTCAAAGCACATACAGATGACTTGCGTGATTCGCCGTCGATTTCGATTTTGACTTTGTTACACAAGATGGGCGCCACTATTCGTGCATACGATGCCTCGGCCCGAGCAGTTGAGCAGTACGCATGGATTGAGCGCTGTTCATCGGCACTTGAAGCATGTGAAGGTGCTGATGCACTTGCCGTGCTTACAGAATGGCCCGAGTTTGCCCAGGTAGACCCCTCTGCAGTTGCTTCCGCCTTACGTAGTGCTTCTGTTGTAGATGGTCGCAATGTGTTGAACATTGAGGCTTGGAAGTCAGCCGGTTTTGAATACAGAGGCGTAGGTCGCAACTAGTGCTGGTGAAGCGAATCATTCGCCGCCTACTGCGCATGGTGCGCAGACAGCCGACGCCACAACGCATTTCTATTCCACAAACTGGCCGCGCACTTCATGGCCTAGATGTGTTGGGGTTCTTTACTTCTGAACACGGCGTAGGTGAGGCAGCCCGTGTGCTTACTTCCACGTTGAAGTCAGCATCTATCGCAGTCTCAACTATCGATTACACCGACACGGAAAGTCGCCGTGAACATGCGTACACATGTGACAACGCGAGCCAGTACAAAGTGCTGCTGGCCTCGATTAACTCTGATCAGTTGTCGGCAGCTCATACTCGTATAACTCCAAGTTTCTTTACTGATCGCTATGTGATTGGTCAATGGTTTTGGGAACTGGAAGATGCGCCGGCTTGGTTTGCTCCGGCGTATCCGTTGGTGAATGAATTGTGGGCACCGACGCATTTCATTGAAAACATGTTGCGTGCAAACGTTCCGCCTTCCGTACATGTTGAATATGTTCCTTTGCCTGTTCACACCCCTGTGATTGATGTTTCATTAACACGCCAACGTTTCGGCCTTGACGAGCGATTTATGTTTCTCTTCGTCTTTGACTTCATGAGTGTGATGAAGAGAAAGAACCCACTGGGCTTGATTGAAGCCTTTACTTCTGCGTTTGCGGAAGGGGAGGGACCACAATTGGTGATTAAAGGCATCAATGGCGACAAGCGACCTGCAGAACATGCAGTGCTGAGTGAGGCAGTAGCGCAACGTAGTGACATCACACTCATCAATGAATATTTCACTCGCGAAGAAACGTCAACGCTGATCAGTATGGCCAACACGTATGTGTCGCTTCACCGTTCCGAAGGTTTAGGTCTCACGATTTCTGAAGCAATGACTCTGGGCGTGCCAGTGATCGCAACTGGCTATTCGGGCAACATGGATTTCATGCGCAAGGGCAACTCTTTATTGGTTCCTGGTACTCGAGTACATGTGGGTGATGGAGCCGAGGGATATTCGCCCACTGCTTCGTGGATGGAACCAGACATCTCTCAAGCTGCGCAATATATGAGGTATGTGTACGAGAATGAGCAAGATGCACGCGAAATGGGCCTGCGTGGCCAACGCGACATCGTTAGTTCCCTTACCACCGAGCAATGTGGGGCAATAATGAAGAACCGCCTTGAAGACATCTGGAGTTCATTACATGGCAAATAAATCACTGATCGCTCCAGTCAAGCGCGTGGCAGCTGCGCATGAATTGCTGTGGAATATGACATTGCGCGAGTTGCGCACGAAGTATCGCAAAAGCGTGTTGGGGTGGACATGGTCCATGTTGAACCCACTGGCGACTGTGGCCATTTATTCATTTGTGTTCGGCCACTTGTTTGGCGCCGATGCTCCCATTGGTGTGCATAGCGGTGTGCGCACGTTTGCTTTGTATTTGCTGTGTGCGTTGTTGCCGTGGAACTTCTTTATGTTGGTAACCAATACCGGCATGAACTCCATGATTGGCAATGCAGCGTTGGTGAAGAAGGTGGCCTTTCCGCGTGAAGTGTTGGTGTTTGCCAACTCGCTTCATGGCATTGTGCAGTTCAGTATTGAATTGCTCTTGCTCACGGTGGCACTAGTACTTGCTGGTAGCTACTTCTTTGTATGGATACCAGTAGTGCTTCTGCAGATGTTGTTGTTGGCGTTGTTTGCATCTGGCCTTGCGTTGGCACTTGCTGCAGGCAATGTGTATTTCCGTGATCTTGGTTACTTGTGGCAAATCTTCAGCCAGGTGTGGTTTTTTGCAACGCCCATCGTGTACATGCCGGCACTCATTGAAGGCAAAGTACCTAATTGGGTGGAAATGATTATGAAGTTGAACCCAATGGCTGTGTTTGCTCAGGGTTTCCGTCGCAGCATGTACGACAACTCATTCCCAGGCTGGGACAACCTTGGTGCGTGTGCACTTGTTGCTGTTGTTTCGTTGGTGATTGGCTGGTCCATCTTCACCAAGTTGTCACGACGCTTCGCAGAAGAGTTGTAACTCGTTGTGTGATGCCGGCTGCTTAGCGCGGGTCGGGATACTGATTTACTAAGCGACGCAAATTGGTGTCTATATATGGTCGTGCTTTACGCAGACCGCCACGAACTTCGATTGCTTCTTGAAGTCGACGTAATCCGGCAATCACAATGTGAGGTCGTGGTTCGCGCCCGATGCCGATGCAGTCATTCAGCCAACCGGCCGGGCCCTGATGACCGCGTTCGTGATTACAACGGCGACATGCAGCCACTTCGTTTTCAATCCAGCTAGGTCCACCTTTGATGGAGGGGACCAGGTGCTCGGTGGTGGCGGGGTTGAGGCGATCGTCGAACTGCACGGAACACCAGACGCAGAGGTCGCCATCGCGCTCGAGAATGGCCTCCATGCGCTGTCTGCGGTCCATTTGACGGGGCTTCTTGTTATCCATTGCGGTGCTCAGGGTACGGGTAGATGCCGTTTCCGGGGGCGTGGCGCACCCATGGAGGCATGCAGAACCTCTGGCGTCATTATAAGTGTTTGCTTATAATCTGTGGAGGGGCTCAATGATGGGCCCCTGGGTGGTGGTGGCCACCGATGAGTTCGAGGAGTGGGTGATGTCGCTAACAGAGAAACAACGCGACGCCATTGAAGACCGCATCGACATGCTTCGCCAAAGTGGGCCAACTCTTATGAGACCGATTGTCGGGCATATTGCTAACAGCAGACATAAGAACATGAAGGAATTGCGATGCACAAGCGAAGGGCACTTGCGTGTCCTGTTCATGTTTATGCCGAATCAAGAAGGTGTCTTGCTTCTTGGTGGCAATAAATCTGGTGAACTCAAAGGCCCGAAATGGAACGATTGGTATCGGTATGCCATTCCGATTGCAGACAGCATCGCCGATAGGGAGATAGGTAAACGGAGAAAACTATGAGTGAGCAAACATACGAGGAATGGCGCGCAACGCGCCATCTGCGACCAGGTTTTGAACAGGATCAAGAACAATCATCAGAAGAAATGTTTCAGGAGATTGTGTCGTACTACATCAACCTCAATCGCAAGCGTCGTAAAATTACACAGAAGCAAATTGCTGAAGCTCTGCATATATCGCAGCCGGGCGTTTGTCAGATGCTGAAACGGCCTGCGACCATTGCCAAGTTATGGCGACTGGCTGTAGCGATGGGTGGACAACTCGAAGTGAACATTCGCTTTGGTGACAAGGTGTATTCATTGCTCAATGAACCGCTTGATGAAGAGACTGAAGAGAAGTAGTGACTGGGCGTTTTGCTCCATCACCAACTGGTGAATTACACGTAGGTAACCTACGCACCGCTTTAGCTGCATGGGCTAGTTGTGTCGCGCGCAGTGAAGACTTTCTGGTACGAATGGAAGACCTTGATCGTGTGACATCGTCACCCGAATGGTCGAGTATTCAATTGCAATCACTAGCTGCTATTGGCATTACATGGACGGGCGAGCCTGTAGTGCAAAGCGAAAGGTTCGCGCTGTACAACGATGCCATCGCACAACTACATGCCCAAAACCTGGTGTATGAATGCTTTTGCACGCGTCGCGAAATTGCAGAGGCTGCGGCTGCACCACATGGTGGCCCTGTGTTGTATCCAGGCATATGTGCAGACCTCACTGATGTCGAACGTGCTGCGAAGCGACAGGAACGAACCGGAGCATTGCGGGTGCGAAGTGGCGGTGGCACAGAGACTTTCATAGACCGAGTGCACGGAGAAATAACTGCACCAGTAGACGACGTGGTGCTTCGGCGAAATGATGGTGTGCCTGCATACAACGTGGCTGTAGTTGTAGATGACGCAGTGCAGGGTATTACCGAAGTAGTGCGCGGTGCAGACCTGTTGCAGATCACAGCGTCCCAAATGCGATTGCAAAAACTCTTGGGGTTGTCGGCAGTGCAGTACGCCCACGTACCACTAGTAGTGAATACCGATGGTGACCGGTTAGCGAAGCGAGACCAAGGCATCACGTTGCCTCAGTTGGCGGCCATGGGCATGAGCGCCTCTGAAGTGCGCAACGTGTTGTGGGCAACCCTTGGTCAGGATGGGCGCGAGGTGCATGAATTCTCATGGGATGCCGTGTCACGTGAGCCGTGGGTGTCACCATGGAGCAATGGGAAATCTTGAAGCCATACTCGGATACGAAGGCGCGGTAAACGCCGGAGACGCCTCGCTTGTTGCACCAGACATTATTCGCATGCCGTTCTGGACTCCTGAATTTTGCGCAACAGTGATTCGAGCTGCACAGGCTGCAGGTGGTTTTGCTCACCAAGCCGACGACCCAGTACCCGGCTATGAGATTTCATTAGCCGCAATTGCGCCGCGTTTGTTTGAAGCAGTGGAGCAAGACATAGGCATGCGGATGTGGCCAGCGATTCAACAGTGGTGGCCACTTGTTGATTACCACGGCCTGCGAGATGCATTTGTGATTCGATACGCAATGGGCGAGCAAGAAGAACTGCGGATGCATCATGATGTGGCTCAAGTGAGTGCGAGTATCAAACTAAATGAAGATTACGACGGGGCTCTACTTGAGTTTCCGCGACAGAACTTCACAAATGCAGATGTATCTGTTGGCGATGCGCTGGTGTGGCCGAGTTTGGTGACGCACCCTCATGCCAGCACGCAGTTAACTCGTGGAGAAAAGTACAGCCTCACCATTTGGTGTGAACTACCAATGCCCATGGATGGCGTCCGCTCTTACTAATGAAAAGGAGCGGCGCAATTGCACCGCTCCTTTTATCCAGGGGTTTGTGACTGACAAATGTCAGCCTGGCCTCGTCAATTCTTAGTGTACGTAATTGTCCAGCAGTCGCAAACAAACAACAATGCCGGCAGGGTGTGGTGGGGTTAGGAGCGTTTGCGGACGCGAATGGCTTTTTCGGCAGCATTGCGACAATGGCCGTCTTCTAACGAAAACTTCCAGCCGTGCAATGTGCATACCAAATCATCGCCATCGATTTCACCAAACACGCTGAGATCTGCGTTGCGGTGTGGACACCGACGCTGCACTTCGTAATCACCAATCACAATGTCTGATTCATCTGAAGGAATACCGAGCAACTTGTTCTTAGCTTCGGATTCCGTACGCGTCATACGCTCTACAGATAATGACTTGAAGAAGTTGTAGATGTACTCATTGTATTCGCCAGCACGCCACGCGGTGAAACGAGCCGAGAGGAACAACGCGTTCGACCAATCAACAGCACGTTGCGCCACAACATTTTCTACAAGGTCCCGCGCGATATCAAAACGGAACGAAAATGGTTCGCCCGCATGCTGCTGCACGGTGCCGTCCACAAAATTTATGTAGATAGCAAGATCGCCGGCATTGAGCAAACAATTAGCACCGATGCCAGCGCGCACTTGTGGCGCCATTGCCATCAGTGGCTCCCACCACAACTTCAACGTGCCAATAAGGTCAGTTGGCTCCACTGCCCATGCATTCTTTTGCTCATGCAGCCAACTGTCGAAGTCGGCCTTGTAGTTGCGTAGGTACTCCGCTTTATGAGTAAAGATGCGCGTGATCTCTTCACCAGACATTGGTTGTTCCACAGTGACACCGCCACCGAGAACCGTGAAACTGGTACCAGGAATTGTGGTGGCTGCATTCAAACGACCTTCGTCGGCCATGCGTCGTTGGAATTCAGTTTGATCGGGAAAGATGCTGGCTTCATCGCCAGTGATCATGTTGAGATGAAAAAGATCATCATCTAAGAAACATGGCGGACCAGCAGAAGGCACCACAGTGGTTGCGTTAATCGATTCCACGTAACGCAACGCCCGCGCAAACTGACTCTCTACTTTGTCGACACACAACTGTTTCTTTTCTGCAGCATCCATTTCGTACACCATGGGATACCAAATAGCACCAGAGAACTGGAGCCAGTGCAGATCGACAGGGCCATGCGAACGTAACGCACCAAGATCATTAGTGCGACAATCATTTTGATTCACTAGTCGCGCGTCACCGTCGGACACGACTAACGCAGAGTCGCCCGCAGGGCCATCTGTAATTGACGACTCTGGATGAATTGCAATGGTGACACCCGGAGCAATTTCTTGCTCAACGCCGTTGATGGTGCGAACGAATTGACGAAACCCGAGTTTGTTGTATTCACGCTCGAGTTCACGCGTGGGGAAATCTGGCAAGAGCACCGTTGTGTTCTTGTTCATCTTTTCTGTGAGGAATGGAATATCAAAATGATCGCCATGAAGATGCGAGATGTAGAGAAAATCTGGATTGCAGATGTCGTGCACTACATCTTCTGGTAACTGATCGTTACGAGGAAAGACGCACCAGGATGCAAAGAAGGCAGGAACAAACCATGGGTCGCACACGATGGTGATTCCACGCGTGCGAATGAGAATGCCAGCGTGGCCAATGGAAATGGCCTGCATGTATTAGCCCTGTGGTTGGTCAGTTGACTGCTTGCCACCGGTTGCAACGTGCTCGGTCCACGCCGAACCATTCCAGTAACGAAGCTCGAAGCGACCTGATGGGTCTTTGTACCAATTGGCAGGAGCAGCTTGACCGCCCGAGGTGGCGCCAGTCTGAGCCGCAGCAAACGGAGAAGGAGTGGAGGCAGCAGTGGTGCTTGATGGCGCACCAGTGACAGAGACAATCTGTTCGGCCTTCATACCGGGGTGAGTGGTGATGGGCACATTGCCTGCGTGGCGGATGAATGCGTGGAACCAAGAGGCACCGTCGTATGCAATATGCACAACTTCCCAGCCTTGGCTGGAACGGCGAGTGAGTTCGGCGGCTAATTCGTGTGGGTTACGGACAGATTCGGAAACAACGTCGTATGTGAACATATGTAAAGACTACTGCCGTTCGCCGTCGTGTTCGCCTGCAGGGTCTTCGGTGCGTACCAGGCCATCTACGTTGATGCCATCGGTGCCGCCGTCGTACACCAAGCGCCCGTCACGCAGGGCAATGATGCGACCAACGGTGTGTACAAACGAAAGTTCATGTGTGGCAACCACCACGGTGGACCCCTGTGTAGTGGCGTCGGCCAGGAGCTCAAGAAGTGCTTCTTTGCCGGATGCGTCGAGACCTACAAATGGTTCGTCCACAAGCAATACATCGAACGGGCGAATGAATCCCAACGCGATTGCTGATTTTTGTTTCAGACCACGACTGAATCTGTTGGGCATGTCGTCTGCGCGATCGTACAAACCAAGATGACCAAGAAGATCTGCTGCTGTTTGTTCCCACGTTTCTACACCATGAAGTCGCGCAACGTATTCCAGGTGTTCCCACAATGTGAGGTCGTCATAAAACGTGGGTTGGTCTGCAATGAAACTCAACGAAGCGCGCGCAGAAAGTGAACCTGCAGTGTGGCCGGCAATAGAAACGGAACCTGTTGTTGCGTCGAGCAAACCAGATGCGATGCGAATAAGAGTTGTTTTGCCTGAACCATTGTGACCAATGAGGGCAACACGTTCGCCAGTTGCGATGTCAAACGTGATGGGGTCAAGCGCTGGTGCAGTGCCGTATGACTTCGACACATTTACGATGCTAAGTGCGTGATGTTCTTTTGGTTGAGGTGTGTTGCGTCGTTGGCGAGCCATGATCAGATACTTCCTGTTCGAGTAGAAGCTTTGCTTTGTTGTTGTGCAGTGCGGAACCACTTGTGAATGGCGTCGCGCTGGCGCACCCAACCAGCAATCAATGTGAGAAACATGAAGACACCAAGTGTTGCGCGCAACGTATTACCAAAGACTTGAGAATTGTTTTCAATACTCAGGCGAAGTGCAAGCACTGGCGCACACGAGACAATTGCAACCGTGGGTGGCCACGCTGCGCGAATGACATTTCCGATGCCACTCATTTCTGGCGGCAATGCAAGAGCTTCATTGGCACCACCCACTGGGTCTGGCGCACCTTTCACTGCGTTAATGCTTGCCCCAGCAACGCCACCTAAAAGTGCAGGAATACCAAGGAGAAATGCGTATCCCACAGTGCTCACAGCAGGTTCAAGCACAACTGCAACGAGTACTCCGACAAAGAGGAATGGAAGCGTTACCAGAGCAGGAACAATCAAGTGTTTAGTCATGAGAAGTCCGCGCTCTAGCGGAAGAGCGTCTGTGCGGTCTGGTTGATCGACTTCTTGCGACAACGGTTCAACAGCATCGAGACCCACAACAAACAACAAGAGCCCGGCAACAACAATTGCAGGAGTAGTGCCACGGTATGCCATCACTAATGCACCAGCAGCACTCACTGTGAGCAACTCCATGCGAATAATGCGGCGCAGTGGGAAATGCGCAATGCTGCGAAGGCCACGACCAACAACAATGTCTCGACGCAACAGCTTTGGTACTTTCACCCATGGCTTCACACGCATGTGTTCTTGGCTGAGTTGACGGCGCAACAACACAACTGTGCGAATGTCTTGCAACGTAACTGCAAACTTCAATTGTGAAACAAGCGAGCTGCGCCGCGACAATGCTTCAAGAGAGAGGCGACCAGTAAGAGAAACTGCAACAGCGGTAATGAGGAGCACTACAGCAATTGCCACAATGTCTGGTATGTGTACACCGTTGAGCCACCACCTACTGATGCTGCCGATGAAATCGAATGGCCCCGCAATTGATGAGCTCGTGAATGTGACTGCACCTTGCCACGCCAGGATGCACACACCAATTGATGTAGTTGCCCAACGTGGAATTGCAAGAGCATGAATGAGAAGCGCGGCAACAACAAAGAGTGAAGCAAGTAATGCTCCGGCGATTGCGCCATACAAAGCCCACAGTGCAAGTGAAGTACCTGCAGATGTAATGCGTCGACCTAAAAGTTGATTAGCCGTGCCACCAGCAATTGCGCCCGCAAATGCAAATGTTCGCAATCGTTGAATAGCGGGGTGGCGAAGAACTGCAGCATGCTCAATAGGGGACATCAACACGTGTCGAACTTCTGCTTCTTCCACCGCAATGGGGCCTCCATTGGCACCGCTGCGCAAACCAGTGAACACCACGAGGGCTGCGATGAACCCCACTACATGGGGGATATTGGCAGTCACATCGCGAAGGGCTTGACCCGTGATCTGCTCGTCGCCCGCCACGGAAGATAGGAACAAAATGGCTCCACCGCCCATAAATGCGGCCAAATAGACCCTGTAGAGGGCCTCAAACCACTCGATGGTCTCCACCCGGTGACGGCGGCGTTGCCCACGCATATCGCGCAGGGCATCGAGACCGAGTCGGGGAGAATTCACCCCTTCATCCTGCCACTTTGAACGGGGAATCCCCATGGCCACCATGAGCAGAGACTGCCCGTGTGACCCTCTTTTTGCCCTGTCACCCGACAGAATGGGACGGTGAATAACGAAGCCGTGCAGCTCTTCAGCGCCATCTTGGCACTGGCCACATTGGCCGGCGGCGTCATCACATTGTGTGCCATGTTGTTTGGCAGCACGCAACAGTGGGCCGAGAACTGGCTGCTTCAGATTCGTGCGTCCGGATTGTGGTTGATCTGCATGATTACTACTGGTGCCACGGTGGGCAGTTTGTATTTCAGTGAAAGCGTTGGGTATGCGCCATGCAAATTGTGTTGGTACCAGCGCATCTTTATGTACAGCATCGCGATTATTTCTTTCGTGGCAGCAATTCGTCAAGACAAAAACATTGCGCGCTACACCATTGTTCTTGCACCTATCGGATTACTTGTTGCTGCGTATCACTATCTACTCGAGTGGTTCCCAACACTGGAATCAAATGTGTGCAGCCTCGATATTCCATGTACGTCAATCTGGTTCCGCGAACTGGGTTTTGTCACACTGTGTTTCATGGCCGGCTGTGCTTTTATTACAGTCATTGCAATCTCTCTCGCGATAATCCGCGAACCAGTTTCAACAACTACAAGCCAGGAGCAGTAAATGGCACAGAATGAGCGTAAGAAGAAAAAAGCCAGCAGCGGCGACAGCATGAGAACAATTCTTTATGTTGTTCTTGTCGTTGTCGGTATTGCAGGTGCAGTGGCACTTGGTACAAGTGGCGGTTCAAGCGAGACCACTACCAACACCGTGGTCACAGTGCCTGGTGGTGTGCAGCCTGCTGAGTATCAAAAAGTTTCTGCAACCGGTGGCTTGTTAGCCCCGTTGCCAGAATCTGGTGCAGACACTGAAGTGGGAAAGAGTGTTGCAGTACTAAAGGGTTACGACCTTCAAGGCCGCCCAATCAGTATTGATCCTGCAGGCGAAGGAAAAGCCACTCTCGTGGTTTTTCTTGCACACTGGTGCCAATTCTGCAACCGTGAGATTCCGGTGCTAAACAAATGGCGTGAGAGCGGCGAGGTGCCAACTGGTCTGCGTGTCGTTGGCGTCACCACTGGTTCGAAGGCGGATCAAGCCAACTGGCCACCATCGAAATGGTTGACTGCGATGAAGTGGCCATTTGAAGTGATGGCAGACAGCGAAGCACAAGAAGCCGCTAGGGCGTATGGCGTGGGCGGGTATCCGTTCATGGCTTTCGTAGGAGCAAATGGAAAGATCACTGCTCGAACCTCGGGTGAAGTACCTGTTGAGCAGCTTCAGATTTATGCAAACGCAGCTGTTGCTGCGAAATAGCACCAGAGTTTCTAGAGAACTGTCGTAGCCTTGCCAACCGTGGCAACAACACACAAACGCATTGGGTTCTTCGGACCATTCGGAACTTTCACCGAGCAAGCACTGCAGACGCAGGCCGACCTTGCTCAGGCCGAATTAGTTCCGTTTCGTTCGGTACCCGATGTGCTTGATGCAGTTGCAAATGGTGACGTAGACGCTGGCTTTGTACCAATTGAAAACTCCATTGAGGGAACAGTCAACTTCACACAAGATGCGCTCATCTTCGATTATGAATTGCTGATTCAACGCGAAGTTGTTTTAGACATTGAGCACTGCTTGTTGGCACGCAAAGGTACAACGCTTACTGATGTCACCCTTGTGCATTCCATTCCTGTTGCAACTGCACAATGCAGTGGTTGGTTACGCACCACATTGCCAAATGCTGACGTTCAAGTTGCAAACTCCACTGCCGATGCCGCACGCACTGTTGGAAGGATTGGTGCTGAAGAAACCGGAATGGCTGCACTGGCTCCGGCAAATGCGGCAGCGATGTATGGACTAGAAGTAATCGCACGAGACATTGCGGATCATGCTGGTAATCAAACACGTTTCGTATTGGTTGCGCGCGACGGAATTCCAACGCCAACTGGTCACGACAAAACCGGCATTGTTGTTTTTCAACGCGCTGATGAACCAGGAAGTTTGATTTCCATTTTGCAAGAATTCGCAGCGCGGCGAATCAACTTGAGTTTGTTGTCATCTCGACCCACAAAGGCGGGTGGGCTTGGCGATTACTGCTTCATCATTTATGCCGACGGACATGTGGGTGACGAATTAATGGCCGATGTGTTACGTGACCTGCACACCAAACAAGGTGGCGTGAAATTCTTGGGCTCGTATCCCGCAGCAGGGGAACAAGCCCACTCAGCCCGCGAACATGCCGATAGCCGTTGGAAAGACGCCGACGACTGGGTGAGCCATTTGCGGACCAAAATTCGCGACTAGTGAGCGCCGTCGTCCGATAGCGTGTCGGACGGAACGGTGGCAGAGCGGCCGAATGCGCTTGTCTTGAAAACAAGAGGGTTAATAGCCCCGGGGGTTCAAATCCCTCCCGTTCCGCCAGTGATATGTCAGCGTTCGTCGCGTACGAACGGAGTGCCCAGTGCCTGTGGTGCACCTAACTTGTTGCGCATGCTTGGCCTGCTGAGCGCAATGAGCGCCACCAGAGTTGCCAAGTACGGAAGCATCTGCATTAGTGCCGATGGAATAAACGTGATCTGCTCAGCTTGCAATGTGAATGGCAATTGCAACGTGAATCCGAAAAGCACAGCACCAAAGATGAGTCGTATTGGACGCCAGCCGGCAAATACCACCAGGGCCAATGCAATCCAGCCAATGCCGTTGGTAGTTGAAGCCTGATGCCATGCTGCGCTTTGCGCCAACATGAGCCACGAGCCACCAAGACCAACAAGAAGCCCACCAAACAAGGTGTAACGGATGCGAATAGACGCCACCGACAAACCTTGTGCATCAACCGTTGCTGGATCATCACCCGTTGCACGCAATTCGAGACCTGGGCGTGAGCGGAAAAGATATAGCGACGACAAGATTGCAATCGCGATGGATGCATACGTGATGATGTCTTGCCCAAAGATGATTGGCCCGATAAGTGGAATGTCTGACAATGGGCCGAATGACAATGGATGAATGATTGTGGTGACGGTCTTTCCTTCAACAGGTTTGCCCAGGAAGTTTGCAAGTCCAGTACCAAAGATAACTAATGCAAGGCCCGCAACAATTTGGTTTGCACGTAATACAACAGTGAGTAAAGCGTGAATGCATGCAAGTAGTGCACCAGCAAGTGAACCAATGAGTAACCCAAGCCAGATGCTTCCTGATGTATCTGCGGCAAGGAACGAACTAATGGCCGCAGTAAGCAAGATGCCTTCAATACCTAAATTGAGAACTCCTGAACGCTCAGTGAAGAGTGCGCCGAGTGCAGCAAGAATAAGCGTGGTTGCGATAGCAACAGAGTCTGCAGATGCAAGTACCCAAATGTTTTCATTCATTGCGCAGTCCTCTCAGTTCGGACCGCATGTATTCGATAGCGACGGAAAGCCTCTCCACCTAATGCAAAGAGCAAGATGGCTCCCTGCAACATGACACCAATATGAATAGGTGTGTCTGTAGAGATTTGTAACTTGTCGCCACCGGAACGTAGACCTGCGAACAAGATGCCGCTCACAATTACGGCCGAGAAGTTATTGCGTGCCAGGGCTGCGATAACAATGCCGGCGTACCCATAACCCAACATCGTGATGCCTGGGTCGAGCCTGCCGAATGGACCAACGATGAGCACTGCACCACCAAGACCAGAAAGTGCACCAGAGATAAGCATGACCGACAATGTGGTGCGGTTGGCATTGATGCCTGCGTAATGAGCAGCACGTGGAGAATCAGCGATCACTTGAATGCGGTACCCGTACTCTGTGCGCTTCACAAGCCAGAACAGCGTAAGTGTTACCAACACGACGAGGAAAAATGTGGGGTAGAGAGAAGTGTTACCAAATGCTGTGAGTGATGCCGAGTCTGGCACTAAGCGGCCTTGTGGGAATGCGGAGTTCTTTGTAACGAAGAAACTTCCTGGTGTGTAGACGAAATGGTCAACCAGACTTGCTGCAACGTATGTCAACAACAACGTTGTCACGATTTCACTAGTACCAAGGCGTGAACGAACATAAGCAGGGATCAGAATCCAAAGAGCACCAGCTAGTGCACCCAACAACAGCACTGTGGGAATCATCACAAACGACGGCAAGCGATCGCCAAGTGCAAGACCAGCCCAGGCGCCACCAATCATGCCCAAGTACAGCTGACCTTCGCCACCAATGTTGTACAAGTTCATTTGGAATGCGAATGCAGCAGAAATACCTGTGCAGATGAGAACGGTGGATAGGCCCAACGTGTCTGTGATGCCACGCGAGGAAGCAAAGCCGTCACTCAACATGTTCGTGTATGTATCAATAGGGGAATATCCCGTGGCAAGTAGGAACAATGCGCCAGCCACAAGAGCCGCAATGACAGAAATCAGCGGGACAAGAGTGGACAAATACTTTGGGGTTTCATTTCTTTGCTCAAAGACAATACGAATAGGAGAGCGCATTATGCATTTCCTTCTGTGGAGAGTCCGGCCATTGCAGCGCCCACTGTTGCGAGCTGTGCACTTTCACCAGGTGTTTCATGAACGATGCTGCCTCGGTACAGAACCAAGATGCGATCGGACAATGACATCACTTCGTCAAGATCTTCAGAGATGAGCAAGATTGCTTGTCCGGCACTGCGAGCATCGTTGAGCAAGGCTCGCACTGTTTCGATTGCTCCTACGTCTAAACCGCGAGTGGGTGAACACACCACAAGCAATTTGGTCGCCGACCTACCGCCTGAAAGTTCTCGTGCAAGCAAAACTTTTTGAGCGTTACCGCCAGAGAGTTTGCGCGCGATGTGTTCTGGCCCATTGGCTTTTATTTCGAACTGTTCAATGAGTCGCACCGCTTCAGGTTCAACAGATGCACGATCAACAACGAAGTTACGGTCACGCGTGAGCAATAGGTTGTCGAGAATAGACATAGACGGGACAAGTCCCATGCCTAAGCGGTCTTCTGGGACATATGCGAGGCCGAGTTCACGTGCGTGAATTGGACCGCGATCGGTAGACATTGAACCCGTAATTGCTATTGAACCACTGGTGGGAGAAGTAAGACCCGCGATGGTCTCTGCAAGCTCTTTTTGACCATTGCCTGCAACACCTGCGATGCCCACCATTTCGCCGGCATGCACATTGAACGAGATGTCTGACAAAACACTGACACCGCCAACATTCAATGACAGGTCGCGAATTTGCAGTACTTCATGACCAGTTGCATGTGATGCACGCTGAGTAGTGAGTTCAATGTCTCGGCCAACCATGAGGCGTGCCAGCTCTCTTGTATCTGTGGTGCCGCGACCAGACACATGGCCTGTGACGCGACCGTTGCGAAGAACCGTGACGCGATCTGAAATTTCCACTACTTCACCGAGTTTGTGACTGATGAAAACGATTGACTTGCCGGCTTGTGTCATCGCGTGCACGTTCTCGAATAGTTTTTCTACTTCTGCGGGAACAAGTACTGCAGTGGGTTCATCCAGCAGCAAAATTTCTGCGCCTTGATACAACGCTTTGACAATCTCCACACGTTGACGTTGACCAACCGAAAGATCTCCCACTGTTGCGCCTGGCTCGATGGGAAGACCAAACGATTCGGCAACAGCAGAAACTCGGTCTTCGAGTTCAGATCGATTCAATCTGAACGATAAATCCCGACTACCGAGAATGACATTTTCTGCAACGGTGAAACGCTCCACCAAACGAAAGTGTTGGTGCACCATTGCAATGCCGTGTTGTAAGCCTGCACGCGGTGATGACAATGCAATTCTCTCGCCGTTACGTGTGATGTAGCCAGAGTCTGGTTGATACAGGCCGCACAGCATGGCAGCGAGCGTGCTTTTTCCTGCGCCGTTTTCACCAAGGAGTGTGTGTACTTCGCCAGGGAGAACGTCGAAGTCAACAGAGTCGTTAGCAAGAACGCCGGGAAAGCGTTTAACAATGGAATGAGCCGAGAGTGCGCTAGGGGCCGCACCACTTTCGTGATGCGGCCCCTTCGCCACCTCGTGAGAGGTGTTAGTCATCTGTGAAATCAGCCCTTTGCGGAACCGATAACACCCTTAACGAAGTAGCTCATGCTGAGGAGCGAACCGAGATCGGCCTTTTCTCCTGCTGCTAGAACTTCTTTTCCGTCTTGGTCACTGATTGGTCCGGTGAATGGAGCAAATGTTCCAGCAATGATTTCCTCACCCTTAGCGGTGATTGATGCTTGTGTGTCTGCATCAACTGATTCACCGAAAGAAGCAAGTGTGACCATTCCGTCTGCCATTGAGCCGTAGTACTCATCGGTTGGGCATGTGCCGTCGGCAACTGCCTTCGATGTCTTTGAGTAGTAAGGACCCCAGTTCCATGTTGGAGCTGTGAGCCAAGCAGCAGGTGCTGCTTCTTTTACATCACTGTTGTAACCAACCCACTTGGCACCCTTTGCCTCTGCTGCAACACCGGCAGCAGTGGTGTCTTGGTGCTGAGCAAGAACGTCAACGCCTGCGTCAAGAAGTGACTCTGAAGCCTCTTTCTCGATGGTTGGGTCGAACCATGTCTTTGTCCAAGTGACTTGCACTGTTGCATCTGGGTTTACAGATTGTGCGCCCAATGTGAATGCGTTGATTCCGCGAATAACTTCTGGAATTGGGAATGCAGCAACATAGCCAAGCTTGTTGTTCTTTGTTGCCTTACCTGCTGCCATACCACTGAGGTAACGAGCTTCTTCTGCAGCACCGAAGTATGTACCAAGGTTTGCTGGCAAATCTGGGAAGTCAGCAAATGCGCCGCCACCAGCTTTAGTAAGAAGGAACTTTGCACCTGTTGCCCACTGGAAGCACACATCTGGGTACTTCACTGCAACATTGGCCATTGGTGATCCGTAACCGAATGAGGTTGCAAAGATGACGTCATAGCCTTCAGATGCAAGTTGCTCGAAAGTCTTTTCAGAATCTGCGTTGTCTGCAATGTTCTCAATGCGCTTTACTTCAACACCAAGATCTTTTTCAAGTTGCAAGATGCCTTGTTCGTGCTGGTATGTCCAGCCTTTGTCCTCGGCAGTGCCGAGGTATACAACTGCGACTTTTACGTCGGTTGCTTCTGCTGGCGCACTTGTTGTATCTGATGATGAATCGCTTCCACCGCATGCTGCGACGAGAAGTGATGCTGTAGCTGCAACTGCTGCAAGCTTCCAGAATTTCTTCATGTGTAGGTTCTCCCTGGTTTGTGGCACCTCTGACGGTGCCGATGAGGAAACCTTACTCTGTTCCATTCGCACCCAAATCATGGAGAAACAAGGGGTTCTAAGGGGATTCACGACGTCGGCGCACGGGCTGAGAGTTGTAGCTCGAAGACCAGAGGTACACTCAAAGTCTTCCCAGGAGAGGTGCCAGAGTGGCCGAATGGGGCGCCCTGCTAAGGCGTTGTCCGTCTTAAAGCGGACCGTGGGTTCAAATCCCACCCTCTCCGCCATATGAGTTTGCTCCGCAAGTCTCTGGCAGCCTTCGTGGTTGCAGGCGCACTGACTATCAGTGGGCCCGGCCCAACAAGGGCCTCTGCAGCGACGGCCTGCACCAAGACCTACACCGTCAAGCCAAACGACTCATGGAGTCGCATTTCGGGCAAAGTCAACGTGACGATGAAGGCGTTATTGGCAGCAAATAAGGCCTCAACAGACACTCTTTTGTTGATCGGCGATGTCATCTGTCTTCCTAAAACGGCCAAAGCCCAGGACACGAAAAGTGGAGGACTTCAACTGAAGCCACCAGCAAAAAGGTATTCAGCCAAGAAGTCCGAGGCCATCATCCGTGAGATTTGGCCGGACCACTTGGATGGCCGTGCGGTTGCCATTGCCAAGCGCGAGTCGAAGTTAAACGCAGCAGCATGGAACTGGTGTTGTGTGGGGCTGTTCCAGATCAACTGGTCTTCCCATAAATCGTGGCTGAAGGGCATGGGGATTACCTCGGCGCAACAGTTGCTTGACGCCAGAGTCAATGCCACTGTTGGTTTGGCTATCTATAAGCGTTCAAATGGCTGGGGTGCTTGGGAGTAATTACGGCTGTAACATTCAGTACTCATAACTAGCGCTCGTAGCTTAATGGATAGAGCATCT
>SYAZ01000057.1 GCA_005788815.1 Actinomycetota bacterium | reverse complement strand
GGGCGTGCATGAAGAGGGAACGCATCTCATGGGTCACGCTGAATTTGGATACACCGCAAATATTCCACTGGATGATGCGACGCGTGATGAAGCACTTGTTGTGTGGGAATTTGATAACCAACCAATCGAACCGATTCACGGCGGCCCAGTGCGATTGCTCATTCCGAATTTGTATTTCTGGAAATCTCCGAAATGGCTTCGCGGTTTAGAAGTAATGAATGCCGACAAGCCAGGCTTTTGGGAGCGAAACGGTTATCACATGTATGGCGATCCGTTTTTAGAACAGCGCCACTGGGGCGATTAAACGGTTGTTACACCGTGGTGATGCACAAAGTGTCGCCAGCAGGAATGGAGTCAATTGTCTGTGGCTCTGTGTCGCCATAGATGGCAGCCAGCATGCCTTTCACCATTCCACGTTCAACAGCACAAATCACCGGATGTTCAATCGCAACATCACCAAATGGGCAATGACTTGTGACGATGCGCATCTTGTCGTTCTTGCTGTCTGTGTGTGCCGCAAATCCGTGCGCAGTGAGCGCATCGGCAACAGCTTGAATCGCTGAACGCAAAGAACGATGACCAACCGCAGCGTCGTGTCCGGTGAGACCAGTTGCCATTGCTTTGCCGTAATCGCGTCCGACTTGTTCTGCAATGAGGTGCGCAGTGTCGGGAGGAAGTGCAGCGAGTGCCTTTCCGAGCAATGTGAGAACTAAATCGTCGGTGCGAACAGAGAATTCAAATTCACTGTCTTTGCTCGCGACGCGATAATGCTTCGAAGGGCGACCGACACCTTGTGCCTTTGCGCGCTCAATGGTGACTTCCAAGTACCCACCAGCAGCAAGCTTGTCGAGGTGATGGCGAGCCACATTTGCATGCAATTCAAACTTTTCTGAGATTTGAGTAGCTGTGACACCTTCCTCATGCTCGCGCGCGTAAAGGTATATGGCTCTGCGTGTGGGGTCGCCAAAAGCAGAGGTCATGGCTGACACGGTGGCAGTAAATGCCTTCGGTGTCATAACGTGGGTAGTGCTCACTTCGGACACGCAGGTATTGTACCTATGGCCGTAGTGCAAAATCCCCCTTTCATTGGAGACCCCATGTCCACAACCACTGTTGAGCAGGTCATCGAGGCCCTTCGCCCCGTCGAAGACCCCGAACTGCATCGTTCCATCGTCGATCTCGACATGGTTCACGACGTTGCTGTCTCTAGCCAGGGAGTCTCGCTCACCGTGACACTCACTGTTGCTGGGTGCCCCATGCGAAACGAAATTACCGATCGCGTCACCAAGGCATTGACTCCACTCACAAGTGGCGGAGGCGTGAGCATCAACTTTGGTGTCATGACCGATGCGCAGCGCGAGAAGGTGCGCATGATGCTGAACGGCAACCCTGGTGCAACTGCAGGAAGTGGACAAGCACATGGTCACGCCGAAGGTCGCGTTATTCCATTTGCGGCAAAAGATTCAAAGACTCGTCCGTTACTTATTTCTTCAGGCAAGGGTGGCGTTGGTAAAAGCAGTGTCACTACAAACCTTGCAGTTGCTCTTGCTGCGCGCGGTCACACCGTGGGAATTGTGGACGCCGACATTTACGGTTTCTCTATTCCACGCATGCTTGGTGCAGAACGCGAACCGGTAGTCATCGACGGAATGCTCGTTCCGCCAGAGAACTACGGCGTGCGTTGCATTTCCATTGGCTACTTCGTGCCTGAAGGTGAAGCAGTCATTTGGCGTGGCCCCATGTTGCACAAAGCACTCGAACAATTTCTTACAGACGTGTTCTGGGATGAACCTGATTACTTGTTGATCGACATGCCGCCAGGCACTGGTGACATTGCACTTAGCCTTAGCCAGTATTTGCCACGTGGTGAAGTATTTGTTGTTACTACGCCACAAGAAGCAGCACAAAAAGTTGCACGTCTTTCTGCTGCCATGGCAAAGAAAGTCAATCTCACCGTGCGCGGCGTTATTGAAAATATGTCGTGGTTCACCGGCGACGACGGCAAGCGTTATGAACTCTTTGGTTCTGGCGGTGGAGCAGAACTGGCAAAAGAACTTGATGTTCCGTTGCTTGCTCAGATTCCACTGGTGACGCAATTGCGTGAAGGCGGCGACGACGGTCACCCCATCGCTGCCGTGGCTCCAGAGTCCGAGGTCGGAGCTGCATTCCATGCATTAGCTGCACAGATTGAAGCAATGAAGCCAAAGAAAGTGTTCAGCAAGGGTCTGAATCTGCTCTGACCTGTACGGTAAGTACACGCCGTTTACGGCACACCTAGTCACACCATCAATCAATCAGTAGGGAACTCACAGTGGATATTCGTATCGGCATCACACAGGCAGCACGAGAAATTGCTATCGAAATGGACGACGACAAGAAAGTGCGCGACGCGTTGAAGGCTTCTGTAGAGAAGGCTTTGAAGGGCGAGATCGAGACCTTGTGGATTACAGACAAAAAGGGCCGCGATATCGCAATTGCGGCCGCCAAGATTGCCTTTGTCGAAATCGGTACGGGTGACGACGCTCGCCGTATCGGCTTTGGAGACTAAGTAATTTCTGAATGTCACCAGCCTGTGCGACAGGTAGGGCAGACTTGCTCTTGAAAGTGAGTGCCCATGTCGACCATTGGTGAACTGGTCCGTCAACACACGGATCTAACAAAAGAGCAAACCACACACCTTGTGAATCTGGTGAGCGAATGGGGAATGCTCGCCGACCTCTGCTTTGCCGACTTGTTGCTCTATGTGCCCATCAAGGACGACAACTGGAAGATTGTGGCGCAGGTGCGCGCTGCTACTGGGCAGACCTTGTATCTGGCTGACTTCGTAGGAATTGAAGCGTCTAGTTCAGAGCGCCCGCTTCTCGTAGAAGCATTTCGTACAGGTGAAATTGTTGAAGGCGAAATCTTTGTCGAGGGAATTGAAGAAGATTGTCGCATGATGGCAATTCCCGTGAAGCACGAAGGCCAAGTAGTGGGTGTTCTCACACGTGAATGGTCGCGTCGTACGGGTCGTCAGCCCGGTGAATTGGAACGTACGTACTTAGAGATGTTTGATCGTTTCGCAGAAATGATTGTGCGCGGAAGTTTTCCATTTCCTGGTCGCGTTGCAGACTCGAGCGTTGCGCCGCGCGTTGGTGACGGAGCCATTGTGCTCGATCATGATTCGCGCATCCGGTACGCATCTCCCAATGCCACGTCTGCATTGCATCGCGTGGGCATTAGTGCAAATGCCGTTGGCCAAACACTTGCCGAATTAGGGGTCATTGATTCGTCAGTGCGTCAGGCATTCGAACGTGCTGAACCTGTGGTGGAAGAGTTCGAACAGACCACTGATGTCACCTTGCTGACACGTTGTATTCCGATCGTGAGCGATGTCGATGGCGAGTCAGCAGTGACTGGTGCTGTCATGTTGTTGCGCGACGTCAGTGAATTGCGTCGTCGTGACCGTTTGATTTTGTCGAAAGATGCAACCATCCGTGAGATTCACCACCGAGTAAAGAACAACTTGCAGACGATTTCATCTTTGTTGCGTTTACAGGGCCGCCGTCTGGAATCTGCTGAAGCAAAAGCGGCAGTCGCAGAGTCTGTCCGACGCATTCGCACCATTGCTCTCGTGCACGAAACATTGTCGCGCGAACCAGGTGACGATGTTGCATTCATTGAGATTGTGCGCCCACTCCTTCGCCTCGTAGAAGAGAGCCTGCAGTCGCCTGATCGCCCCATGAAGTTCACCGTGATTGGCGACGGAGGCCGTCTGGCAGCCACTGTGGTGACGCCTTTGTCTGTAGTGCTCACTGAGTTGTTACAAAATGCTGTGAATCATGGATTTCCCGAAGGCGACGGTGGGGGCAGTGTGGTGGTGCTCTTGCATCTTGAAGAAACTGAACTGCAGATTTCAGTCATTGATGATGGACGCGGAATCCCAGATGGCTTTCAATTGGCCGATGCAACAGGTTTGGGCTTGTCCATTGTCCGCACTTTGGTCACGACAGAACTTGCTGGCTCAATTGAGATGCGTCCCGCACGAACAGAAGAATTGGCTGCTGTGGATTTAGTTCCACGAGGCGCACACACGGGCACCGTCATTTTGTTGAAAGTTCCCCTAGGGGACGAATAACTAGAGAGCGCGTTGGCTGCGAGCGCGCGCTGCGGCTTCGCGACGAATCTGGCGACGCTCGTCTTCAGAGGTGCCACCCCAAATGCCAGTGTCTTGGTTGGTCTCAAGAGCAAAGTCGAGACATTCCACATTGACGGGGCATTGGCAGCACACAGATTTGGCCTTTGCGATTTGCAAGAGAGCCTGGCCAGTGGTGCCAACAGGGAAAAAGAGTTCGGGATCAGTATCTCGACAAGTGGCTTGGTTTCGCCAGGTGTAGTCGGCGCTTCCAAGAGCTAACGATGACGCGAGGATTGACACGTCGGTTTCCTTCTGTTGGGGTTAGGGCGAGAATCGCGGAACGAATGGTGAGTGGCGAACCACTGAACAGGAACGCTACGAGCGAACTTGGCATCTGACAATGATTCGGGCAAAGTTCCAGTGATGTATTTTGAAATTAATTGTTAGGAGTTGCGAGGAAATGTCAAACGTTCAGGTAATAGCCCACCGAGGGGCATCTCGGGCAGAACGTGAGAATACGTTGGAAGCATTCCGGCGCGCCGGCCTCATGGGGGCAGATGCAGTTGAACTAGATGTTCGTCGCACTGCAGACGGTGCAATGGCAATTCATCACGATGCATCACTGTCCGATGGTCGTTTGATTTGTGAACTACAAGCTGCAGATCTACCAGCGCATATTCCGTTGTTGCCTGCTGCTCTCGATGCATGTGAAGGCATGTGGGTGAACATTGAAATCAAAAATCATCCTGCAGATGCAGACTTTGATGCATCAGATTCTTTAGCTGCAAAAGTTGCTGCGCATCTTGAAGAACGTGGCGAGGATCATCGTTGGTTGATATCTGCATTTCATCGCGCAACAGTCGATGCCATGCGCACATTTCGCCCCGAGGTACGTACGGCGTGGCTTACTGAAGGCGTTCGTGATGAAGATTGTGAACGCGTGGCCAGAGACCTTGCGGGTTTCGGGCACACGGCCCTACACCCCTATACGAAGTACCTGAATCGCCATTGCATTGAGGTATTTCACGCCTACGGATTACAGGTGAATTCATGGACAATCGACGACCCTGCCCGTATGGCTGAGGTAATTGAGTGGGGTATCGATGGCATCTGCACCAATGTCCCTGATATTGCACTAGAGGTGCGCGACAAGTAACTGAGGCCTACGGGTGCGAGCGCACGAGACGCAACGCATTTGGTACGTAGTCAAATTCCACGTTCTGCACTTCGCCCAGATAATCGCCATCGAGTTGATACGGGAATGCGCGAGAGTCGCTCACTCGCAATGAACGCACATTGGTGCGAATGTCGAGCCACGGATACGAAGGAACGCCACCGCCACGCAATGCTGAAGCCATCGTGCGAAGCACATGCGTTGCTTTCAGCGAAGTAAATGTGACAACCGAAAGACCAGATGACAAATCTGTAGACGGAACAATGTCGAATGGGCGAGTACCGAGATATGTGTATGGGTTGGTGTTCATCACAATGCTAAAATATGCATTAGGCACTTGAGAGTTGTTTCCAAAGTCGACCGAGAAGTGCGGGCGTTTCTTGTCGTAGTCAGTTGCCCATGTGCGCAATCCTGCCGCAACAAACAATGGGTGACCGGCGTAACGCTTTAGTGCTGCACGTTGCTCCACGCGGCGCACAACAGCTGCATCAAAACCAATTCCGGTGTGGAAGGTGAAATAGCGACCGTTTGCTCTGCCAAGACCAATCGGAGAAATGTCATTTCGTTCGAGCGCATCCACAATGAGATCAACTGCCTCGAGAGCGTCATTTGGCATACCGAGGGTTCGGGCAAACACGTTGGTGGATCCGCCGGGGAGAACAGCAAGGGCGGTGTCTGTCATCGCGACACCGGTTGCTACCTCGTTCAGGGTGCCATCACCGCCGTATGCCACCACCACATCGATGCCGCGACGGGCCGCATCTTCAGCGAATCGAGTGGCATGACCACGCCTGTTTGTCTCTACGACCTGCACATCGTGATGGCGTGCAAGCCGTTGGTGGACCACCACGGTGTTTTTCGCCGTCACAGAGGACGCAAAGGAGTTCACGATGAGAAGGAGACGCAAGGCGTTTTACGGTACCAGCGCACCGCCAGAGGCATGCGACGAGGTTCACACAGAAACTGGACTTTGAGGCCCCGTCGGGTTGGATGAAGGGGCTACCTCTCGGTAACAATGGTGGCATGAATGTGATCGTTTGTGTAAAGCAAATTCCAGACCCAGCAGCGCCTGGTGCGCTCGATGGGGCAACCAACACTTTGAAGCGTGATGGCAAGCTCATCCTCGACGAGTCAGACGGCTACGGCGTTGAAATGGCCTTGCAGTTAGTCGACGCTGCAGGTGGTGGCGAAGTAAGCCTCGTCTCCATGGCGCCAAACGGCGAAACATCTGGTTTGCGTACAGCACTTGCAATGGGCGCAGCAAAAGGTGTGCTTGTATCCGATCCTGCATTGCAAGGTTCCGATGCACTCACCACTGCAAAAATTCTTGCAGCCGCTATTCAGCGTCTTGGTGGAGCAGACCTCATCATCGGTGCAACTGAATCTTCCGATGGTTACACCGGAACTGTTCCAGAGCAGATGGCAGAAATCCTCGGACTTCCTTCCGTTACTTTCGCAAAGAAAGTTTCTGTTGAAGGCGGAACATTGAAAGTCGATCGTCAAACAGAAAACGGTTACGACGAAGTCACATGTGCATTGCCAGCACTCATCAGCGTTACTGCTGGCGTTGTTGAGCCGCGCTACCCATCGTTCAAAGGCATCATGGCTGCAAAGTCAAAGCCAGTTGAAGAAGTCACCGCAGCAGACCTTGGCATCACGCCAGTGGGCTGGGCAGGTGCCGGACAAAAAATCAGCAACGTTGCACAAGCAGAGGCACGTCAAGCAGGCGAAATCATCGAAGATGATGGCGAATCATTCGGCAAGATCATCGGGTTCCTTGAGAACCTGAAGGTCATCTGAGTCGAAAGCATTAGAGGAGTATCACAATGGCACTGAACAACATCTGGGTTTTCGCACAGGCAAGCAACGGCGCGCCTACGTCAGCCACACTCGAACTGCTGACAAAAGCACGTTCTCTTTCTTCAAACGTTGTAGCAATCATCGGAGGCGACGGCGCATCAGCTGGTGTTCTTGGTGAATACGGCGCAACAAAGGTGTACGCAATCAATCACGGTTCATCACTTCCTGGCGTTGCAATTGCATCTGCTCTGAAGTCTGTAATCGATGGTGGCGAAACGCCAGACCTCATCATGTTCCCTCAGAACTACGAAGGTCGCGACGTCATGTCCCGCTTGTCAGTCAAGATCGACAAAACAGTCATCACCAACAACGTAGACATTTCAGATTCTGGTGACGGCGTCACCGTGGTGACACCAATCTTTGGTGGCAACACATTGGTGAGCACCACATTCACTGGTGCAGGTCCATACCTTGCAGCTTTCCGTCCGAAGTCGTTCGCAGCAGAATCCGCAGGCGGTGCCGCAGCTGCAGTAACAGCAGTCGCAGTGCCAGATCTTGGTGCAACGGGCGCAGCAAACGTCACCGCAGTGCATGTTGAAGAGACAAGCGGACCAAAGCTTGACGAAGCCGACATTGTCGTTTCTGGTGGTCGTGGTCTTGGTGAATCACCGAGCTACGCACTCATCGAAGAACTTGCACAATTGTTGAAGGGTGCACCCGGTGCATCTCGCGCAATCGTCGACGCCGGCTGGGTTCCATATAGCTACCAAGTTGGTCAGACCGGAAAAGTTGTAAAGCCAACCATCTACATTGCAGCAGGTATTTCTGGCGCAACGCAGCACATGGTGGGTATGAAGGGTTCAAAGAACATCATCGCAATCAACAAAGACAAGGAAGCACCAATCTTTGGTGTTGCAGACCTCGGCATTGTTGGCGATGTTCACAAGGTTCTTCCTCAGATCATCGCTGCTCTCAAAGGCCGCTAATTAATCATTGTCGGTTGCACGTAGTGCAATCGCAAGGCCCTCTTCTGGGTCTTCAATAACTAGATGAAGCCCCCACCCACCAGTGGGGGCTTTGTCATAGGTGTACGCGGTGTAATCGAGCGAATCGAGCACGTCGGCCAACTCTTCTGCATCGCACGGCCAGTCGTCTGCCATGCCGGTAAATGTGGCCAGAAACCACCATGCTTCGCCTCTGCCCGTTGCAGTGCCACGACGCTTGCCGTGCGCGCCACCACTGGCTCCGGCCCACGCCAACCATGCCAGAGCCTCACTTGCGGTGAGAGGCGTTGTACGGGCTTGTGACAGCCCCAAAGCGCCGAGGGCGTCTGCTGTTGAGCCTTCCACCACGACGGCATCTGCATCGCCGTTTGACTGTACTGTCCACGGTTCAACAAGGCGGCGAAAAGCCTGCACAGATTCGGGGTCATCTGTCGGCTGGCACGGGCTCGTGGTCATCAGGTCCACTGCACGAGGCAAGTTCGGCTCGGGAAAATCAACACCGTCATCTGAGTATGTTGCGAGTTCATACATCGGTTCCCAGGTTTGCACTGCAAATGGAATATCGAGAACAGACGTTTCGTTTTGTTCAATCTCATCGCCACGCATTGCACGTTCGTGGGCAATCAGTGATCTGTCGTGGCCCTCAGCCAAATGTTCTTCTAGTTCGTCCCAACGGTGATGCACTGCAATGATTTCGCTCACAGGCCCTGGCATAAATGTACGAGCGGTGTCATCTAGTGCACGCACTGCATATTCGGCAGGTGACCATAATGCGAGACGGTAATTGGCCAATGTTGCAATCGGCCACAATTGTCGACCAGTTGAAACAGCAGCGCGCGCTTCATTGCGAACATCAACTAAGAGTTCCCAGTCATGTGCTTCGCATGTGCTGTCTACGAATCGAACAAGTTCGTCTAAATCTGCGCGACGAATGAGTTCGTCTAAAGAAGCGGCCATGGGTATTGGTATCTGCTCTCTGGCGCTGGGAATACCCGATTTTCGAGCAGCCATTCGGTTCTTTCAATCATTGCATCAATTTCATCGTCTGTGAGCAGAGCGGCAACATTGACTGGTACTGACTGAATGAATGATTCAAGTGGCGCCAACAGCGCGTCATCAATGGATTGGCCGGCAAAATCCCAGATGACGGTACGCAGTTTGAATTCATCGCTGAAACACACGCCGTGGTCGATGCCCCAAATCTTGCTGTTTTCGTCAAGGAGCACGTGGCCACCTTTTCGGTCTGTGTTGTTTGCAACAATGTCAAACACAGCCATGGCGCGTAACTGGTCATGAACATCGGGGTGTTCCTCATACAAAATGAAGTAGTGCTGTTGCGGGTCGTAGTTCACAAACAATTGCAAGGAACCCTCACCAAGTGGTCCATCGCACAACACTGTGGGTGGCACTAGGTGATAACGCAACGCTTCGCTTAATCGAAAAGCCGCAATTTCTCGTTTGTATAAGCCAGGCTCGAAATCCCACAAACTGCGTTCACCGACGAGTGGTTTGTAAATACCTTTCACATTGTCTGCTGGGTCGCCCACAGTGACAAGAAATGTGGCGTTCGAACTGTTGGGCATGCGCCCTTCAATGTCGATGGCCTGTGTGGAGAGACGCTCCACGATGACTGGGTCTATGCCCATGTCAGTTGAAGCGAGGGCAGGCGTGGCCAGCGGGGTTCTTCGGAGAGCCGCACCATTTGCACGTTTCTCGACCGGCGTTCAGGAATAAATCAGCTGTGTCACAGAACGCACGAGCCTGAGATGGAGTGAGAAGTACACGCACCACAGTGCTTGGGTCGCTGTCGTCGTCTGATTCATCAAGAAGATCGAAAACATCTTCATCGTCTTCGTCGACAAGAACCATTTCTTCTAACTGCACAACCATGCGCATGTTGGGCCGGTCTACGCCAAGGCCAACCGAACCCAAGACAAAATCTTGTTCAACTGGGCTTTGCAATGTGGCAGACATGTTGTCGATGTCTTTCGATGTGTCTGGCATATCGGCGAGCATGGTGCGCAGGTATTCAGCCAGTGCAGCAACTTGTTGCTTTTCACACTTCACACTCACAGTGCGACCGTCTGCGCGAACTTGCAAATAGAAGGTGCGATCGCCCGGTTGTCCGATGGCTCCAGTTGCAAACGCATCTGCATTTTCGAAGTCGTAGTAGAAACCCATGTGTCTATAAGTGTGGCAGAGAAGTTACGAAGGACGCAGGTCGGCCAAAGAACCACCTGTGGAATTGACAGTCAGAACTATGGGGCCGTGACCGCTGTAGGCAACCGCACTGACAGAACACGTGCCAATGACGATGCGTTGGAACAGATCGAGGTGTGTGCCCATGGCGTGGGCCACGGCAGCCTTAATGGGGTCTGCGTGCGATACACACACCACGACGCCACCTGGGTGTTCCTGGCGAATGTTGTCGAGAGTTGTGACCATACGTGTTTGCATCTCGGTGAATGACTCGCCGTTTGGAAATCGAAAACTACTGGGTGCGCGCTGCACAGTTGACCACTCAGGTTTTTTCATAAGTGTGCTGAGTTGTTCGCCAGTCCAATCACCAAAGTCGCACTCAAGAAGACCTTTGTTGATTTTGACTCGTTGTTGCAATGCCTTACCAATGGGTGCTGCGGTTTCGCGCGCACGCTCAAGTGGCGATGCGTAAATGGCATCAACACGTGGAAGCTCAGCAATACGTTCGGCAACTGCATGGGCTTGTTGCACGCCGGCTTCGGCGAGGTGCAGGCCAGCAGCGCGACCAGGTAAAACCTTTCCCGTTGTTGGGGTTTGCCCGTGTCGCACCATCAAGATGAGAGTGGATTGCGGTGGGGCAGGACGAGTCTTTTTTGTGGCAGCCATGGTGCAATCAACCTACTGTGGGAGGCGTGGATTCACTAAGTCAACTTCGACTCGATGTCAGTGCTTGTGTTGCCTGCCCGCGGTTGGTGCAATGGCGTGAATCTGTTGCTGTAGAAAAACGTGCATCTTTTCGTGACGACGAATACTGGGGCAAAGGCGTCCCAGGGTTCGGTGACCCAGATGCATCAGTCTGGGTAATGGGTCTTGCCCCAGCAGCGCACGGCGCCAACAGAACAGGTCGCATGTTCACCGGCGATCGCAGCGGTGACTGGTTGTATCGCGCGATGCATCGCGCCGGCTTGGGTTCACAAGAAACGTCTGTGCATGCAAACGATGGATTGACATTGCACGGTGCATGGGTGTCATCTGCGGTGCGTTGCGCGCCACCAGATAACAAACCAACACCCGACGAGCGCGACACATGTCGAAGTTTCTTGCAACGAGAACGTGAATTGCTAACAAACGTGCGTGTGGTGGTGTGTCTGGGGAGTTTTGCGTATGAAGCAGTGTGCAAAGAATGGGGAGTGCGTCCGCGACCAAAATTCGGTCACGGAGTAGAAGTCACCGCGCCTGATGGCGCGGTCATCATTTGTTCATTTCACCCCAGCCAGCAAAATACCTTCACTGGGAAACTCACTGAACCAATGTTGGACGCGGTGTTTTCCCGTGCGGTTTCTTTAGCTAAGCGCTGAGTGCTTTTGCTGTCATGCTTGCGGCAAGCACCTGAGCAGTATCTGCATCATCAAGAAGTCCGGCCATACTAAAAAAGCTGTGGAACATTCCGTTGTAACGAATAATGCTTGTTGGAACACCGTT
>SYAZ01000011.1 GCA_005788815.1 Actinomycetota bacterium | reverse complement strand
TTTGCGCACCACCACTGTGTCGCCAGGGCGAACATCTTTGGCGGCTACCTGATCGCGGTTGTGCAATGTGGCCATGCCCACCGTAGAGCCGCCAACAAATACAGGCTCTAATACGGCAAATGGCGTCACACGCCCTGTGCGGCCAACAGAAATCTGAATGTCTTGCAAGATGGTGTGTCGCTCTTCGGGTGGAAACTTGAATGCAATTGCCCATCGCGGTGCACGCGAAGTGAAACCAAGCAGTTCTCGTTGTGCAAGATCGTCCACCTTGACCACTGCCCCATCTATTTCATAGGGCAATTCATGCCGGCGGTCTTGCCATGTTTGGCAAAACTGCAACACGGCGTCGATGGAGTCGAGCATGGTGATCTCTGGGTTCACGGGGAATCCGTACTTCTGTAAGTACTCCAGAGTGGAATGGTGGCTCGTGAATTCGGGGCCGCCTACAACTTCACCCAGTTGATAGCTCCATAGAGAGAGATCGCGTTGCGCAGTAATTGCAGAGTCTTTCTGCCGCAAACTGCCGGCGCCAGCGTTACGGGGATTTACAGGAACAGTTAATGGTGAACGACCATTGGCAACACGCTCGAGATTTTCTGCTTCACGCTCTGCTTTCATTTTCTGAAATGCAGCGATGGACATGTAGATCTCGCCGCGCACTTCAAGAACCTCAGGAGCATCTTTTATTACAGACGGCAAACTGCGAATAGTTGCCACGTTTGCAGTGACGTCTTCGCCCACTTTGCCATCGCCGCGTGTTGCTGCTTGCACCATGCGACCGTTCTCGTAACGAATACTGATTGCCAAACCATCGATCTTCAGTTCGCACACAAACCGCACCGGTTGACCATCGAGCCCTTTTGCCACGCGTTCACCCCACGCACGAAGTTCACTTTCATCCATGGCGTTGTCGAGGCTTGTCATGGGAACTCTGTGAACAACAGGATCGAATGTGGTGATTGCAGCAGCACCAACAGACTCTGATGGTGACTGCTCGTCTGCCAACTCGGGGTGTTGCGCCTCTAAGTCACGCAATTCACGCAGAAGTACGTCGTACTCGGCATCACTAATTTCTGGCGTGTCGGTGCCGTAGTACTGCTGATTGTGATGAGCGATCTGCGCGCGCAGTTCTTCAATGCGTTTCTGAGGTGAAGGGTTGCGCGCCATGACCTACAAACTACTCAAGGGGTAGAGCGCAAGAGATGGTCTGAAACTACGAGCCAAGAGTGAGGCGTGATGCAGTGGCCTGCTCGCCCACTTTGGTGGCAATGTTTCGCACCTGTGCAAATACTTGTTCGGCCACAGCATCGGAATGAGTGGCTAAACCGCATGCAGGAGTCACATAACTCATGCGACGCAATAGCACTGGGTCTACGCCAGCATTCACGAGTGAACACATGACATCCATGAGTGCTTTCCATGAGCGTTCGGAGTTCACAGAAATAGGACCATCGGTGCGCACAGCACCCCAAGCAATACGCCCGCCATGAGCCATGTGGTCTGAAATACGGCTCGCTGCGGCCAGTAATTCAGATGAGTCTTCATTGTTTGCCACAGATGGAACGGGAACAGACAACACACTTGCCCCGGTAGACAACATGGCACGCCAGTTTGTGTGAGCACAGCAATGCAATCCGTTGATGTTGTCACGCGATACTGCGGCCAATGCCCCCGAGATGAGGTCGACAACTTCTTCTGATTCCAGATGAAATCCGAGTTCCAATGCTTCGTCGAGCAATGGTTCGTCGAGCACGATGATTTGTGTGAGGCCGTTAGTTGCACGGCGCACTTCCTCTTCTAATGCACTCACATGTTCGCGCACGGCTTGCAAGGCAAGTGGGAAAGCAATAGCGGCCTCAAGACCAAGGCGTACCAGCGCCATACCGAGAGTGACGGGCCCAACAAACTGCCACTTCACTGCGCGCGCACCTTTGTTTCGCACAGGGAACGTTTCGAGGAACGCAGCAAAGGCTCCGTACGCATCAGAGGAAAGGTCTGTGGTGATGAAATGGTCAACATCTAGTGCGCTGACATCGACACTGATGCCGCCGTACTGGCCTACAGAAACACCTTCAATACCGACAAGTGCCTGAGCGATCATGCCCTCTGCCGGCGAACGGCGCGGCAACGAAGGAATAGTGGGGATATCAGTAGAGCTCCATACAAAATCAAGAGCCTGAGACACACTGCGGTGCGGCAAGCTGCCAACTCCAAAAGAGGCACCAGCACGAAGTGGCACATTTGCATCTGTTGTCATGGCGTCTCCTTTCAGGCGTTGAACTCTCTCTCACCATTGTCACAGCACGAGTTCGTGCAAAACGAGCCGAAGGAATTACCGTTATGACCGTTCGACAAGGCAGGCTAGAGATATGGCGAAATCACTCCCATTCACTCCGCAACGCATTGTTGTCGGACTCGCTGCAATCGCCTGGCTTGTACTAGCCATCGTTGCGCCATGGCAGTCATACGGTGATTCGCATTCCACAGCAGTTGCAGTTGTTCTCGCCGTGTGGGGCTGGCTCGGCTGGACGTCAGTTTTCATTGGTTTTCTTGTTCCTTCGCCGATCACACTCACCATTACGCGTTGCGTCACACCGCTCGCCATCGTTATCTCATTAATTGCCACCGCCCCACTTGCCATTTTTTCATCCATCGTTGTCTTCATCATTTGTTCATCTGCACTTTTTGTTGACGCGTTCGTACAAGGCGGTGCGTACGGTGACGAAAAACGATTTTCACTGCGTACCCCAGTTCCACACATGGCACCTGCAGCATTGGTGTGGGCATTGTTGTGTGGTTCGCTCATCGGTGGCTCGCTATTCACCGCCGCACAGAATTACATCGCTGGTGCGCCATTACTTGTAGTGGGGATAGTTCTTGTTCGCATCGTTCCAAAACGTTTGCATCGACTCGCGCGTCGTTGGCTGGTGATTGTTCCTGCTGGTCTTGTTGT
>SYAZ01000056.1 GCA_005788815.1 Actinomycetota bacterium | reverse complement strand
GGCCGCTGCGGCCACGGGAGACCATGACTTAGAGTCGTATCTGCATCTTTATGCTTTGAATCGTGGAGTGTTGTTGACACCATTTCATAACATGGCTCTCATGTGTCCGTCTCATACGACTGCCGATGTAGATGTGCATACACGGATTTTTTCGGACTCTCTCCACAGTATTTGCGGCTCTTAGTGTCGCTTGTTGATCTTCTCTGGATTGCTGGATGTATCTCATTTGCATCCTTTGCTCAGTCTTTGTCTGGTTTCGGTTTCTCGTTACTTGCCGTGCCATTGATGACTCTTGTCGTTAGCCCCCGTGATGCAGTCGTAGTGGCCACTGTGATTGGAGCAATTTCGACCACATCGCAAGCCTTGATAGACAGGGCTCTAGTTGACGTCGCAATTGCAAAGCGGCTTACGGTTGCTTCCTTTATTGGGATGCCATTTGGCCTCACTGCTTTTGTGCTCGTATCTGAAACCGGCCTCAGGGTGGTGCTCGGCGTTGTTGTTCTTGTTTCAGCTCTAATGCTGATGCGCGGTTTTCAGTTGCACGATGACAAGCACCGTCTCGATTGGGTGTTGGGGGTGGTGAGTGGATTTCTGTCGACATCTACATCAACAAATGGTCCACCCTTGGTCTTTGTAATGCAGGCAAGAAGAATTGATCCGGCAGTGTTTCGAGCCACGATCAACACGGTGTTTTCCTTGGTGAACATTGTTGCAGTTGTCATGTTTGTAGGGGCGGGCAAAGTGAATACGCACAATCTCAGCGGTGTACTAGTTGCTATTCCCGCACTGTTCCTCACCTTGAGAATCGGTTACCACTTTAGAAAACGAATTACGCCAGAACGTTTCAAATCTCTCGTGATCTTCCTGATGTTTCTATCAGCCGCAAGTGTGATTTTGTCCGCATTTACAAACTAGTCGTGCCCAAACATCATGAGCCATTGCTCCTTGGTCTTTGGCTTGAACACATAGTTGTATTCCTTCACGTCTGACATGAGTGCTGCTGACGGAGCAGAGTATTGATGACCGGGGAGAACCACGGTTGAGTCTGGCAACTGAGCCAGTGTGTTGAGGCTGTCGTACATATCTGCAACATTCGAACCCGGAAGATCTGTCCTGCCGCATCCTTCTAGGAAAAGTGTGTCACCACTGATGAGGCATCCGTTGGTGAGGAAACATTGACTGCCTGGTGTATGGCCAGGCGTGTGAACACATATGATCTCAAATTGCCCAACCTTCACAATGTCTCCCGCACTATGGGTACATAAATCATTCTGTGAAATACCTGTTGTCTTGAGCACCCAAGGTGCTTCGTGCTCGTTGACATGGATAGGCACTTGTATTCGTTCCAACAATGCACTGACGCCTTCAATGGTGTGACCCATCATGTTTCCGCCCACGTGGTCTGGGTGATAATGACTAGCCATCACACCAGTGATCCGCATTCCGTCTGAATCAGCAATGTCAATCAGATCCTGTACGGCGTATGCAGGGTCCACCACAACACACTCGCCTGTGTCTTTGTCGCCTATGAGGTAGGCAAAATTGACCATCTGCTGGGCTATGGGGTTATTGATTCCGAAATCTCGTCCGCTCAGCAACTGACGGAAGTAGAACGGAGTTTCCTCTTGAATGCTCACACAGAGCAGAATAGAGCAATGCAGAATGAACACACGGCTCAAGCGGGAGATTGGGTGGCTGTCGGTCGAACCTTTGTTCAGATCTCACATGAATTGGCATCTTCGATGCTCCCTGGTGATCAGATACTGGCCATTGCATCCACCGGACAACTCTGTCGAGTACCTGCCGATGTCGCTGTGATAGTTGCTGAAGCGGTTGACTCTGCCCGTCGGGGCTTCTTGGAAATGTCTCAAGTGTCTGATGACCAGATTTCTGAGTTCTATGAAGTGGCTGCCCGCCTTCTTGAGAGTGATGATGTCTTTTCTGCGGTTGCTCAGGCGAATAGTGACGACATCGCCGAAGCCGTCAGTAAGGGACGTTCAACTACGCGACTGGAACTGACACATTCGATGCGTCGCGACATGGTGGAAGCTTTGCGCATGTGGCGCAGTATGGAACCGTCACGAGATAAGAAGTTGTCAGAGATTGTTCACAATGGATGGACAGTTGAAGAACGATCTGCGCCGCTCGGGGTGCTGGGGTTCGTTTTTGAAGGCAGGCCAAATGTCTTTGCCGACGCAACAGGTGTCCTGCGTAGTGGAAACACTGTTGTCTTTCGAATTGGTAGCGACGCGCTGCGAACAGCACGTCAACTGATGACATCGGTGGTCACGCCCGCACTAGTTCGCTCAGGTCTGCCGCTCGGTGCTGTGGGGCTAATCGATTCACCCGAACACGCAGCCGGGTGGGCATTGTTCTCCGATGAACGGCTCTCGCTTGCTGTGGCCCGTGGGTCTGGCGAGGCTGTCGCGCAGTTAGGAGCCATCGCACAACAGTCTGGTGTGCCGGTCAGTCTGCACGGAACTGGTGGCGCTTGGATGATTGTTGGCGATGCCGACTTATCACGTTTGCAAGTTGTTATTGAAAATAGTCTGGATCGAAAGGTATGTAACACGCTAAACGTCATTTGTGTGATGAGAACGCATGCGAAAGAGCAGATTCCCGTAGTTGTGCGCGCCGCACTAGACGCCGCTAAAAAGCGCAATACTTTTCCTGTGATTCATGCGATTGCTGATGCAGAAGCAGTTTTACGAGATTGCTTTCACACCGTTGATTTAGTAGAGGTTGATTCCTGTGTCGTTGCTGCCGACATCGACTCACTAGCTACTGAGTACGAGTGGGAAAATGATCCCGAGTTTGCAGTAGTGCTTGTTGATGACATTGACGAAGCGTCTCGGTTGTTCAATACGTACAGCCCACAGTTCATAGTGAGCATCATTTCCCAATCAGCCGATGATGTGAAGAAGGTGTGGGAAATGTGCAATGCGCCCTTCGTGGGTGATGGTTTTACGCGATGGGTAGACGGTCAGTTCGCGCTATTGAGACCAGAATTGGGTCTGTCGAATTGGCAACAGGGGAGACTCTTTGCCAGGCCTGGTGTGTTGTCGGGTGACTCAGCATTTTCTGTCAGGCTCCGTGTTCAGCAAACTGACGAGCAACTGCACCGTTAAGGAGCAAAACGCTGCAGTAATTGTTTAGCGATGAAGCCAGCATCTTTTTCGTTTTCTTCTGCTATATCGATTCGCTGGGTGAGAGCGATCATTGCGTTAATGCCAATCCAACGCAATGGCTCTGGTTCCCACTTTGGAGATTTGTGTTGCATAAACGCAAGATGTCTCGTATCGCTGTCTGTTGTCAGTATTTCATTTGCCATTGATTCAGCTGCCAAACAACTGAATGCAACGCCGTCGCCAACATAACCCCCGGCACTTGCTCTTCCTTTCACATGGTCTACCTGAACGGATGGATGCCAATCTCTGTGAACACCTAATGAGCCGCCCCATTTATGCGTAACTGCAATGTGTTCCGTCGGTGGGAGTAGCTCATGAAGTGTTTCTTCCAACTGATGGTGAATCGAATCTTGGTTGTCAAACTGTCCACCAATTCTGCTTGCGAACTTGTACGGCGCGCCTCGTCCACCGAATGCAATTCTGTCGTCGTGGGTTCGCTGCGCATACACAATCATGTTGCGGCCGTCGTTCCATGTTTCTCTGCCTGCCCATCCAATCTCGTCCCACAAATGTGTAGGGAGGGGCTCGGTGGCAATCATGTACGAGTACAGAGGTGCGATG
>SYAZ01000010.1 GCA_005788815.1 Actinomycetota bacterium | reverse complement strand
TGGCCTCCCCAATGCCTCTGCAGAACCTGCCCTGCCATAAGGTTTAGTGCGTAGACCACCAGTTGTTGGCATTCAACAACTCATTCCCAAGGGGGCAATATGGACCGCGAAGCATGGATTATCGATGCAGTTCGTTCACCACGAGGAAAGGGCAAAGAAACTGGCGCCCTGCACAACGTGCACCCTCAGCGCATCTTGGCCCAGGTACTCAATGGTCTGAAAGATCGTGTGGGGTTTGACACCGCTGAAGTAGACGACGTCATCATGGGATGTGGAGCCGGCAGTGGCGACCACAGCATGGACATCGCTCGTATGTCAGCACTCGACGCAGGATGGGCTCTCGAGGCTCCTGGCGTCACTCTGAACCGTTTCTGTGGTTCTGGACAACAAGCCGTGAACTTCGCAGCCATGGGCGTGCTCTCTGGCATGCAAGAGATCGTTGTTGCTGGTGGCGTTGAATCCATGTCGCGCCCATCGCCAATGCATGTGGACGGCTTCACTGCGAACAACACTCACCTTCGAGATCAGTACAACATGGTCCCGCAGGGAATCTCTGCAGACCTCATCGCCACAGTTGAAGGATTCACACGCGAACAGTGCGACGCACTTGCAGTGGAGAGTCAGCGTCGTGCAGCAATCGCAATCAGCGAAGGCCGTTTTGAGAGGTCCCTCATTCCGATTTATCACAATGACGGAACACTCGCTCTTGCAGTAGACGAACACCCACGTGCAGGCACCACACTTGCCGACCTCGCAAAGCTCACACCAAGTTTTGAAGGCATGGGTGCATATAAGAAAGACGCCGACGGACTCAGCATCGACGAGACCGCACGCATCGCATACCCACAAGTGAGCCAAATCAACCACGTGCACCACGGCGGTAACTCATCTGGCGTTGTCGATGGTGCAGCAGCAGTGCTCGTCACTTCTCCTGAATACGCAAAGGCACACGGACTCAAGCCGCGTGCGCGCATCATCATGAGCGCAGTCGCAGGAACAGAGCCAGTCATCATGCTCACCGCTCCTGGACCAGCAGCAAAGCTTGTTCTCAAAAAAGCAGGCATGACATTTGACGACATCGATCTATTGGAAGTCAACGAAGCATTTGCTGCGGTCGTATTGAAGTTCTTCAAAGACACCGGCGTCGACCCATCAAAGGTGAACGTCAACGGTGGAGCCATGGCGCTTGGTCACCCCATTGGTGCAACAGGCGCGATGCTGATTGGTACCTTGGTCGACGAACTTGAGCGTCAAGATAAGACAACTGGCCTCATCACCATGTGTACAGGTGGCGGCATGGGTACAGCCACCATCATCGAGCGCATCTAAACAGCCCGACGCCTCTGGCGTACAGTAGAGACATGTCCAGTTCATTTCTGCATTCATTTGCCAAACCATCGTCCGATGCGTTCATCAACGTTGTCCGTGGCGACATGGCACTGCTGTGGGATGACAAAGGCAACGAATACATCGATGGCATCGGAAGCCTGTGGTACTGCCAAATCGGACATGGTCGCACAGAGATGGCAGACGCCGTTGCTGCACAGATTTCCACTCTTGAGACTTATTCCACGTTCGACCCATTTACTAACCCGTTAGCAGAAGAAGTTGCAAAAGTAATCGCTTCGCTCTCGCCTATTGCCAACTCACGAGTGTTCTTGTGTGGCAGCGGTTCAGAGTCCATCGACTCTGCAATGAAGATTGCACGCACCTCACAGATCCAATCGGGTCATCCGGAACGAAGCGTGATCATCTCTCGCAATCGCGGATACCACGGCACAAACTACGGCGGCACAAGCGCCCAGGGTTTACCACTAAACAAAGTTGGCTACGGCACACTTCTCGAAGGCGTATTGCAAGTTGAGGCCGACGACATTGAAGCAATGTCTGTTGCCTTCCAACAAAACAAAGGCAACGTTGCTGCAGTAATTGCAGAGCCAGTGCAAGGTGCTGGCGGAGTATGGCCTGCTACACGTGAATACCTTGAAGCATTGCGTCGCCTATGCGATGACAACGGCGCGTATCTCATCTTCGACGAAGTGATCACTGGCTTTGGCCGATTGGGTGAATGGTTTGGTGCAACGTATTTCGGCGTCACCCCAGACATGATCACGTTTGCAAAGGGTGTCACTAGCGGTTATCAACCACTTGGTGGAGTCATCACCGGACCTGCAATCAACGCGGCTCTCACAGCCGACCCCACATTTTTCCTACGCCACGGCTACACATACTCAGGTCATGCAACGGTGTGTGCTGCAGCATTAAAGAACATTGAAATTATGAAGCGTGAGCAACTTGTGCAACGCGCACAACACGTTGGTCAACGTATTGAAGCCGGACTTGCCGCATTAAGTCTTGATGGAACCCTCACTGGCTATCGCGGTGCAGGCGCCATTTGGGCCGGGAAACTCCCCGACTCACTTGATGCGACAGTTGTGCGTGACGCCATGATTACAAAGGGAGTTATTGCTCGCTCTATTCCAGGCGTTATTGCATTCTGCCCGCCATTAGTCATCACCGATGCACAAGTAGACACAATGCTCGATGTGTTTGCGTCAGTCGTTCAGTCGCATTAGACCCACGCCACAAAGCGCGATCAACACTTACCGTAAGCGGCGAATAAGGCTGCTGGTATCGGAACGTGCATTGCCATTAGCGGCGAGTTCCTTGTAGAACCCGAGCACCAAATCTGCAACCGGCAACTGTGAACCATTGCGCTTTGCTTCGTCAATGCAGAAGCCAAGGTCTTTCACCATCCACTCAACGGCAAATCCGAAGTCGAACTTGTCGTCAATCATGGTGTGGCCACGATTCTCCATCTGCCAACTTTGCGCAGCACCCTTGGAGATGACATCAACAACAGCATGAGCATCAAGGCCGGCATGCTGAGCAAATGCGAGAGCTTCAGATAGGCCCTGCACAATGCCTGCTATGCACAATTGGTTCACCATCTTTGCGAGTTGGCCACTACCTGCATTGCCAAGCAATACACATGCACGCGAATACGCACTAGCAACAGCAGCAAACTCTGCATAGGCAGCTTCAGAATCAGACCCGCACATAACAGTGAGTACACCGTTCTCTGCTCCAGCCTGGCCACCACTAACGGGCGCATCTACAAACCCAACGCCAGCAGTAATGCAGGCGGCAGAAATCTCTCGTGCCAATTCGGCACTTGTTGTGGTGTGGTCCACCACGATCATTCCTTCATGGGCACCTGCAAGAACGCCATCGGCGCCAAGCATTACGGAGCGAACATCGTCATCGTTACCCACACACAGCACCACG
>SYAZ01000055.1 GCA_005788815.1 Actinomycetota bacterium | reverse complement strand
GCTGGTACTGAGATGGTGATGCCTGGTGACAATGTCAATATGACTGTTGAGTTGGGTAAGCCGATTGCTATGGATGATGGTTTGCGTTTTGCTATCCGTGAGGGTGGTCGTACTGTTGGTGCTGGCCGCGTCACAAAGATTTTGAAGTAGATCACAATGGCAAGCAACAGCATCCGTATCCGTCTCAAGGCATTCGATCACGACATTATTGATAAGTCGACTCGCATGATTGTCGAAACGGTTCTTCGCACAAACGCAAAGATCCGTGGGCCAATCCCATTGCCAACAGACAAGCACCGTTTCACGGTCATCCGTGGACCACACATTGACAAGGACTCTCGCGAGCACTTCGAAATGCGTATCCACAAACGTCTCATCGACATCGTTGAGCCGAACAGCAAGACCATTGACTCATTGCAGCGCATCGAGTTGCCTGCAGGCGTGGATATCGAGATCAAGATTCAGGCATAAGCCGAATCATCAGAATTCATATGAAAGGAGCGGCCCACGGGGTCGCTCCTTTTGTGTTTCTTACAAGATTCTTCACTGGTCTGCGTAGTGCAAGGGCATACAAGGCGAGATACTTAGTACATGAGTTCTGATTCCCATTGGGTCAATGTCCCCCCACAAGCACCTGCAAGCCGGCCTGGTCGCACGCGCGCTTTGGGTGTTCTCCTTGTTGCAGTCATTGCATTTTTAGGCGGCATGGCTGGTGGCCGGGTTTCGAGTAACTCAAATAGTTCTAGCGGCGGTCCACTGATTACAGCTGCAACCATCGACCCGAAAGACGTGGGCGATACAAATGTTGCGCGAGCAGTTGCTGTGATTGCACCAAGTGTGGTCACCATTGACAGCACTTCGCCCAATGGTGCAGGTGTCGGTACCGGAATCATTGTCTCTAGTGATGGCCAGATCCTCACAAACAATCACGTCGTTGAAGATGCAACAAAAGTTCTTGTACGACTTGCCGGTGCAACATCTGCCATTCGCGCAGAAGTGTTAGCAACAGATGCCGGAAACGACATGGCGCTCCTTAAATTGGTTGATGCATCCGGGCTCACAGCTGCAACATTTGCCGACGCATCAAGCATCGCGGTGGGTGACCCAGTTGTTGCTGTGGGATACGCACTGGCACTCGACGGTGGCCCAAGTGTGACAGCAGGAATCGTGTCTGCGCTCAATCGCACTATTACAGATGAATCTGGTGCATTGAATGGTCTCATTCAGACCGATGCTGCAATCTCTTCTGGTAACTCGGGTGGACCACTCATTAACTTGCAAGGTCAAGTTGTTGGTATCAACACTGCAGTGGCCACTAGTGATTACGGCTCTTCGGCCAACAACATTGGTTTTGCAATCGGTGTTGCTGAAGTACAACGCGTGGCTGACATTTTGCAAAGCGAAGCTACGGGCACAAAGCGCGCTCAGGGTTACCTGGGTATTTCATTGTCCGACCGTAAAGATGGCGGTTCGGGAGCAGTGATTGCTGAAGTGCAAGCAGACTCGCCAGCCGACAAGGCCGGATTAAAAGTGCAAGACATTGTTCTCGAAATCAATGATCAAGCAGTTACCGGCCAAGGTGCGCTCATTGCAATCATTCGCGACTCACAACCTGGAGACAAAGTCACCATCGTTGTCGAGCGAAATTCTGAACGTAAAACTCTGATCGCAACTTTGGTTTCACGACCAGCCGAATAGGTTTAGAGGGCGATGATCGGAAATCGTTCGTTGTCCAATACATCACCATCTTGTAATCCGTTTGATTCAAACGGGGGAGATGTTTTCCACGGACGAGTAGTCCAACGTGCATCGTCGCCCACATAACGAAAACTAACAATGCGTCGACGGTGTGCATGACCTTCAGTTCCTGGCGCACTATGCAACGTGCGGAAATGAAACGCCACAACATCACCGGCCTGTGCCTCACATGTAATTGATTCGCCTAAAGAATCAAGTTCAGATGCTGACGGGAATGTTTCAAAACCATTGGCCTGGGCAACGTATGGGGAATCATCCACAAATCTGTTCGGGATGAACCGGCGAACACTTCGATGACTCTGTTTCAAACAACGCAGTGCAACAGACGTAGGGATGGGATCAAGTGGCACCCAGAGGCTGACGTTATCCGTACCTTCTACTGAGTAATACGGATCATCGTGATGCCATGGCGTTGGTGTCGATGTACCTGGTTCTTTCACCAAAACATGTTCGTGAAAGAAACGTGGCGATGACGTGCGCATGAGTTCACCAGCAATGCGCGGCAACACTCCAGCAAGGGCAGTGTCTGCAAACTCGGGGATACGTTGCCAACTCACATAGTCATCGAAGAAACGTCCGCCAGAATCTTCGGGTGAGTAGTCGTTCGACCATTCGCTCGGCGATGCCAAGTTGGTCTCGACTCCTGCTGCAATACGCGCCACAGTTTCTGGGGGAATCACTCCGCGCAGAATCACTACGCCGTCTTGGGCATAGGTCTGAATTTGTTCAGTCGAAAGTAACGCCACGCCTTAAGAGTACGAGGTGCGCTCTGTTCAACACCCCCTTCAAGACGACCTAGTGTGCAGTCATGTTTGAACTCGATGCTCACCTTGGAGCGCAACGCCCGTTTGGTCTGAACTACTGGCCACTTGCCGACGATGCTCCTGCCATGGACATACCGCGTGAATCAATTCGACTCGTCACGCCTGATGGCGCCTTAGTGCGCGGTTTGTTGTGGACTCCGCCGAATGGCAAATGGAAAACAGCAGTGATCTTGTCGCACCCACGTGGTGACTTCAGCGTTCACTATGCATGTCCGTTACTTGCAGCAGCCGGTTACGCAGTGTTTGGTTTTTCCACCAGATACATCAACAACGACACGGATTGTTTGCATGAGAACTGCATCGTCGATGTGAAGGTCGCACATGACGAAATGATTCGCCGAGGCGCTGAAGCTGTTGTATTGCTCGGCAACTCTGGCGGTGGTTCATTAATGGCAATGGCGCATGCAGAACTTGGCATCGGAGACGGTTGGGTGGGAATGGCTGCTCACCCCGGTGAAGGTGTGTTTATGTTGCAAGTCATCGACCCTTCGGTCACCGATGAAGGTGATCCGTTCAGTCGTGACCCAGCACTCGATATGTACAACCCCGACAATGGCTGGCGCCCGTGGCCAGAACCCAGTTCATATGACCCGGCCTGGCTCGAGACCTACCGGACGGCCCAGATTGCCCGCGTGGCACGAATCGATGCCGTGGCGAAGCAGTCCATTGCTAATGCCGAGGAGGCGGGGCAGCAGCTAGTGGGAATTCACAAAAGCACAAACTTGGCCGAGTGGCGTGACTTGCGAGCCCGGCGAGTCTTTACGAAGTACCTCACCATTTATCGAACTTTGGCCGACCCGGCCTACCTCGACCTCTCGATTGACCCCGATCAGCGCCCGATGGGGTCACTTTTTGCCTTTCCTGACCCATTTGAGGCCAATTATGGTCGCGGCGGGCTCGCCCGCACCATGACCGCCCGCGGTTGGCTCAGCACGTGGTCGGGTCTTTCCAGCCATGCCAAATTGGCCGACACCATGCCAGATGTGAAGGTGCCGACCCTCCTTGTGCACCCCACGGCAGACACGGAAATCCGTATCCGGCAAGCCCAAGAGATAGTTGCCAATTCGGGGGCTGCAGATTCCACCTACATGGAGATGAAGGGCGCCCCCCATTATCTGGAGGGGCACCGCGTAGAAGCCCTTGCTGCCGTGGCCGAATGGATAGGCAAGCGCTTTCCTCGATAACGCTGATTCTGGCTTGCAACCCTGAGATATTTCTCAGATTCCAGGGCTTGGCCCTTTGTTGTCGGGCAAAAGCGCCGATAGCGTTCCTAGTCCGTGCGATTCGGGTGTGAACCTGAAGAGCTAGATCGATCGTCGGAAGTAAAACAATCGACGTCCGTGAAGGCCAGCGAGCAGCAATGCAAGTTGGAACCACACGGCAAAACCCAGACACGTGCTCCGTCAACAGAAATGTTGTCGGAGCATTTGCGTGAATAAACAAAACGAGAAAAAGGGTTGCCGCCATGGCACAAAAAGCGATCGTCGGCGAAAAAGTCGGCATGACACAAGTGTGGGGGGATGACCAAAGAGTCATTCCTGTCACCGTGCTGCGCGTAGAGCCAGTACGAGTCGTCCAAGTCAAAACAAATGACCGCGACGGCTACACAGCATTGCAAGTTACGTACGGGCACAAAAATGCCAGCAAGTTAACGAAGCCAGAACAGGGACACTTTGCGTCTGCAAACGTCGAGGCGGGTCGTCGCCTTGTCGAATTGCGACTTGATTCTGTTGATGGTTTTGAAGTCGGTCAAGTAATTGCCGCCGATCTTCTTGCAGCAGGAGAAAAGGTTGACGTCACAGCCGTCAGCCGCGGTAAAGGTTTTGCCGGTGGTATGAAGCGTCACAACTTCAGTGGCCAAGGCGCATCACACGGTAACCACAAGCACCACCGTGCACCTGGTTCTATCGGTTCGTGTTCATTCCCCGGTCGTGTATTCAAGGGACTCCGCATGGCGGGTCACATGGGTCACGAACAAGTCACCACACTCAACCTTGAAGTTGTTTCTGCAGATCCAGAGCGTGGCTTGTTGTTAATCAAAGGTTCTATTCCAGGCCCGAACGGTGGCGTTGTCATCGTTCGCAATGCAGTGAAGGCGAAGTGATTTAGATGACATCTATCGCAGTCAAGAGTGCAGCCGGTAAGAGCGCAGGAACAGTAGATGTTTCTGACAATCTTTTCGCTGTACAGCCAAACGTGCCCGTCATGCACCAAGTTGTCACCGCACAACTTGCAGCACGTCGCGCCGGAACACAGAGCACAAAAACTCGTGCCGAAGTTTCAGGTACAGGTAAGAAGCCGTTCAACCAAAAGGGCACCGGTGGTGCTCGTCAAGGTTCAACACGTGCTCCTCACTTCACCGGTGGTGGTATTGCACACGGTCCAAAGCCTCGTAAGTACACACAGCGCACACCTCGCAAGATGGTGCGTCTTGCGCTTGCATCGGCTTTGTCCGATCGCAACAATGCAGGCCGTATTGTCGTTGTCGAGTCATGGGGCTTTGCAGCTCCAAGTACAAAAGAAGCACTGAAGTCATTGGCAGCACTTGGTACAAGTGGTCGCGTCATGGTTGTTGTTACACCAAACGAAGAAGTTGCAATCAAGAGCTTCCGTAACATTCCAGAAGTTCAAATCACTTTGATTGGCGAACTGAATGCGTACGACATCCTGTGCAACGACTGGATTGTCTTTTCAAAAGACAGTCTTCCACTCACGAAGGAATCGAACTGATGAAAGACCCACGCGACATCATCATTCAGCCAGTGGTTTCTGAAAAGAGCTACGCACTGATGGAGACAGACGTCTACACATTCCAAGTTGCAGTCGACGCAACTAAGCCCGAGATCCACGATGCAATCGAGGCAATCTGGGGCGTCAAAGTGTTGAAGGTAAATACCCTTAATCGCAAGGGCAAATACCAGCGCACTCGTAATTCCAACCGAATCGGTCAGCGTCCGCACACCAAGCGGGCCATCGTCACCCTCGCAGCGGGAAGCAAAATCCCGTTGTTTGAAAGCTGAGTTTTAATATGGCAATTCGTAAGCGCAAGCCAACAAGTCCCGGACGTCGTTTCCAGACTGTTTCTGACTTCTCAGAAATCACAAAGTCGACGCCTGAAAAGACACTTCTTGTTTCTAAGACAAACTCGGGTGGACGTAACGCATATGGTCGCAAGACCGCTCGTCACCGTGGTGGCGCGCACAAGCGTCAATACCGCATCATCGATTTCAAGCGCATCAAAGACGGCATGTCCGCCAAAGTTGCAGCTATTGAATACGATCCAAACCGCACCTGCCGCATTGCACTTCTTCACTACGAAGACGGCACCAAGGCTTACATTCTTGCCCCGAAGGGTCTTGAAGTAGGTATGCGCGTTGAGAGTGGTCACGGAGCAGACATCAAGCCTGGAAATGCAATGCAGTTGCGTTACATGCCAGTCGGTACCGTCGTTCACAACGTTGAACTTCGTCCTGGTCAGGGTGGCAAGATTGGTCGCTCTGCCGGAATGGCAGTGCAGCTTGTTGCTAAAGATGGGGACTTCGCAACATTGCGTTTGCCATCAACAGAAATGCGTCGCGTCCTTCTTGACTGTCGCGCAACTGTTGGTGAAGTTGGTAACTCTGAACACGAACTCGTCAAGATCGGTAAAGCCGGTCGTAACCGCTGGAAGGGTGTGCGCCCACAAACTCGTGGTGTTGCCATGAACCCAGTCGACCACCCACTTGGTGGTGGCGAAGGAAAGACTTCTGGTGGACGTCCACCAGTATCGCCATGGGGCAAGCCAGAAGGCCGTACCCGTAACAAAAACAAACCATCACAGCAGCTCATTGTCCGTCGTCGCCGCGCCGGCAAGGGACGGAGGTAAGAAATGTCTCGCAGCCTCAAGAAGGGTCCATTCGTGGACGATCACTTGCTCAAGAAGGTCGATGCCGCAAACGCATCGGGCGATCGCAAGGTCATCAAAACTTGGTCACGTCGATCAACAATCGTGCCTGACATGGTGGGACACACCATTGCAGTTCACGACGGTCGCAAGCATGTCCCTGTGTATGTCACAGAGTCAATGGTTGGACACAAGCTCGGCGAATTTTCCCCTACCCGTACATTCCGCTTCCATGCCGGACAAGAGAAGAACGCGAAGAGATAGTCATGACCGGTCCAAAGCTCAATGAAGCAAACCGCGTTGCTGGCTCGAAGAGCGGCAGTCGCGCAAGCGCAAAGTACCACCGTTCGTCCGCATCAAAAGTGCGTGTCGTTCTGAACTTGGTACGTAACCAAAACGTTCGCGCTGCAGATGAAATCTTGCAGTTCACCGATCGCGAAGCAGCACGTGTTGTTCGCAAGGTACTTGCATCTGCAGTTGCAAACGCAGTTACAAACGACAACCTCGATGCAGACGATCTTTTCATCAAGGCATGTTTTGCTGACGAAGGCCCAACGCTCAAGCGTTTCCGTCCTCGCGCAAAAGGCCGTGCTGGAAAAATCATGAAGCGCACCTGTCACATCACTGTGATTGTTGATCGCATGAGCGACGATGCACTTGCAGTACGTGAAGCAAAGACAATGGCAAAGGGCGTGCCTACAAGCAATCGCCGTGCTCGTGTTGCTGCAAGCCGCAAGGCAGAGCCTGCTGCAGAAACTGCAGTCGACGAAACAGAGATCGTTGTCGACGACCAAGTCGTCGACACCACCACAACCGAGGAAGCAGGCAACTGATGGGTCAGAAGATCAATCCGTACGGGTTCCGACTCGGCATCACCACAGACTGGAAGAGCCGCTGGTTCAGCGAGCGTGAGTACAAGAACTATCTCACCGAGGATTGGAAAATCCGTGAGTACCTCATGACCACACTCGAAGACGCTGCTGTCAGCCGTGTTGAAGTTGAGCGCACCCGCGACAAACTTCGCATCGATGTGCACACCGCACGTCCTGGAATTGTTATTGGTCGTAAAGGTGCAAAGGCTGACGAACTTCGTCAAGGTCTTGCACTCATCACCGGTAACAACCGTTTGCAGTTGAACATTGTTGAAATCAAGCAAGCAGAACTCGACGCAGCACTCATCGCACAAGGCGTAGCCGACCAGTTAGTCAACCGCATCGCTTTCCGTCGTGCAATGAAGCGCGCTGTGCAAAACGCACAGAAGTTCGGCGCACTTGGTATTCGTGTTCAGTGTTCAGGCCGCCTTGGTGGTGCTGAAATGAGTCGTACCGAGTGGTACCGCGAAGGTCGCGTGCCTTTGCACACACTTCGTGCCGACATTGATTACGGTTTCCGTGAAGCTCGCACCAGCTCTGGTCGCGTTGGCGTGAAGGTATGGCTCTACAAGGGCGACATCCTTCCGTACAAGAGCACATCACAAGACAAGATTTCTCGCGAAGCAGCAATGGCTGTTGGTGACACATCTGGTCAAGCAATGGCAGAGGCAACTACTGCTGGTCGCAAAGTTGTTTCGTCTGCTGGCCCTCGCGCACTTGCTGATATCGAACCAGAGATCACTCCTTTAGTGAAAGAAGCTGACCCAGAGTTCGAACGTTTGCTTGAAGAGGAAGAAGCCATCGAGCGTCGTCTTCATGATTCACACGAAACTCCAAAACTCCGTGGGGAGGATTAATCATGTTGATGCCTCGTAAGGTCAAGCACCGTAAGCACCATCGTGGTCGTATGACCGGTGTTTCAAAGGGTGGAAACGCACTTGCTTTCGGCGAGTACGGAATTCAAGCTCTTGAACCAGGTTGGATTAGTGCACGTCAGATTGAAGCTGCTCGTATTGCTATGACTCGTCATATCAAGCGTGGTGGCAAGGTGTGGATCAACATCTTTCCTGACAAGCCAGTCACAAAGAAGCCTGCAGAAACCCGCATGGGTTCAGGAAAAGGTAACCCAGAGTTTTGGGTAGCCGTTGTTCGTCCTGGCCGCATTCTTTTCGAATTGTCATACCCGAGCGAAGAAATTGCACGCGCAGCTCTTGAGCGTGCCGTACAAAAGCTCCCGATCAAGGCTCGCGTTATTTCACGCGACGAGCCGGTCTGATCTGAGAGGAAGAGAAGAAAATGGCACGTTCAATCACCGAACTTCGCGACATGGATCTCGCCGCACTTGTGGCAGAACTTCGCGCATCAAAGCAAGAGGCACTCAACTTGCGTTTCCGCAATGCCACTGGCCAACTCGACAAGCATGACGAGTTGCGCAAAGTGCGTCGCCAAATTGCCCGTATCAACACCCTTATTCGTCAGCGCGAAATCGTCGCCGCTGAGGCAGCTGGGAAGTGAGTAGTCACATGACTGAAGCAACAAATACCGAAGAGCGCAACGCACGAAAGATTCGCGAAGGCATGGTCGTCTCTAACAAGATGAACCAGACCGCCGTTATCGCAGTCGTCGAGCGCGTAGCTCACAAGAAGTACAGCAAGATGGTTATTCGTACCAAGAAGCTGTACGCACACGATGAAACAAACGACGTCAACATTGGCGACCGCGTTCGCGTGATGGAAATCCGTCCGATGTCAAAGCTCAAGCGCTGGCGCATCATTGAAGTGTTGGAGCGTGCAAAGTGATTCAGCAAGAGTCTCGTCTCCGCGTTGCCGATAACAGCGGCGCAAAAGAAGTATTGGTCATCAAGGTCCTCGGTGGAACGCGTCGTCGTTACGCATCCATCGGCGATGTTTTCATCGCAACCGTAAAAGATGCCATTCCAGGAGCAGCAGTGAAGAAGGGCGAAGTCGTACGTTGCGTCGTCGTTCGCGTGAAGAAGGAAAAGCGTCGTCCAGACGGCAGCTACATCCGCTTCGACGAAAACGCTGCAGTTCTTATTAAAGAAGATCTCACACCACGTGGAACCCGTATTTTCGGACCAGTTGGTCGTGAGCTTCGTGACAAGAAGTTCATGCGAATCGTTTCGCTTGCACCGGAGGTTCTCTAAACCATGAAGCTGAAGAAGGGCGACACCGTCCAAATCATCGCTGGCAAAGAAGCTGGAAGCCAAGGCGTCATCATTGAAGTGCGTCCGAAAGACAACAAAGTTGTCGTAGAGGGCCGCAACATTGCGAAGCGTCACACCAAGGCTCGCCAAAATCAGAAGGCCGACATCATCGAGAAGCCAATGCCGATGGACGCATCAAATGTGATGCTCGTCGTCAAGGGCAAGCCAACTCGTGTTGGTTACAAGGTCAATGCAGATGGCACCAAGGTGCGTATCGCAAAGAAGACAGGAGAGGAAGTCTGATGGCAACCACCACAGCTCCACGCCTTAAGGCTCGTTACGACGCCGAGGTAAAGCAAGCGTTGCTTGCTCAGTTAGGTCTTTCCAATGCAATGGAAGTTCCAAAGCTCGAAAAGATCGTCATCAACATGGGTGTCGGCCGCGCTACACAGCAGCCGTCATTACTCGATGGTGCAGTTTCAGACCTCACAGCGATCTCTGGCCAAAAGCCAATCGTTACAAAGTCACGCGACGCCATCGCGAACTTCAAGCTTCGTGAAGACCAAGCAATTGGTTGCAAGGTCACACTTCGCGGCGATCGCATGTGGGAGTTCTTCGACCGCTTGTTGTCCGTTGCGATTCCTCGTATTCGTGACTTCCGTGGTTTGCCTGCGCATTCATGGGATGGTCGCGGCAACTACACATTCGGTCTCTCAGAACAAACAGTGTTCCCAGAGATTGATTACGACAAGATCGACGCACCACGTGGCATGGACATCACCATTGTCACCACTGCAACGACAAACGAGCAGGGCCGTGCCCTCCTCGATGCATTCGGTTTCCCCTTCAAGCGTGGCAACGAGGGTGGACCCCCCGCACGCAAGAAGCCAAAGGGTCGCGGTCCCGTCCGCGGCGGTAAGAAGAAGTAGGTAGAACATGGCCAAGATTTCTCAAATCAACAAGGCAAATGCCAAGCCAAAGTTCAAGGTGCGCGGTTACACGCGTTGCCGCAAGTGTGGACGCGCCCGTTCGGTGTACCGCAAATTTGGACTTTGTCGTATCTGTTTGCGCGAGATGGCTCACGCCGGGGAAATCCCAGGCGTGACCAAGGCGAGCTGGTGAGGTAACCAAAATGATGACTGACCCAATCGCTGACATGCTCACTCGTCTTCGCAACGCAAACGTTGCGATGCACGACACCGTAGTAATGCCATCGTCAAAGCAAAAAGTTGCCTTGGCCGAAATCCTGAAGAAAGAGGGCTACATCGACAGCTACAGCGTCGCGCCTTCAACTAAGGGTCCGGGCAACCAACTCACAGTTCAAATGAAATATTCAAACGACCGTCACCGCACCATCAGTGGTTTGACACGTGTATCAACTCCTGGCTTGCGTGTCTATCGCAACTCAAAGCAGGTACCTCGTGTTCTCGGTGGCCTCGGTGTCGCAGTTCTATCCACTAGCCAAGGTCTCATGACCGATCGCGAAGCGCGCAAGCGCAAGGTCGGCGGCGAAGTCCTGTGCTTCGTGTGGTGAGCTCGGGACGAAAGTAGGAAACGAAAATGTCACGTATCGGCAAAGCACCCATCACTGTTCCATCAGGAGTCGATGTCACCATTTCTGGTCGCACCGTCACTGTGAAAGGTCCTAAGGGATCTCTTTCACGCGATATTCCTGGTGAAATCGTGGTTCGTAAAGAAGAGTCAACCATTCTTGTAGAGCGTCCAAACGACGAGCGTCTCAATCGCTCATTGCACGGATTGTCTCGCACACTTGTGAACAACATGGTCATTGGCGTCACCGAAGGGTTCACAAAAGAACTCGAAATTGTTGGCGTTGGATACCGTGCAGAAGCACAAGGTGCAAACCTTCGTCTCGCACTTGGTTTTTCTCACCCAGTAGTTGTTCCTGCACCAGACGGCATCTCATTTGAGATTCCTGTTCAGACTCGCGTCATTGTCAAAGGCATTGACAAAGAACTTGTCGGACAAGTTGCAGCAAACATTCGTTCCATTCGTAAGCCCGAGCCTTACAAAGGTAAGGGTGTTCGTTATCTCGACGAGCGCATTCTTCGTAAGGCCGGCAAGACCGGCAAGAAGTGATTCGGTAGTTAAGGATTCATCATGGCAAATATTGCAAAAATTCGTCGCGAGTCACGACTTCGTCGTCATCGTCGCGTTCGTAAAAAGATTTTCGGTACAGCAACACGTCCACGTCTTGCAGTGCACCGTACAAACAAGCACTTCAGCATGCAATTGATCGACGACGAGATCGGTCACACAATTGCTGCTGCTTCCTCTGTTGAAGCAGATATGCGCAGCGATAGCGGCGCAACAGTTTCTGCAGCAACAAAGGTCGGACAACTTATCGCACAGCGCGCCAAGGCAGCCGGGATCTCTACGGTCGTTTACGACCGCGGTGGTTACGCCTACCACGGTCGTGTTGCAGCAGCAGCACAAGCTGCCCGTGACGCAGGATTGGAATTCTGATGAGCAACTTCAACAACTCATTCTCAAACAACACAACTCCACCAGAGCCAGGCGCTCTTCGTGAGTCGCGTGTTATTCACATCAACCGTGTTGCAAAGGTTGTGAAGGGTGGACGTCGTTTCTCCTTCACTGCACTTGTAGTTGTTGGTGACGGCAACGGTCGCGTTGGTCTTGGTTACGGAAAGGCAAAGGAAGTTCCTTTGGCTATCCAAAAAGGAACCGAAGAAGCAAAGCGCAACATGTTTGACGTCGCGCTTGCAGGAACAACAATTACTCACCCCATCCTCGGAATCTCCGGTGCTGGTCGCGTGTTGTTGAAGCCTGCTGCTCCTGGTACTGGTGTTATCGCCGGTGGTGCAGCACGAATCATTCTTGAAGAAGCAGGTGTTCACGACATTCTTGCCAAGTCACTTGGCTCTGCAAACGCCATCAACGTTGCTCGCGCAACAATCGAAGGCCTTCGTACATTGCAGCGCCCAGACGTTGTAGCAAAGCGTCGTGGAATTCCAGCCGAATCTTTCGCTCCTAAGGGCATGTTGAATGCTTACAACGAGCGCCAGAAGGCTCTTGCAGCCGGAGAGGCTCACTAGTCATGGCTGAAAAGACACTTACCGTTACGTTGAAGCGTTCCAAGATTGGCGCAAAGCCAAAATCACGTGGAACACTTCGCGCACTTGGTCTCACCAAGATTGGCGACACCAATACTCTTCCCGACCGTCCGGAAATTCGTGGCATGATTGCTCGTGTTCCGCACCTCATTGAAGTTCAGGAGAACAACTGATCATGCGCGTAGATGAACTCGCTCCAGCACCAGGAAGCTCCAAGCGCCGTATGCGCGTTGGTCGTGGTACAGGCGGTAAGGGTGGTAAGACCGCCGGCCGTGGTACCAAGGGTCAGCAATCACGCGGACGCGGAAAAGTTGCACGTGGTTTCGAAGGTGGCCAGATGCCATTGAAGCAACGTGTTCCAAAACTGAAGGGCTTCAATAACCCATTCCGTGTTGAGTATTACGCTGTCAACCTCGACGCACTCACCGATGTGGGTCTGTCCGAAGTTACTCCAGAGATCTTGGTTGCCGAAGGTGTTGCCCACAAGGGAACACTCGTCAAAATTCTTGGCCGCGGAACCATTTCTATTCCGGTCAAAGTGTCAGCACACGCTGTCTCTAAGTCTGCAGAACAAGCCATTATCGCAGCAGGCGGATCAGTAACGATCTTGCCACTGCCACATAAGATTCGTCCTCCAGCAAACGGAAACCAATTTACCAACCGCTAAGAAAGTCGTTGCTTACTAGCGCGGCAATCACAAGGAGTCACTCGTGTTCTCAAACCTGAAGAACATCTTTAAGGTGGAGGATCTTCGTAAGAAAGTGTTTTTCACACTTGCGATGATCATGGTGTACCGATTCGGTGCCGGACTTCGTGTTCCTGGCATCGATGCAAGTGCTGTCGCGCAGTTGCGTGAAGCATCCAAATCACAAGGTGCCCTTGGTTTCTTGAACTTGTTCTCCGGTGGAGCTTTCGGTTCGTTCTCTATCTTTGCTCTCGGCATCATGCCGTACATCACTGCAAGCATCATTATGCAAGTGCTCAACGTGGTTATTCCAAAGTTGCAAGAGTGGCAAGAGATGGGCGCTGTTGGTCAGCGCAAGATCACACAGTGGACTCGTTACGTTGCAATTGCTATTGCATTGTTGCAAGGTTCTGGTCTCACGTTTATCTTCGGCCAGGGCAACGGCTCAGCATTTTTCGGTGCAGCCGCTCAGGCGCCAGACGTAGTGCTCCTCGATCCATTTATGCCGCGAGCTCTTCTTGTTATTCCAGCACTTGTTGCCGGAACAGCTTTGTTGATGTGGATTGGTGAACTCATTAGCCAACGCGGTATTTCAAACGGAATGTCCATCCTCATTTTTGCATCGGTCGTTTCTGGCCTTCCATATAGCTATTACTCCATCTTGCAAAGCAAGAAGTTCATTGTGTTTGCTGTATTAGTAGTGGTTTCATTGGCTATTTTGGCTGCCGTTGTCCGTGTTGAACTTGGACAACGTCGCATTCCAGTTCAATTTGCTAAGCGAGTTGTTGGTCGCCGTATGACCGGCGGACAAAGCACATACATTCCACTGAAGGTCAACCAAGCAGGCATTGTTCCAATCATCTTTGCCTCTTCTGTTCTGCTTTTGCCCGTGTTGTTTTCCAACGTGTTGGGTAGTGCAGAAGGCTGGCGTGGTTCTATTGCCAGGTTTGTCAATGACTATTTAGTGAATAGCCAAAACATGGTGTACATCGTTGGGTTCTTCTTACTCATTGTTGCGTTTGCGTATTTCTATAACTCCATTGCTTTCGACCCCATTCGTCAAGCAGACCAATTGCGTAAGCAAGGTGGATTTATTCCAGGTATTCGTCCCGGACAGCAAACAGAGCGGTACCTCGCAAAAGCTGTTAACCGCATCACATTGCCGGGAGCAACATTTGTTGCGTTCATTGCAATTCTTCCGTACATCATTTTGTGGGTCGGAGATGTTCAATCGTTCCCATTTGCTGGAACAACGGTGTTGATTGCTGTTGGTGTTGCACTTGAGTTGATGCGTCAGATTGACAGCCAACTCATGTTGCGTAATTACGAGGGTTTCTTGAAGTGACCACTGGCCCTGTGGGGCGGTGGTATACCCAGTCGGGTGTTCAGAGGTTGAGATGATTCCTGGAGCAAGGATCGTAATGTTGGGCCGTCAAGGCGCGGGCAAAGGCACGCAGTGCATCCGTCTGTCTCGTCACTTTGTGGTTCCTCATATTTCCACTGGCGACATGTTGCGGGCAGCTGTTCGTGAGGGCACTGAACTTGGCAAGATGGCCAAGGCCGTCATCGACTCAGGCAGCCTCGTTGGAGACGACATCATGGTCGGCATCATCACAGAGCGCCTCGACCAGGACGATGCTCGGGTCCGTGGGTACATCCTCGACGGATTTCCCCGTACTGTGGCTCAGGCTGTCTCGCTCGACGCCGTTGCGGCCAAACGGCCTATCGACATGGTTATCGACCTCGACGTTCCTCGCGATCTCGTTCTTTCGCGCCTTTCGGCCCGGCGCATGTGTCGCGATTGCGCCGCCAACTATCAGGCCACAGGCAATGAGTCTCAGCCCTGGACCTGTGAGAACTGCGGTGGGGACGTAGTCCAGCGTGACGATGACACCCCAGAGGCCATCAATCGCCGTCTTGACCTGTATGAATCCCAGACCCAGCCACTTATTGATTTTTACGGCTCGACTGGCCGCTTGGTGACCGTCGATGGGGTGGGAGCCCCAGATGAGGTCTTCGAGAGGTTGACCCGAGCCGTTGAACAAAGACGGTGATGGCCACTTGGCGCTTGGGAAATACGCCGATAGCATTGCCACTCGCCCCTATCGCAAGTCTGCTATTGGGGCATCCTGTCCCAACCATCAAGGAGACCACCCTGGCTAAGGCGAAAGAAGATGCGATCGTGTTCGAAGGCACGATTCTTGAATCCCTGCCGAACGCAATGTTTCGCGTGGAATTAGAGAACGGCCACAACGTGCTCGCTCATATCTCTGGAAAAATGCGTATGCACTACATCCGTATTCTTCCAGGTGACAAAGTTCAGGTGGAACTCACCCCATACGACCTCACCCGAGGTCGCATTACATACAGGTTCAAGTGAGAACGCAATGAAAGTACGCCCGAGCGTCAAGAAAATTTGTGAAAAGTGCAAGGTCATTCGTCGTCACGGACGAGTAATGGTGATCTGCGAAAACCCGCGCCATAAGCAGCGCCAGGGTTAGAAAGTCAACGAAGGAAACGTATATATATGGCACGTATTGCTGGCGTCGACATCCCGCGCGAAAAGCGCTTGGAGATTTCGTTGACATACATTTTTGGCATTGGTCGTTCGACATCACAAAAAATTTGTGATGCAACCGGACTCAGCCCCAACACTCGCGTACGCGATCTCACTGAAGATGAAGTGAATCGCATTCGTGGTTGGGTCGACCAGAACATCACCGTCGAAGGTGACCTGCGCCGCGATGTGCAGCAGGACATCAAGCGCAAGATCGAAATCGGATGCCTTCAAGGTGTTCGTCATCGCAAGGGTCTTCCTGTCCGTGGACAGCGCACGCACACAAATGCGCGCACACGTAAGGGACCAAAGAAGACTGTTGCTAACAAGAAGAAGGCAGTGAGGTAGACCCATGGCCAAGGCACAAGCAGGCGGACGTCGTCCACGTAAGCGCGAGCGCAAGAACGTAACTTCTGGTGTAGTTCACATCAAGAGCTCGTTCAACAACACAATCGTTTCCATCACCGACTCAGAGGGCAACGTCATCGCGTGGGCTTCTTCTGGTGGTGTTGGTTTCAAGGGTTCACGTAAGTCAACTCCTTTCGCTGCACAAATGGCAGCAGAGAAGGCTGGCAAGGCTGCAATGGAGCATGGTCTTCGTCGCGCCGAAGTGCACGTAAAGGGACCAGGTTCTGGTCGCGATACAGCATTGCGTTCAATTCAGAATCTTGGCATTGAAGTGTCGGGTATCAAGGATGTCACTCCTGTCCCACACAACGGTTGCCGTCAGCCAAAGCGTCGTAGGAGCTAATCATGGCCCGTTACACCGGACCCAAGGTGCGTATCTCGCGCCGCCTTAACACAAACATTTTCGAAAACGCCAAGGGCTCAAAGGCTCTTGATCGTCGTCCGTTCCCTCCAGGTCAACACGGTCGTACACGTCGTCGTAATGCTGGTAGCGAATACCTTGCTCAAATGCAAGAGAAGCAGAAAGCTAAGTACATCTACGGTGTACTCGAGCGTCAATTCCGCCGCACATACGAAGAAGCATCACGCTTGGCTGGACCAACTGGTGAGAACTTGCTTCGTCTTCTTGAGCAGCGCCTCGACAACATCGTGTTCCGTGCTGGTTGGGGAGCAACTCGCCCTCAAGCACGTCAGTTCGTCAACCACGGCCTCATTCAGGTCGATGGCAAGCGCGTTGACATTGCATCATTTCGTGTGAAGCGCGGACAAGTCATTGCACTTGCTCCAAAAGCTCGCGACATGATTCAGATTCAATACAACATCGACACACTCGACCGTCCACTTGTTGGTTGGCTCGAAGCTGGAGACAAGCAAGTCACTGTTCGTGATTTGCCTCAGCGCGAGCACATCGACGTACCCGTCCGCGAACAACTCATCGTTGAGTTGTACTCAAAGTAACCCCTAGCCCTTCCTTCAGGAGCGAATCATGCTTGTTATCCAACGCCCATCAGTCGAAGCAATCGGCGACGACCACCCAACACGCCAGCGTTTTGCAGTTGGCCCACTTGAGCCTGGCTTTGGCCACACAATTGGTAACTCATTGCGTCGTACGTTGTTGTCATCCATTCCGGGTGCAGCAATTACCACTGTCAAGTTCGACGGCGTAGAGCACGAGTTCACCGTCATCAAGGGAATGACCGAAGACATCACAGAGTTCATCATGAACTTGAAAGATGTTGTTGTTGTTTCTCGTAGTGACGAGCCAGTAGTTGTTCGCATCGATGTAAAGGGCCCAATGGTTCTTACTGCTGCAGACATTCCAACAACAGCTGATATCGACATCTTGAACCCATCACTGCACCTTGCAACATTGAATGCAGGAGCACAGTTGGCACTCGACATTACGTTCGAGCGCGGACGTGGTTACCTTTCAACCGATCGCGATGCAGAGAGCCGCATCATTGGCGTCATCCCCATTGACTCAATCTTCTCTCCAGTACGTCGCGTCATGTTTGAAGTAGAGCCAACTCGTGTTGCTCAAAGCACAAACTACGATCGCCTCGTTCTCGACATCGAGACCGATGGTTCAATCTCACCACGCGAATCTCTTGCGTCAGCATCAGCAACGCTGCGTTCACTTGTTGATCTCATTGCAACTCTGTCTGAAGAGCCACAGTCGCTTGAGCTCAGTGAGCCAATGGGTGCAAACGTCGGAGTTCCTGACCTTGACCTTCCAATCGAAGATCTCGATCTCAGCGAGCGCCCACGCAACTGCTTGAAGCGCGGACAGATCAACACCATTGGTGAGCTTTTGTTGAAGAGCACCGATGACCTTTTGAACATCACCAACTTTGGCCAGAAGAGCTTGGATGAAATCATCCAGAAGCTCGACGAGCGCGGCCTCACGCTTCGCGCGTAATTACGAGAATTTAGGAGACCACCATGCCAACACCACGTCGCGCCCCACGTTTCGGCGGAAGTGCACAGCACCAGCGCCTCATGATGGCCAACATGGCTGCTTCACTTTTTGCTGCAGAAGGAATTGTTACCACCGAGGCAAAAGCCAAGGCATTGCGTCCGATTGCAGAGAAGTTAATCACCAAAGCCAAAAAGGCTCAGGAAGATTCACCACTTCGCGTTCACCGCATTCGTCAAATTCAGGGTTACCTCGGTGACAAGGAAATGACAGCAAAGCTTGTCAATGAAGTTGCACCGCGTTACAACACCCGCAACGGTGGATACACGCGCATCTTGAAGCTTGGCAATCGCCAGGGCGACGCTGCGCCAATGGCGCGCATCGAACTGATCTGATTCATCCCGGTCATGGAACCGGAACAAAACGCTATGTACGAACCCGCCTTACGGCGGGTTCGTTTGCGTGTGGGGTACCACGGTGCTGCATACAGCGGATTTCAAATCAATGCTGCGTACGTCACCATTGAAGGAGTCCTTACCGAAGCAATTTCCACCATTGTTCGTCATCCTGTTCATCTCAGCACTGCAGGTCGCACTGATGCAGGTGTGCATGCAATAGGGCAAGTCATCACATGCGATATTCCCGAAGCAATGAATCTGCATCGTTTGATGCGCAGTGTGAATGGTTTGTGTGCGCCACATATTGCGGTGTCGGATGCGCAATGGGTAGACAATGATTTTGACGCTCGTTACAGCGCAACGTGGCGGCAATACAAATACACCGTGGTGAATACGTGGGAACCGCAACCAATGTTGGTTGATCGTTCATGGCACGTGCGCGAACCGTTGTCTATCCCACTCATGAATTTGGCCTGTGATGCGTTGTACGGGGAACAAGATTTTGCGGCCTTTTGTCGAAAGCCATTGGAGGGCGAAGGTGAGCCTGTCAGAACCAGCCATCGATATTTGTTCTCTGCGAAGTGGACTGTCGAGGACGGCGGACTCGCCGTATTTGATATTCGGGCAAATGCGTTCTGCCACCAGATGGTGCGGGGAATCGTGGGTTTCTTAGTGGATGTAGGCCGGGGGAGGCGCCCGCCCAGCGATACCCGAGCTGTCCTCTTGGCCCGCGACCGAGCCCACGGTTCAGCCGTTGCTCCTGCTCAGGGCTTGACCTTCTGGGATGTGGGCTATGACGGGGTGAGAGTGCATCCTCGACCACATTCGTGAATCCTCCTGGGACGGTTGCCGAGAGGCTTCATTCGCCCCTATCCTTACTAAGCCCCCTTTTTGCGGGGTTCCGGCGGCCCGGGTTGGGCCACCCATAAGGAAGTCTCATGCGTACCTATTCTCCGAAAGCCAGTGAAATCCAGCGTGTCTGGTACATCGTCGACGCCGAAGGCCTTGTCCTTGGTCGCGTGTGCACAGAAGTTGCACGTATTTTGCGCGGCAAGCACAAACCAGTGTTTGCACCGCACATGGACATGGGCGATCACGTCATCATCATCAACGCATCAAAGATCGTTATGACCTCTGGCAAATCAGAAAAGAACATGGTGTACACCTACTCGGGTTACCCAGGTGGTTTGAAGAGCGAGACATATCAGAACCTTCTCGATCGCAAGCCTGCCGATGCAATCGCACGTTCCGTTGCTGGCATGCTGCCAAAGGGAACACTTGGTCGCCAGATGGTCAAGAAGCTCAAAGTGTATGCAGGTGCAGAACACCCACATGTTGCACAGTCTCCAATCCCACTCGACCTCAGCGCTGCCAAAGCTCGCTAAATCACTAAGGAATTATCGTGGCTAACACACCTCTCACTCAGACAACTGGTCGTCGTAAAGAAGCAGTTGCTCGCGCAGTTGTTCGCGCCGGTTCTGGCAAGCTCACTGTCAATGGTCGCCCAATCGAGGCGTACTTCACCACTGCAACACAGCGCATGGTTGTTACAGAAGCATTGCGCGTAGTTGATCGTGAACAGTCTTTTGATATCGATGCAAACATTTTCGGTGGCGGAGTCAACGGTCAAGCTGGTGCACTTCGCATGGCGATTGCACGTTCACTCATCGAGATGGATCCTGAAACTCGTCCTGCACTAAAGAAGGCCGGTCTTCTTACTCGCGACTCACGTCGTAAGGAAAGCAAGAAGTACGGTCTCAAGAAGGCGCGTAAGGCGCCTCAGTTCACCAAGCGTTGATTTCGTTACGCGGGCTTTGCGCGCGTTATTGAAAAGACCACTGCATGTTGCACTTCGGAACAGATGGTGTCCGTGGCGTTGCCATAGATGAACTCACTCCTGAACTCGCTCGTGACCTTGCACGTGCAACCGCACACGTGTTGCAGCCGTCGGCAGTAGTCATTGGGCGAGATACTCGTGAAAGTGGCCCTGCATTAGAAAAAGCAATCATTGATGGTTGCGCAGCAGAAGGTGTACCTGTCTATCTATTAGGTGTTGCGCCAACGCCGGCTGTTGCTTTTGCGTCTGAGCGCAACGGTTGGGTGGGTATTGCAATCACTGCGTCCCATAACCCATGGTCCGACAACGGCATCAAGGTGTTTGCATCTGGCGGCGTCAAATTAGACGACGCTGAACAAATTGAGATTGAACGTGTGTGGCATGCGCTCACAGCAGAACCTGCGCCTGTTGCTCTCGGCACTGTTCACGACGCTTCACATATTGTCGCTGAATATGCGACGCACCGATTCAACGTCATCGGTGGTTCATTAGCAGGATTATCGGTTGTGTTGGACTGTGCACACGGTGCAATGTCGTCAGTTGCTGCCGAAGTGTTCCATGTAACTGGTGCAAGCGTAGAAGTCATCAATGCGTCGCCAAATGGTCGCAATATCAATGAACAATGTGGTGCAACATCTCCGCAGGCCTTAGCGCAGCGTGTCATTGCAGCTCGAGCAGATCTTGGTATTGCATTCGATGGTGACGGCGACCGTCTCATGGCTGTCACTGCAACTGGTCGAGTGATTGATGGCGACTATCTCATGGCAATCGCTGCACTCGATCTTTCGTTGCGGGGGCTGTTGCGCAATAAAGGCGTTGCTGTGACGGTCATGTCGAATCTTGGTTTCCATCATGCAATGAGAAATCATGATGTGGACGTAGTTGTAACACCAGTAGGCGACCGCAATGTTCTGGTAGCGCTCGATGAGTATGACTTTGTGTTGGGTGGAGAGCAAAGTGGTCACATCGTGCATCGCGCTCACGCAACAACGGGCGACGGCTTACTTGCTGCACTTGTTTTGTGCGAGTACCTGGTGCGCTCCAAAGAGTCACTAGATGAAGCAGCGACAATTATGGAGACATACCCCCAAGTTCTCATCAATGTACGCACAGAAAATCGCGTGCATGATCCTGTTGCAGATATCGCATCGCACATTGTTGCTGCAGAAAATGAACTGGGTGATGAAGGCCGAATTTTGGTACGTGCATCTGGCACAGAGCCATTAGTGCGAGTCATGGTGGAAGCGGCAAATGAATCTCTTGCACACAACACGGCTGAAGCTCTTGCTCTTGCGCTTATTGCTGTTCACGGCGGAAACATTGAAGGGAAGCACTAGGCCGAGATGGCTTAGTAACCTATAGATATGTGCGGCATTATTGGTATCTTGCCTCGTCCAACTGGGCGAGTGGCGCCAGATCCTAAAGACATAGTTGCTTTACTTGATGCTGCTCTGAGTTCTACAGACATGGGCGACATGTCGCATGCCTTGATTGCAGCTGATCAGTTGTTGCGTGGCGACGCCGGCATTCAAACACTGGCGGGCAATTTGTCTTTAATCGGCGAAATTGTTGTGCGCCTCGATGCCGTCGACGCCCTCGCAGACCGTGAAGAAGTGCGTATTGATGCGCTTCACGTTGACACTGCAACGCTAGACGCAGACTCTGAGCGTTTGTCGCAGGTTCGTGATGCTTCGTGGTCTTTGCGCCGAGATCGATTGCGTACTGCAGATGCGGTACACGCATTGGCTGGTCGCAACGCTTCTGAATCATCACTTGCTGGGTATCTCAGTATTCAACAGTCGCTCTCTGCACTCGATCGTATGGAAGTACGTGGTCGAGATTCTGCAGGCATCAGCGTTCTCGTGTCGTCTGCATCATTCACGCAGATGGCAAACGACCTACAAGAGGCGGTATCCCAGAGAACATTAGATCCACTCTTTGCCAGTGGAAGCGTGCGCCATCGCGGATCAACAATTGTCTTTGTGTATAAAGCAGCAGCCGAGATTGGCGAACTTGGCGACAACACCAAACACATTCGCGAACAAGTGGCTGCAGATGATTTATTGCGCCGGGTCTTGTCTGTTCCAGATGCGCAAACTGCGGTTCTTGGCCATACGCGTTGGGCAAGCGTCGGAATTATCTCGGAACCTAACGCACACCCAGTCAATGGCGAAGAAATTGCTGGTGGAAATGATTCGGTCTCTGTTGCAGTTCTCAATGGCGACGTAGATAATCATGCCGACCTAAAAGTGCGCCACAATCTTCGTTTTGCTGATCCCATCACTACTGATGCAAAGGTCATTCCAGCACTTGTTGATCGAGGTCGGAGTCACGATGCAACTTCTCTTGATGCATTTCTTAATGCGGTCACGCAGTTCGAGGGAAGTGTTGCGATTGGGTATGTCTCGGCCGATGAACCTGGCGAGATGTTCCTTGCGTTAAATGGCAGTGGCCAGGGGTTGTATGTAGGTCTTGCAGAAGACCGATTCATCGTGGCAAGTGAGCCGTACGGAACAGTAGAAGAAACTCTTCAATACATCCGTCTTGATGGAGAGACTCCCTTACATAAAGATCAGCCAAGTTCTCGCGGTCAAGTAGTGCGTCTCTCCCAGGCAGGGGCAGGAACATTAGATGGAATTTCTATGTTTGCCTACGACGGAACACCCATTGCGCTTGTTGCCGCAGATATACAGATTGCTGAAGTCACTACTCGCGATATTGATCGTGGAGATGCACCGCACTTCTTGCTCAAGGAAATTCGTGAAGCACCACGTAGTTTTCGAAAGACAATTCGTGGTCGCACAGTAGAAAAAAACGGCCTGCTCGTTCCTGAGTTAGACGAATTCACGTTGCCTTCAGCGATTGTTGAGAAAATTCGGTCCGGTGTTATCAAGCGAATTCGCATCATTGGTCAAGGAACCGCGGCAGTCGCCGGAACATCACTAGTTCCAGTGCTTGGCTCATTGCTTGATTCGTCTATTCACGTTGAAGCTCTCACTGCTACTGAATTATCAGGATTCGCTATGTCAACAGAGATGTCCGACATGCTTGTTATTGCGGTGAGTCAAAGTGGAACCACTACAGATACAAACAGAACTGTCGACCTTGTCGTGTCTCGTGGTGCATCGGTACTTGCAATAGTTAACAGGCGTGGCAGCGAGTTGGC
>SYAZ01000054.1 GCA_005788815.1 Actinomycetota bacterium | reverse complement strand
CCAAGACCCATGAGGTCAAGCGACAGTACGCGATGACCGAGTGCAACAAGTCCTGTGATCATGTGGCGATGCAGGTATGACCAAGAGGGGTTGCCATGCATTAACACAATTGGTGCTGCATTGCGTGGGCCTTCATCAACAAAATGAAAACGAAGCGCAGTGCCGTCTGTGGCAGTGATGGTTGTGTAGTGCGGTGCAAAGTTGTAATCGGGAAGATTCTCAAAACAACTATCGGGGGTTCGCATTACTTCCATCAGATTGGACCTTGCGACGTAAACGTATCTTTCGTTGGTCGAACAACAACTGTGTATGTGTCTGCAATTGCGGTGTTGCGGTGTTCACCTTGGACTGCAATTCGTTCTGGGTCGTTCACGACGGCCATGAATGAACGTAGCGATGGATATGCAATGAAGCGAACTTCGTCCCATTCACGTCCGTCGCCCATGATTGTTCCTTCAACAGTGAAGATGGCTGCTGCGCCACCGCCATGTTTCTGAGCCACCTTGAAAGCTGAAGATTGGTATTCCTCCATGCCACCCTGTCGACCACCTTGAACAAACTTCAGAAGGTGTACCACCATGATGGGGCCGTCTTCTGCTGTGGGCGCATGTTCAACTTTGTCCCAGCCCTCGAAATCAACTCGGTAGGAAGGGTCGAGATTCACTGGTTGTGATCCAATCACGAATGTGAAGTCCATGCCGGCTTCCTTGTGCTCGTGCTTCACTTGAAAGTCTGGGCGATTTTGCATACCGAGGAATGCTTGACGTGATGGGTACTTCACAACACCGATGCGGTGCCATTTGTGGTCTTGGCCTGCAAGCTGTAATACAACATCACCTACGAATGGGATGGCAGCGCCAAGTTCTTCAAGAATCTCAACGGGTGCATATAGGTCATCTGCTTCACGACCAGAGATGCCGCGTGAACCGTCTGAATACGTTGCTTCTTCCTTGTATTTCATGAAGTTCACCATCCACACTGGGCCATCATCTTCTGGCTTGGTGTTGAACATGCGCATGCCATATTCCTTGTTGACTTTTCCGTATCCGGGCTTATTTGGAGACATTGTGTATTCCTTAGGTAGTTGTTTATAGAGAAATGATGTGTCCGGCTTCGGGCTTGACAGAGCCAGAGACCAGTTGGTTGTACACATTGGATAATGCGTCCGGACCGCGAGATTCTTCGACTTTCATCCAACGCCGAGAATCCGTGGTGAACGTTTGCAGTGCAGTTTCAAGGCGGTCATTGAGAACTTCGCGTCCCCATTCATTTCCGCGTTTAGTAATTTGAGATGGCGCGAAGAAGAACTGTGGCTGCACGCCTGAGAGAGTTGACTTTGATCCACCTTGATCCCAATGTGTTGCGCCAATCGCACATGAGTATTTCAGTGCATCACCAAAATGCTCATGCACTTGAGATGTGACAGAGAGATTTCCGGCCATATCGACGTACACGGTGGGAGCCCAGTCGGCGAGTGAAGAGATGCTGTCGTATGTTGCGACTTCGTCGTACAAGTTCACTGCATTTACAAAGTCGACATTTCCGCTTGAGGTGAGACCGATGCAGTGTGTGTTGCCACGTGCACGAATGCTGTGGGCAAGTGCAATGGCTGTTTTGCTGGAGGCACTACTGATAACAATTTGTCCTGCGCCGAACATTCCATTGTCGAACAGGAAATCTTCTGCAAGAAATGAAGTCATGAAGAGACCACGCAACAACAGGTATGCATGATCGCCTGGCGTTGCATCATCCGCTGCTCTGTCGAACGTGCGATATGCCATGGCGTGTTTTTCACGATGTGCACCGATGTCAACAAAGCCACCACTTGTTGCAGAGGCAAGAACAACATGGTGATTAGCAGCTGGGAAGAATCCGAAGTAGCGAGTACCCACGGCAATGTCTGCGTTTGCCGATGCAGTGACGACGCCGAATCCCATTACTGGAAGGCGACCCCAACCATCTTCAGTAGGGAAGAATCCCCAGTAGTCAAGAAAGTCGCCACTGAGTGCGTAACTCACATTGTTGGATGTGAGTGCAAACTCCTGCAGAGCAAGAGCAACTTCACCATCCTGCAATGAAGGTACGGATGTTTCTACAAAACGATGCTTCGTAATGTTGGTGCGGTCAATCTCAAAATGCATGGCTCTCCCTTAGGTTTAAAACTTACGACTCCCCAGGGTTTCTGTGGCAGTCCGTTCGGAACAGCATCTATTCTCGTGGGAGTAGGGCCGTTCCCCTATAAATAGGGAAAGATAGTGCTATTCCATCAAGGGGGATTTATGACTAACACGTATGGCTTCGAAGGCAAGATTGGTCGCTATGTCAAGGATTCTGAGCCGTGGTTCTCCACGCCGGCTCATCCAGGGGAAGACGCGCCAAACGTAATCTTTGTATTGCTTGATGACACTGGGTTTGCTCAGATGGGTTGCTTCGGGTCAGATATCGACACTCCGAATATCGACGCACTTGCTGCCAATGGATTGCAGTTCACTAACTTTCACGTAACCCCGTTGTGTTCGCCAACTCGCGCGGCACTTCTCAGCGGTCGTGCCAACCATGCCGTTGGTATGCGCACAGTGTCGAACTTCATTACTGGTTTCCCAAACCAACTTGGTCATATTTCAAATCATGCAGCAACAATCGCTGAAGTTTTGGGTGATGCCGGTTACGGCACGTTTGTCTGCGGTAAATGGCACTTGGCCCCAATGGAACAGTGCTCGGCAGCAGGACCTTTTGATCAGTGGCCACTCGCTCGCGGTTTCAATCGTTTCTACGGATTCCTCGATGGTGAAACTGATCAGTTCTATCCAGAACTTGTTGCGGACAATCATCCCATTGATCCACCAGCTGGCCCAGAAGACGGCTACCACTTGTCGGAAGACTTGGTTGACCAAGCGCTGAAAATAATTGCTGACTTTAAAGGTGTGCGCCCTGACCGACCATTCTTTGGGTATATGCCATTTGGCGCGACACATGCACCACACCAAGCACCTGCTGCTTACATGGAAAAATACCGTGGCAAATTTGATGAAGGTTGGGACGTTGTTCGTGAGCGTTGGTTCAAGAAGCAGATTGCTACTGGTGTTATTCCTCCCGATACTGAACTTTCACCACGTAACCCTGGCGTACAGCCATGGAACGAACTGTCTGAAAACGAACGCCGCCTAGCTGCGCGTTTGCAGGAAGCTTTTGCAGCATTCTTGGATCACACCGACGATCAGATTGGCCGACTCGTTGAAGGTCTTCGCAAATTAGGTCAATTGGATAACACCATCTTGGTTGTACACGCAGACAACGGCGCGTCTCAAGAGGGTGGCCCGTTTGGTGTTATGCACGAGATGAAATTCTTCAACGGCATCTTCGAAACACCAGACCAAGCCATTGCGAACATTGACACAATTGGCGGCCCAAACAGCCATACGAACTATCCGTGGGGCTGGGCACAAGTGGGTAACACTCCGTACCGCTGGTACAAGCAGAACACGCATGAAGGCGGTGTGCACGTACCAATGGTTATGCATTGGCCAAATGGAATCGCGAAAGAACAACGCGGAACAAAGCGCGACCAGTTCGTATTTGTTGCAGACATTGTTCCGACTGTGTACGACATTTTGGGTGTGACGCCACCCACGGTTCGCAAGGGTCTTGAACAAATGCCAGTCACTGGGCACTCATTCAAATCATTCTTGAATGACGCTTCTGCGCCGGCAACAAACACCATTCAGTATTTTGAGAATGGCGGAAGTTTGGCCATTGTTGCGGGAGAGTGGAAAGCAGTTCTGAAGCACACTGCTGGTCAGCCATATGCAGATGAAAAGTGGGAGCTGTTCCACATTGCAAAGGATCGTTCGGAAACGAACGACCTTGCGGAGAAAGAACCAGCAAAACTCGATGAGATGGTTGCGCATTGGTGGGAACAAGCCGAAATCCATGGTGTGTTGCCGCTTGATGATCGCGGTGTTGAACTCTTTGGTGCGCGCTATCGAAAGAATTCACCACACCCAGAAGATCGTCGTTATGTGTATCGTCCGCCAATGTCACCAATGCCTGGTCAGGCAAGTGGTGGTTTAGGTGGCCGTAACGTCGACCTCGTCGCCGTTGTCACTTATAAGAAGGGTGATGAGGGAGTGTTGTATGCAACTGGGTCTCAGAACTCAGGTGTTTCATTATTCGTACAGAACGATCGACTCGTTCTTGACTACAACGCATTTGGAGATCACGCCATTGTCGAATCATCTTCTGTCATCCCAGATGGAGATCACGAATTCCGCGTGAAGTTGCGCCGAGGTGACGGCATGGCCGGGAATTTGGAGATTGAGATTGATGGCGTCTCTGTAGGCTCTGTTCAAGTACCTCTTTATATGAGGATGATCTCTTCGCTCGGACCAAGCGTGGGTTACGACCACGGTTCGGCCGTATCTACTCGCTATGCAGCGCCATACGAATACACGGGTGACCTGCATGAGATAGTTCTCGAGTCAAGCCGGGCAAAGCCCGATGTGGCTTCAGCAGAGGCAAAAGCAGAAATGAATCGCCAATAGTCAGAGTTTTGTCACCTGCGTGACGCTTCTTCATCTGCGGTACTACCGTTGGGGTTGGAGGTCTTGTGGTGTCTGGAAGAAGACGAGTAGTAGTAATTGGCGGGGGAATCGCTGGTGTATCTATTGCTGGTGAACTCAGCCACAACCACGACATTGTCCTGATTGAGGCAGAAGAGACTCTTGCGCATCACACCACTGGCCGATCGGCAGCAGTGTTGCTCCCTGGGTATGGCAACAAAATTGTACGAGAACTAACGCAGCGAAGTATTACTCTGTATGAAGAGCGTTCCGAAAAGTACGAAGTTGAATTGCTAGAGCCTCGTGCTTTTCTACAGATCGCTGGTGCAGATCGAGCAGATGCGTTGCGAGACATTGTTTCAAAGACACCAACAATGCACATGATTGACGTTGAAGATGCTTTCACATTGTGTCCATATTTGCAACGCGATGCAGTTGCCGCCGCTGCGATTGACGAGACAGGTTCTGCGATTGACGTTGCGTCGTTGCACCAAACGTACGTGCGTGAGATTGCAGCCAATGGTGGAGTGATTGTGAAAAACAAACGCGTCGATGCGATTGCCCCTGGAAATCCCTGTGTTGTGTCGTCTGGAGATGAAACGTGGGAATGTGATCTCGTAGTTAATGCTGCGGGTGCATGGGGAGATGTGGTGGCCGCTATGGCCAATTGCAAACCAGTTGGGCTCATGCCTTTACGTCGCACTATTTTCACCACGAAGGTCGACCCGGCACTTGGTCGTGGGCCAATGGTATTCGGGACACCCGAGGCGTATTACTTCGGTCTTGACCATGGCGTTCTTCTTGGGTCACCGGCAGATGAGACATTGTCGGAACCTTGTGATGCACGCCCAGAAGAAATTGATGTTGCGCAAGCAATTGAGTCGGTGAACGAGGTAACAACTTTCAACATTCGTTCTATAGATACGGCATGGGCTGGCTTGCGAACGTTTGCTCCCGACCGGTCACCTGTTGTTGGGTCGCGATCGGATGAGCCGAATTTCTTTTGGTTCTGCGGCCAAGGTGGGTACGGCATACAAATGGGGCCAGGGCTCGCTGAATACGGGGCCTTCTTGGTGCGAGGGCAAGTGCCAGTAGAGCACGGCGCGGCGCAAGTGGATGTTGATCGAGTATCTCCGAACCGATTCCCATAGACCATTAACAGTTGAACCCCTGGTGAACGCTAGGTTGACATTGATGTGACCTAGGTCATAGATTCCTTGTACGCCAAGTGTTCGGGGGAATCCATGGAGCAGTCAGTCGCGGCATTAATGCAGCAGATCTTGCCAGAGATATCAAACGTCTCAATTGAAGGCTTTGAGCAAATCGCCGGCGGATTCTCGCGAGAAACATTCAAATGTGATGCGCGAGTGACGCGCAACGGTGGTGAGGAAGTGCTTCCACTTATCTTGCGTAAAGATCCACCAGACGTAGAAGCAATTTTGCACACCGATCGTTCGGTCGAGCACAACCTCATCGAGTCTTTGCGTCTACGCACCACCATTCCTGTTAGTCGTAGTTACGGATACGAAATGGACCCCGCACCGTTCGGACATCCGGCAATGCTTATTGAGCGTGCAAGTGGAAGTGGCCAAACTTCTGCGTTGTTTAATGGTGGTCCAGATGAAGACCAAGCTGAAGCAGTCGTCAAACATTTATGTGAGGTGCTTGTTGAACTGCATAGTTGCGCAATCGACAAGATTGACCCCGATGGCGCACTGACTGACCCATTCAATCGAGGCATAGACATCAAGTCATGGGAGGCATTTATGGATTCCACAATTGAATTTTTCGCAACCTCATATACCTCTTTGAACTACGACCCAATGTTGATGATTGCACTTGATGCCATTTACACATTGCGTCGCAACAAGCCGCGACCTATGCCACTTGCCATTGTCCACGGTGATTTCAATCCCGCGAACTTCTTGTACGAGAACGGTCAAGTGTCAGCACTCATCGACTGGGAAGCGAGCCGAGTGGGAGACCCTCGTGAAGATCTTGGCTGGATGGTTTTGATGGATGCGGTGAGCAATACGCACGTGATGGACTACCCCAAGAAAGAGGGCGGTTTCCTTGCGTATTACAACAAGCTCACTGGTAACGACATTACGCCCGAAGAACTTGGATATTTCACTTTGTTCGGCACTATGCAGATTGCAGTGCCAGTGCAGCAATTCGTTTCACGCCGCGTGAATAAGGAGTACATGTTGTTGCTTCCTTATTACGTAGCTCAATCAAGCATTCCTGCGTTTCCGTTGATGTCGCAGCTGATGGGATACACGGGGGTTCCAGCATGATGACCAGTCCAACCGTCGACGACCTTCTTGAAGGTTTTATCGCCGCACTACAAAATGAAATTATGCCCCACGTGGGTAGCCCAAAGGCCTACACAATGTGCCAAATGCTGCAGTCACTCATTCAAGAGGTGCGACAAGTTATGCCGGTATACGACACCTATGTTGCCGAAGAACACAACGGTATGACGAAAGTCTTGCGCGAGACTGCTGCAGTATTGGGAAGTGTCAACGGCCCAGAAGCAGATCGCATCCGGGAACGCGCAGCCACATTAGGTGCTAAGGCAGATGTGCCAATGCCGCCAGATCAAGAGCCAATTCGTGCCGCACACCGCGAACTTGGGTATGCGTTACAAGATTGCATTACAGATTTAGACGTCTTGCAACGCGCAGGCCATTCTGAAGCAGATGCAGCATTACAAGTTATTCGTGGTCACCTGATGGCTCGAATTGTGCGTGATACCGCAACAATTACTGTGGGGGCAGGAATGGCAGGACGCGGATAACGCGTTATTGCATTACTGAAGTCATTGCGTCGAGTGAAACACGCAATGTCATTACGAAGCTAGAGCCAGCCTCGCAACCTTTCAGTTGTGATGCTGCAGCGGTAGCCGCATCTTCTGAGTCAACCACTAAGAATTGCACTGTGTCCCATAGGCGTTCATCGCCAATGATGGTGCCTTCTGCTGCGTAGTTTGCTGCGCCAGGAATGGCGGCATAAGCAACTGATCGATCTGAAGTTTGGCGAACAACCATCATCACAGTTTTTGAGAGTGCGCCATCTGGGCGACCATTGTTATCAATCGCTGCATCTTCTGGACGACAACCGATGATGATTGTGCGCAACATGCCAGCAGCTTTGTGCTTGTGCTTCTCGCCAAAGTCTGGACGCGACTGCATATCGATAAACGACTTGCGTGTTGCGTAACGAACAACTGCAATGCGATCCCAGTCCTCGGTGCCGACGTGGTTCTTCAGAACATCGCCAGCGAACACAATGTCTGCACCGATCTTGTTGAGAACTTTGGCTGGGTTGTAACGGTCGTCTGCTTCGCGCCCACTGATTGCTTTGTCAACGCCGGCATCTTCTTCGTACTGGGCTACTTCGTGGTACTTCATGAGGTTCACCATGTAGATAGGGCCATCTTCTTCGGGAGGGCGCGTGGCCAGGAACATTCCGTATTCCTTATTGATCTTGCCGTAGTTGTGCTTGATGCGTGGTGTCTCAGACATGGTGTACCCCTTGGTAGTTCGGTATTCAGGCTAATCGGCGCCGTAGAGGCTCAGTAGGTGAAAGAGAATAGAAAGTACTCGGGGCGTCTGGGGACTCTGTCGTGAAGATGGAATAGTTTGGTGGTGTTCTCTTGAAGGGAGTTGCCAGGATGGCTTCGACACAACAACGGTTGATTTCGAATATGCGCGGAGTGCGTTACGGCGAAGTTCTTGCTGTGTTCATTAAGGGCGACGAGATTCAAGCTGAGGTCTATGGCACACAGATGCTGAATGATTGTCCGGCCGAGTTATGGGACACCCTGGATGCCACTGCAATCAAGGATGAGATGGGTGCATTCGTTGTGAAGTTGAATGGCCCCCGGCACTGGATGTTGGACGGACTTGGGTCAAAGATTGCTCCAGTCGAGCCGATTCTCAAAGACTTCAATGGTCTTACTATGCGCCGGATTGCACTTATTGAATTTGGCAAAGGGGAATCACCAGTAACAGTGCCGTATATGGAGCGCCATGTAAACCGTGGAGCTGTGTTCTTCTGGGACGCTGGCTCTGTTGTATACGAGTTAGTGAATCCAGAAGGCAAGGCGTATGTAATGCAGGCCTATTGCATTGGTGTAGATCCCACCATCAATCAAGGCAACTTGGCAACTTTGGGTGAACGGCTTTCTCTACCCGAAGGCTGGACCTATCGATCTCGAATCCTTGATGAAGAATTAGTGGTCGATACCACTGGTCATATTGCTACAGTGCTGCAAGACGAATTTGAAAATACATACACAACGCCCGACTAAGGACTACTCCATGATTGAAACAAATACGCCAGACCCAGATGCACTTGAAAACATCTTTGACAACGCAACATCTGATGCAGCTGCCATTGCCAGTGCAGATCGGCGCGCCATTCTGCAAGCAGAGAATGAGATTGCAAAGAAATACTGGGGAAGTTTTCAGCCACGCATTGTTCTGACATTTTTAGCTTTTGCTATTGGCTGGAGTGTGGTGCTGTACCTCGGACTTACTGGGGCAGTTTCACTCTGGGTCGGGCTAGTGCTGAACACATTTTTTGCAGCCACCTTCTACATGCCCATGCATGAAGCCGTGCATAAAAACATCTGGGGCAAAGAGACCCGTGGGCGTTGGGGTGAAGACTTCATCGGCAAATTGTGTTCAATTCCTTTGCTGATTCCTTTCGGCTCTCACCGTGGGGGTCACATGCGTCATCACGCGTACACCAACGACTCTTCGAGAGACCCAGACCATTTCACAGATGGCACGAAACGTGAACTATTGGCGAAGATGCTGGGAAT